>NZ_CP035951.1:2435000-2735000 GCF_013376875.1 Acidovorax sp. JMULE5
AAGGCCGATGCGTCTGCCGCCGATGCGGCCACACACCGCGATACGCTGTCGGACCACGAAATCGACACGGTGGCTGCGCAGCTCAACGTCAAGCGCGAGGAAGTCATCGAGATGGAAACCCGCATGTCGGGCGGTGATGTGCTGCTGGACCCCGCACCCTCGGACGATGGCGAACAGGCTTTTGGGCCAATTGCCTATCTGGCCGACGCCTCGCACGAACCTACGGCCATGATCGAGTCGCGCCAGCGCGATGCCCTGGCCACCGATGGCATTGCCACGGCGCTGGACAGCCTGGACGACCGCAGCCGCCGCATCGTGGAAGAGCGCTGGCTCAAGGTCAACGATGACGGCACGGGCGGCATGACGTTGCACGAGCTGGCAGCTGTGTATGGCGTGAGCGCCGAGCGCATCCGGCAGATTGAAGTGGCTGCAATGAAGAAGATGAAGAAGGCGCTGGCGGAGTACGCCTGAGCCTGAGAGCGGCGGGGTTAATATCCCCGGCTGCAGAAGTTGCCTCACGGGGCCCCAGTTCTGGGGCCCCGTGTCGTTTTGGCCCCTGAATGTTCTTGTTGAGGAGACCCCTTCCCATGTTGTCGTCACGTCCTGTTGTGTCCCGCCGTGCGTCTACGCTGCTGATTGCGCTAGCAGCCGCCTCCCCCTGGGCCCTGGCCCAGAACGCCGCCAAGCCCGGCGCAGCAGCAGCAGCCGCGCCCCTGACCTGGCCCACCAAGCCGCTCAAGATCATCGTGGGCTTTCCGGCCGGGTCTTCGCCCGACCTCACGGCGCGCACGTTCAGCGAGCCGCTGTCCAAGGCCCTGGGCCAGCCGGTGATCGTGGAAAACAAGGTGGGCGCAGGCGGCAATATTGCGGCTGATGCCGTGGCCAAAGCGCGTGATGACCACACCATCGGCCTGATGATCAACGGCAACATGACAATTGCCAAGCTACTGAACCCGGCCGTGCCCTACGACCCGCTCAAGGACCTGGCACCGCTGAGCCTCATCGGCACATCGCCCCTGATCCTGACAGCGCCCGTGAGCCAACCCGGGGTGCCCGCCAACAGCAGCGCCCGCGACTTCTTTGTGGCAGCCCGCAATGGCGGCGACAAGTGGAGCTATGGCACGCCCGGCGTGGGCACCGTGGGCCACATTGGCACCGAGCTGCTCAAGTCGCGCAGCAACATCAATCCGGTGCATGTGCCCTACCCGGGCTACCCGCAGGTGGCCACCGCCATGCTGGGCGGGCAGTTGCAGATGGCCTTGCTGCCCCCCGCCCTGGCGCAGGCCCAGGTGCGTGCGGGCAAGCTGCGCGCGATTGGCGTGACGTCTTCCGGGCGCAGCCCGCTGGCGCCCGATGTACCCAGCCTGGCCGAGGCCGGCATCAGCAACTTCAACCTAGAAATCTGGAACGCCTTTGCGGCGCCTTCGACCCTGCCCAAGCCGATCCAGGCCAAGCTGGCAGCGCTGATCAGCGAGATTGCGCGCAGCGAAGAGGTGCGCGGCAAGCTGTTCCAGCAGGGCTGGCAGACGGTGGGCTCGTCGCCCGAGGGGCTGGCCAACCGCGTGAAGGCCGACACCAACTTGCTGGGCGGCGTAATCGCGATGCGCGGCATCAAGGCGGAGTAAATCTGCGCGACGGAAACGTCGCACACCTTTGCTGCTAGCAAACATCAGCCCGGGTCTGGCCGATGCGCCTGCCCGGGTTTTTTGTTGCAGGTGCTGTCAAACCAGCAGGCGGGCTGGCTGGCGGGCCCGCAGAAACCTCAACCCGCCTCGGCCAGCAGTGCCTTGACGTCTGCCGCCAGGGCCTGCGCGCCACTGCCATAGCGGTTGTAGATACGCAGGCGCCCCGCCGTGTCATACACGTAGCTGCCAGCCGAGTGGTCCATGGTGTAGCTGGTGGGCGTTTTGCCATCGACCTTCTTGTAGTAGATCTTGAAGTCCTTGGCGACCGCAGCCAGTTGCTCTGGCGTGCCATACAGGGCCAGAAAACTGGGATCGAAATTGGCCATATAGGCTTTGAGCACTTCCGGCGTATCGCGTTCGGGGTCTACCGTGACGAAGATGCCCTGCAGGCGGTCGCCGTCCTTGCCCAGCATCTTCTTCACCTCGGCCAGCTCTTGCATGGAGGTGGGGCACACGTCCGGGCACTGCGTGAAGCCGAAGAACACCACCACCACCTTGCCCGCAAAGTCCTTGAGGTGTCGCGCCTGGCCGTTGTGGTCGGTCAGCGGGATGTCACGGGCATAGTCCGCACCGGTGATGTCCACGCCACGAAACTCTGCCTTTTTCTCGGAACAGGCACTAAAAATGCCCACAGCGCTTATAGATAAAGCGCTAACAGCTATCGTTTTAAGAGCATTTCTTTTCAACATGATCATGGCGGTCTTCACAGCACGTAGTGGTCCACCAGGAGGGCGGCAAACAGGGCGCTCAGGTGGATGAGGGAAAAGCGGAAGGTCTTGCGCGCGAGCGCGTCCGAATAGTTGCGCCACAGGGCAAAACCGTAGCCGCAGAAGCCTGCGCTCAGCACCACTGCAGCGGCCAGGTAGATCCACGAGCTCATGCCGTAGACGAAGGGCATCAGGCACCCGGCAAACAGGATCAGGGTGTACAGAAACACCTGCAGGCGGGTGAACTCGTTGCCATGGGTCACCGGCAGCATGGGCAAGCCAGACTTGCGGTAGTCCTCCACCCGGTACAGGGCCAGCGCCCAGAAGTGAGGAGGCGTCCACAGAAAGATGATGAGGAACAGGATGAGTGCTTCCGGGCCGACATCGTTGGTCATGGCCGCCCAACCGAGCACGGGCGGCATGGCGCCTGACGCACCACCAATCACAATGTTCTGCGGCGTGAGGGGCTTCAGAATCACTGTGTAGATGACCGCATAGCCCACAAATGTGGCGAACGTGAGCCACATCGTGAGAGGGTTCACCCAGAAGTACAACAGTGCGGACCCCGCACCACACAACACGGCAGAAAACAGCAGCGTCTGGGCGTTGGACAGCTGGCCCTTGGCCGTGGGACGCCAGGCGGTGCGCTTCATCTTGGCGTCGATGCCTTGCTCCACGATGCAGTTGAAGGCGGCGGCAGCGCCCGCCACCAGCCACACCCCGGCACAGGCCAAGGCCATCAGCCCAAGTTGCGAGGCCGACGGAAGCCCAGGCACAGCCAGCACCATGCCAATGAGGGCACAAAACACAATGAGCTGGACCACGCGCGGCTTGGTCAGCGCATAGAACTGCGCAATGCGCGACGGCGTAGAAACAGCGGCGGGGGCAGCAACACTCATGCGGAAACTCTCGATGCACCCGAAGGTGCGGAAAACTCTTGCGGCGCGGACACCGCGCGGCTGGACACCAAGGCCCAGGTCAACACCACCACCAGCGCCGCAGCGCCACCGGTATGCAGCACGGCGGCCAGCAGCGGCCAGTCCAGCACCACGTTGGAGAGGCCGGTGGCCAGTTGCAGCAGCGCCAGCGCGGCCAGCCAGCGGGACTGAACCCGGAGCACGCCCGCCTGGCGAAGGCGCCAGCAAACGATGCCCAGGGCCAAGAGGACCACATAAGCCATGAGCCGGTGTACATAGTGGATGGCTGTGAGCCCGGCAAAACTGATGTGGCTGCCGTCCTGCAGCATACCCAGCGCGCGCCAGACCTGAAAACCCTGGCCAAAGTCCATGGCTGGCCACCAGCTCCCCTGACAGGTAGGAAAGGTGGTGCAAGCCAGCACCGCGTAGTTGGTGCTGACCCAGCCACCCAGCACCACCTGCACCGCCACGAGCACGCCGGTGATCACCAGGCCCCAGCGCAACCCGGTGGAGACACGCACAGGCAGCTTGCCCTGGGCGCTCTGGGTGTGGCGTACTGCTTGCACACACAGCAGCGCCAGCAGCACCAGCCCGCCGATGAGGTGCAGCGTGACGATGGCCGGAAAGAGTTTCATCGTCACCGTCAGCGCCCCGAAAGCCCCCTGCAGACACACCCAGAACAGCGTGAAGGTGGGCCACCACGGGCTGATGGGGGGACGCTCGCCCCCCATACGCAAGGCCTTGCGGTGCTGAACCCACGCCGACACAGTGAGCACGATGATGAGCACGCCCACGCCCGTGGCCAGGTAACGGTGGATCATTTCAACCCAGGCCTTGCCATGGGTCACAGGGCCCGTGGGCATGGCCTCCTGGGCCGCCGCGATCTCGGTGCGCGCCCCCACGGGGCTGGCGCTGCCGTAGCACCCAGGCCAGTCGGGGCAGCCCAGGCCCGAGTCGGTCAGGCGGGTGAAGGCGCCAAAAAGCACCAGATCAAACGTCAGGAACAGGGTGAGCACCGTGAGTGCCTGCAGGCGCCGCATGGGGGAGCTGTTGCGGTTGCGCCAACCCACCCAGGCGAGCGGCCCGAGCGCAATCAGCACGCCCAGCAGCATCAGCCGGGCGATGGGCGCCAGATCGTAGAGCGGCTGTGGGGTGTCCATCACGGCTTCCCGGGACGCCCGGCCTCATCCCATGACGAGGACGCACGCAACAGGCGTTCAAGATCCCGCTTGGCCTTGGCCGCGCCTGCCGCGTCCATGGCTGCCGGAAAACGCATCATCCAGTTGCCCATGGGGTCCACCACATACAGGTGGTCCGCGATCTGGTGCCCCTCGGCAGGCGCAAGCCACGCATTGAGTGCAGAGGCATCCATGCGCAGCACCGTCGCTTTCTGCAATGCGGGCGTGAGCTCAGGTGGCACGTTGGTAGCGTCGTTCACCAGCCAGACCCAGTCCACGCGGTCTTTCTCCTTGCCCACACTTTCGCGCAGTTGCCGCTGCAGGTACAGGTGCTTCTGGCAGGCGGCATCACAGGCCCCGCCCGCAACGCTGACCAGAAGCCATTGCCCCTTCAGCGAAGCCAGGGGAACGGCCTTGCCATCGAGTGCCGTGGCGCTCAGGTCCGGCAGGGTGCGCTGCGGGTTGATCAACTCGCCATAGTTGCGCCGGCCTTCGGGGCGGATGACGTAGTACGTGAAATACGAGGCGATGACCGGCGCCGCGCAGATGAGCAGCACGCCCAGCATCTTCAAACGCCCATGGCGCGTGCGCTGCGTCAGGGCCACGGCGCCCGCCGCTTCGGGCAGCGTGTGCACGGTGAGCCCCAGGGGATGGTCCCCCTGGGCTTCAGGCGGCAGGGTGGCTGCGCGGGCGAATGAACCGTCGGACGATTTGGAACCAGACATAGAGAAGTGCAATCAGGCCGCAGAGCCCGAACCATTGAAATGCGTAACCGTAGTGTTTGTCGACGCCTGCCCCGACCACGGGCCAGTCGCGTTGAAGCCCCTCGCCTGCTTCGCCCGTCTGCAGCACCGTGAGGTGGGCAAGCGCCAGACCGGTTTCGGTGCGAAACGCTGCCAGGTCGAGATTTTGCCGGATGCGAGAAGACCCCTGAGCACTGTCGGCGCCCTGGAACTCATACAAACGTGAAGGCGCGGGCGCCACACGGCCCTGCACCCGCACCGTCACATCCTGTGGCGTCTGCACCTGTGGCAGCCGCGTACGGTCCTGGAAATTGCGCTGCGCCCAGCCACGCTGCACCAGCACCGCCGCGCCACTTTGCCCTGCCAGCTGCAATGGCGTCACCACAAAAAAGCCCGGGCGCCCGTGCATCTGGCGGTTGTCGAGGTACACCGTGTGCTCCGACAGCCACCGCCCCTCCAGAACCACGGCACGGTGCACCAACGAAGAGGCGTCCTTCGAGGATGGATCTGCCACCGTAGCAGCAAGCAAGGCGCGGCCGTCAATGGCAGGCATGCGCCCCCGTTCGTCCAGCGCGGCCTGAAGCGCCTCTTTTTCGGCTGCGCGCGACAGCTGCCAGCGGCCCAGCGATGCAGTGACCAGCATGCCCGCCACTGCGGCGAGTGTGATCAACCAGAAACGCAGGCCTGCGGGACGGCGGAAAGTGGTCACGGGATAATGTGCTCCATGAAATACCTCGTAGTGCTGGCGTTCATCGCCATTCTGGCCAGCCTGGCATCCGCCCTGTTCTTCATGATGCGCAATGGACGCGATGACAAGTCCAAGGGCAACCACATGGCCAAGGCGCTGGCCGTGCGGGTGGGGATCTCCATCGTGCTGTTCCTGTGTATCCTGGTCGCCTGGCAGCTGGGCTACATCCAGCCTACCGGCCTGCCGGCAACCGCCCGCTAACCCCCTCCAACCGTGGCGAGCAGCACGCCGCCAGCGATGGACCAGGGTCTGCGCTGACAGCTTGCTTGCCAACAAAAAAAGCGCCGCGAGGCGCTTTTTTTACACGGCAGGCGCGGTTTACATCCAGTAGACCAGCACGTACAGACCCAGCCACACCACGTCCACAAAGTGCCAGTACCAGGCAGCGCCCTCGAAACCGAAGTGCTTGTCGGCCGTGAAGTGGCCCTTTTGCAATCGCAACGTGATCACCAGCAGCATCAGCATGCCCAGGAACACGTGGAAACCGTGGAAGCCGGTCAGCATGAAGAACGTCGAACCGAACACGCCCGAGTTGAGCTTGAGGTTCAGGTCGGTGTAGAGGTGGTAATACTCATAGCCTTGCACCAGCAGGAAGACAAAACCCAGCAGCACGGTTGCCCACATGAAACCAATCGTCTTGCCACGCTGGTTCTCGCGCAGGGCGTGGTGTGCAATGGTGAGTGTCACACCCGAGGTCAGCAGCAGAGCCGTATTGATGGTGGGCAGCCAGAAGGGGCCCACCGTTTGGAAGGGCTCGACGATGCCAGCCGGCGAACCGGTCACGCCAGCAGCCAGACTGGGCCAGACCGCCTTGAAATCAGGCCACAGCAGTGCATTGTCCAGACTTCCCAGGGCAGGTACAGAGTGCGAACGCGCCCACCACAGGGCCGTGAAGAACGCGCCGAAAAACATCACCTCCGAGAAGATGAACCAGCTCATGCTCCAGCGGTACGACAGGTCGATCTTGTGGCCATACAGGCCACCTTCACTCTCACGCACCGCATCGCCGAACCATTGGTACAGCGTGAACAGCCACCACACCAGGCCCAGCGCCAGGGAATACTTGCCCCAGTCGTGGCCGTTGATCCACTGCCCTGCGCCCAGAATGACGAAGAACAGGCCTGCAGCCGCCATCACAGGGTGACGCGACTCGGCAGGCACATAGTAGTACGGGGTTCCGCCGTGGGTTGATGCACTCATTTCAGCTCCTGACTCTCAAAATCTTTGTTTTCAGTATTTGTTCGTACCAACCAACACACACTCACACGATCCAGTTCACCAGCCCGATCAGGCCGATGACCAGCAGAAAGACCGCGATCAATCCCACCACGATGATGTGCAGTGGGTTGAGTTTTTCGACATCCTGCTGGTATTCGCTGCCCTTGCGCAGGCCGATCAGCGACCAGGCCACGGCGCGCACGGTCCGCAGCAACGAGCCTTTGCGCGCATGCGGCTTCACCACGGGCTGCTCCAGTGGGGTATTCATGAGCCAGCCCCTTCCAATGAGGAAATGGCCGGAAGGGATACATCCACGGCTGCTGTGGACTGCGGTGCTGCGGGTGTCTTGCCACCCACTTCAAAGAACGTGTAGGACAACGTAATGGTCGTCACGTCCTTCGAAATACGCGGGTCAATCACAAACGCCACCGGCCATTCCTTTTTCTCGCCGGGCTCCAGCGTGTACTGGTTAAAGCAGAAGCACTCCAGCTTGTTGAAGTGCGCAGCAGCCTGGCGGGGCGCGTAGCTGGGAATGGCCTGCGCAGCCATGCGGCGGTTCTGGATGTTCTGAAACTGGTACATCACCGTGGTCAGCTCACCCGGGTGGACCTGCACCGATCGCTGGGCAGGTTTGAAATCCCAGGGACCCCGCGCGTTGGCATCAAACTCCACCGTGATCGTACGGGTCCTATCCACCTGCGTATTGGCAGGAACCTTGACATCCTTGCCCGCCACGCCGTTACCAGGCACCTGACGCTCGGAGAGCGACAGGATGTTGATGCCCGTCATCTCGCAGATGTGCTTGTAGATGGGAATCAGCACATAGCCGAAGGCGAACATGCCAGCCGCGATCACGACCAGCTTGCCGACCATCTTGGCGTTTTCGCGGTGCAGGCTCATGGCAGGTGTGGACTCAACGGGAAAGGAAGAACACCTTGGCCATGAACCCGACGAAGAACACCACCGCAATCGACGCCAGGATCAGCGCCATCCGCAGGTTGCTCTTTTTCTGCTCGGGTGTCATGGTCGTGATCCTCAGCCGATCACACGGGTGGCCGTGGCATCCAGCTTGGGTGGATTCTCAAAAGTGTGGAAAGGCGCTGGAGAGGGAACTTCCCATTCCAGACCTTCAGCACCGTCCCAAGGCTTAGCAGCTGCCTTTTCACCCTTGCCACGCATGGCAGGAACAATCACCGCCAGGAAGAAGTAGACCTGCATCAGACCGAAGCCCAGCGCGCCGACCGAGGCAATCGCGTTGAAGTCAGCGAATTGCATGGGGTAGTCGGCGTAGCGACGGGGCATACCGGCCAGACCCAGGAAGTGCATGGGGAAGAAGGTGATGTTGAACGTGATCAACGAGCCCCAGAAGTGGATCTGGCCGCGCGTTTCAGAGTACATCACACCCGTCCACTTGGGCAGCCAGTAGTACACGCCAGCAAACATGGAGAACAGCGAGCCAGCCACCAGCACATAGTGGAAGTGAGCCACCACGTAGTACGTGTCTTGCAGCTGGATATCGATAGGGGCCATGGCCAGAATCAGGCCGGTGAAACCACCCATGGTGAACACGAAGATGAAGCCCACCGCAAACAGCATGGGGGTCTCAAAGGTCATGGAGCCGCGCCACATGGTGGCGATCCAGTTGAAGATCTTCACGGCCGTGGGCACAGAGATCAGCATGGTGGCGTACATGAAGAACAGCTGGCCCGTCACGGGCATGCCCGTCGTGAACATGTGGTGGGCCCACACGATGAACGACAGGATGGCGATGGACGACGTGGCGTACACCATGGAGGCGTAGCCGAACAGCTTCTTGCGGGCAAACGCAGGCACGATCTGGCTGATGATGCCGAAGGCCGGCAAGATCATGATGTACACCTCGGGGTGGCCGAAGAACCAGAAGATGTGCTGGTACATCACCGGGTCACCGCCGCCAGCGGGGTTGAAGAAGCTGGTGCCGAAGTGGCGATCCGTCAGCGTCATGGTGATCGCGCCAGCCAGCACGGGCATCACGGCGATCAGCAGGTAGGCGGTGATGAGCCAGGTCCAGGCGAACATGGGCATCTTCATCAGCGTCATGCCGGGTGCGCGCATGTTTAGGATGGTCACGATGATGTTGATCGAACCCATGATGGACGAGGCACCCAGGATGTGCATCGCGAAGATGCCGGCATCCATGGAGGGACCCATCTGCAGCGTCAGCGGCGCATACAGCGTCCAGCCTGCAGCAGGAGCGCCGCCGGGCATGAAGAACGATGCCACCAGCATGATGGCCGCAGGGATCATCAGCCAGAAGCTGAAGTTGTTCATGCGGGCAAAAGCCATGTCGGATGCGCCGATCTGCAGCGGGATCATCCAGTTCGCAAAGCCCACGAAGGCCGGCATGATGGCGCCGAACACCATGATCAGACCGTGCATGGTGGTGAGCTGGTTGAACAGCTCGGGGTTCACCAGCTGCAGGCCGGGCTGGAACAGCTCGGCGCGAATCAGCAGCGCCAGGACGCCGCCCACCATTAGCATGGCGAAGGCAAACAGCAGGTACAGGGTACCGATGTCCTTGTGATTGGTGGCATACACCCAGCGGCGCCAGCCGGTGGGACCATGGTGCCCATGGTCGTCGTGTGCGTGGTCGCCCGCATGCCCGTGGTTGTCGAGAACTGCACTCATCTTGGATTCCTCAATACGTTAGGGCGCTGATTACTTGCCGCGCTGGGCCACGATTTCAGCAGGCTGCACCAGCTGGCCGGTCTTGTTGGACCACGAATTCTTGGTGTAGGTGGCAACGGCTGCGATATCGGTATCGCTCAGCTGCGCCCACGCAGGCATGGCACCATTGGCTGCGCCCTTGAGCAGAACCTGGATCTGCTTGACATGGTCCGCGTCCAGCACGATGGCCGAACCGTCCAATGGCTTGATGGGGCCAGCGCCCTTGCCGTTGGCCTGGTGGCAGGCTGCACAGTTGGCGGCATACACCTTCTCGCCACGCTTCATGATGTCGTCCAGCGCCCAGACCTTGGTGGGGTCGTCCAGCTTGGCCGCAGCCTTCTTCTTCTGATCAGCCACCCAGGCGGTGTAGTCCTCAGCAGACACGACCTTCACATGGATGGGCATGTAAGCGTGCTCCTTGCCGCACAGCTCGGCGCACTGGCCGTAGTAGTCGCCAATCTTCTCGGCGCGGAACCAGGTGTCGCGCACAAAGCCGGGGATCGCATCCTGCTTGATGCCGAAGGCGGGCACCATGAAGGCGTGGATCACGTCGTTAGCCGTCGTAATGATGCGGATCTTCTTGCCCACCGGCACCACCATCGGGTTGTCCACCTTGAGCAGGTAGTCAGTCGGCGCATCCTTGACATTGCCGCTGTCGGACATCACGCGGTGGCTGCTGTCCAGCGTGGAGATGAAGGCCAGGCCCTCGCCTTCGCCGGTGATGTAGTCATAACCCCACTTCCACTGGTAGCCCGTGGTCTTGATGGTGAGGTCGGCGTTGGTGGTGTCCTTCTGGGCCACCAGCACCTTGGTGGCAGGCAGGGCCATCAGGATCACGATGATGAACGGAACAATGGTCCAGACCACTTCCACCGTCACGGATTCATGGAAATTGGCCGACTTGGCGCCCTTGGAACGGCGGTGTTTCCAAATCGAGTAGAACATCACGGAGAACACTGCAACAAAGATCACCGTGCAGATGATCAGCATCATCCAGTGCAGAAAATGTTGCTCTTCTGCGATCTTGGTGACCGGGGGATGCAGGTTCAGCTGGTTGACTGCAGGGCCGCCAGGCAGGTCCTGAACGGCATGGGCTGCGGAGCCCACCCATGCACCGGCAATCAGCAGCAGAGAAGCCAGCTTGTTGGAAATGCTCTTCATAGTTCTCACTTACTTCTAAGCCTCAATTTAACCAATCCCTTTCGCGCGCCTGCGTGGGGTCAGGCTGCGCGCAAGGCCATGCGGATCTCCGATGCCAGAGCCGGTCGAAGTTCGGGGCGCATGAAGCGCCCCACTTCGACCGTACGGCCCTGCGCAGACAGCATGATCAGCGAACGGTCTCCAGACTTGGGCTCTACGCGAACCCAACTCCGGTCAAACTCGGCGCGCTCCAGCTTGCCTGCTGTCTCCAGTTCCACCACAAGGCGCGAACCTTGCAGCGAAATCCTCTCGCCATCCGCCGCATGGCGACCGTACATGGCGAATGCAATTCCTACAGCCACCATCTCCAGCCACGCAAAGGGCATGACCAGGCGGGCACCGAGTATCCAGAAGCACGTTGCGATACCCAGGGACACCACACACAAGGACAGATACATCCAGCCCAACTGCACCGGCGTGACCGAACAGTTGCGAACGAGACGCCAGTCAATGCGTTGACCCGACACCGTGGCAAAACGAAAAACCAAGCCCGTCACCAGAAGTGCTCACAAGACTGCCTGCTGGGTGCCTGTCATGCCCAAGGCAAGACAGGCGCAGCCCGCAAAGTTGCGCGGGAAGATGCCCGAAATCTCAATAACCCGGAATTGTAGCGTGCCTTGTTCCATATCATTGACACGCCGTTACAGGCTAGTTCTCTTTGCCGCCCTGGCGCAACAGGGTGCGCATGTCCTGCAGCGACACAGCGCTGCTGGAACTGACGCGCACCCGAGGCGCGGGCTTGAACGCATGGCCATAAATGATTTCGAAAGTCAGTGCCAACTGACCACCTTGTTGCGGATCTGCCAACCGGTCGGACAGCACTTGGTAGAGCTTCTCGCGCCAGCGCCGACCGCGCAATGAGGGAAAGCGATCAGGGTGCAGATTGCAACCCAGCTCGCGCAGCTCTTGAACCAGCCGCTCGGGCGTGGCAAACGTGAGCGTGATGCGCTCCATGTCCATCACCGGTTCGGCAAAACCGGCATGCACCAGCATGTCACCCCAATCGTGCATATCAGTGAAGGCATGCCCGGCCGGGGGCCAGCCCAGCTCGGCATACACCGCATGCAGTTCTCGCAGGGTATCGGGCCCCAGGCACGAGAACATCAGGTAGCCATCCACCGCAAGGGCACGGTGCCATTGCGCGATCAGCGCCTGCGGGTCGGCTGCCGTGTGCAGCGCCATGTTGGCCCACAGCATCTGCACACTCGCATCTGCTGGCATACCCAGCTGGGGGTTGCCTGCGCTCCAGCGCGCAGGGCTCCACCACGGCTTGGCCAGCGCCTGCCGGGCAGAGTCCTCGCAATGGGCTGCCGTTTCGTAGATCTGGCAACGCGCTTTGGGATAGCGTGCGCTCACCAGCGCATGCGCCTGCAGGCCGCCACGCACCGCGTCCCAATGGCACCAGGATTCAGGGGCCTGGCGAATCCATTGCAAGCGGTCCTCCATGCGGCGGGCGACTTCTTCATGAAGCCAGGGAGATACTGCGGGGGCTGCTGCATGCCAGCGGGCCGCAGCAACGGGATCAATGGTGGGGGGGCGCTCGGAGGACGTCATGGGCCGCGCGAGTATATTGATTCATGCTTTTTACGGGCCTGACAGGGATTTCGCGCCGTCTCCATACCTGGGCCAACCAAGTGCCCAGCCAGTGCGCGTTCTGCCACACCTGGCCCTCGCAGCGTATCTGCAACGCCTGCGTGGCGCGGTTTGCACAGCCCGCCACGCGCTGCCAGCGCTGCGCCCTGCGGGTGCCTGCAGGGGTAGAGGTCTGCGGCGCCTGCATCCAGACCCCGCCCAGCTTTGATGCCTGCGTTGCCGCAGTGGACTACGCCTACCCCTGGGCCGATGCGCTGGCGCAGTTCAAGTTTCGCGGTGATCCGGGCTGGGCCAAGGCGCTGTCCACACTGATGCGCAGCACGCCGTGGATGGAACCGGCGCTGGAAGCGGCCGACTGCGTGCTTCCGGTGCCGCTGTCCACCGAACGCCTGCGCGAGCGGGGCTTCAACCAGTCGGCCCTGCTGGCAAGGCACCTGGCAGGCCCCAAAACCGACCTCCACACCCTGCTGCGCCTGCACGCCACCGAGGCGCAGAGCAGCCTGCCCCGCGCCCAGCGCCTGCGCAACCTGCGCGGCGCCTTCGCCGTTGAGCCCAGCCGCGCGGCAGCCCTGCGCGGCCAGCGGGTGGTGCTGATCGATGACGTGATGACCACCGGTGCCACGCTGCAGGCGGCCACCCTGGCGCTGCGCGAGGCAGGCGTGGCGCATGTCACCGCCGCCGTCCTGGCGCGCACGGGGCTCGACTGAGCCCCGCAACCTCGAAGTACCAGCGGGATACTTTTGATTACGAGCGGTTGCTCAACTCACACGTCCAGCGATGACAATTGGCGGCATGTTCCATATCGTCCTCGTCGAACCCGAGATCCCGCCCAACACGGGGAATGTGATTCGCCTGGCGGCCAACACGGGGTGCACTCTGCACCTGATCGAGCCGCTCGGGTTCTCGATGGAAGACCGCCAGATGCGCCGTGCGGGGCTGGACTATCACGAATACGCCCAGGTGCAAGTGCATGCAGGCTGGACCGCCTTCCTGCGGGATACCCAACCAGACCCGACCCGCATGTTCGCAATGACCACACACGGCTCGCAGCCCGTGCACTCCACCTGCTTCCTGCCGGGCGACTGGATGGTGTTTGGCGCTGAAACGCGGGGGCTTCCGCCCGAACTGCGCGAGAGTTTTCCGCCCGCACAACGCCTGCGCCTGCCTATGGTGGCGGGCCAGCGCAGCCTGAATTTGTCCAACGCCGTGGCCGTGACGGTGTTCGAGGCCTGGCGCCAGAACAGTTTTGCGATGCCCGACGGCGAAATCGCCGTGGAGCCAGAGGGCACCATCATCAGCGGATTTGCGCAGCTGGGTTGATGCCTGGCTGATTGTTGGTGGGTGCGCCACCCTGGCCGATGGCCTTGGGTTACTTGGACTGCTGCCCGCGTTGGTCCGCCACGGCCAGGGGCACCTGCTCGCTGAGAAAGTCCAGAAACACCTTGGTGCGCGCGGGCAGCATGCGGCCGGACGGCAGCGCGGCATAGATGGTGTAGCGCGAAAAAATCCACGCAGGCAGGATGTGCACCAGTTCGCCACGGGCCAGGTGTTCCTCGGCCAGCAGGCGCGAGGTGACGGCCACCCCCGCGCCGTCTACCGCCGCGCGCAGAAGCAGCTCGGTGCTGACCGACTGCAGCACTGCCGGCACATCGACCTCTTGCGCGGGCATGCTGCCATTGAGCGATTGCAGGCGCAGCTTGCGCGCTGGCCCCAACTGCGCTCGCGCGGCCATGCCGGAGTCGCGCAGATAGTTGTGTTGCAGCAGGTCTTGCGGCTCGCGCGGAATGCCCTTGCGCTCCAGGTAGTCGGGTGATGCAACAACAATCGCCTCCCCCTTCAACAGGGGGCGTGCCACGATGTTGGCATCAAAATCCTCACCCGCCACCATGATGGTCACATCATATTCATCCACCCTCGCCGAGGCATAGGCGTCCAGGTCGATGTCAAGCAACAGCTTGGGGAACTCCGCATGCCACAGCGCCACCATGGGCGCCAGAAAGTTGGTCGCCAGCACCGGCGCCGCAACGATGCGGATGGTGCCGCGCAGATCGCGCGTGTTGGCCGCCGCTGCCGCTTCGGCGTCGTCGATCTCGTGCAAGATGGTGCGTACGCGCTGCAGATAGGCATCACCCGCGTCGGTGAGCGCCAGCTTGCGGGTAGTGCGCTGCAGCAGCCGCGTGCCTAGATGCTGCTCCAGCTCGGCCACCATGCGGGTGACCACAGGGGGTGACATGTCCATGGCGCGGGCGGCGGCGGCAAAGCCGCCCTCTTCCACCACACGCTCGAAAATTTTCATGGCTTGCAGGCGGTCCATGGTTCAGACCTCCTGCCCGATGGCGACCAGGCTCAGGCCGGGGCGCCGAAGTTGCGCGCCAGCGATTCGGCCACGCACACCGGCTTGTCGCTGCCCTCGCGCTCCACGGTCACCAGCCAGGTCATCTGCATACCATCGGGCGCCACCGGCTCGGCAGCCTGCAGGGTGAGGCGCGCGCGCAGGCGGCTGCCCACCGGCACCGGTGCCGTGAAGCGCACCTTGTTCAGCCCGTAGTTCACGCCCATGCGCGCACCCTCGATGGTCAGGCCCGTCTCGAAAAACTGCGGGATCAGCGACAGCGTGAGAAACCCATGCGCAATGGGCGCGCCAAACGGCCCGGCCTTGGCGCGCTCGGGGTCCACATGGATCCACTGGTGGTCGCCCGTGGCCTGGGCAAACAGGTTGACCTGTTCCTGCGTGATGGTGATCCAGTCGGTCACGGCGACCTCCTGGCCCACGCAGGCACTGACTTCGGAATAAGAGCGGAAGATTTTCATCGTCGCAATGTAGCCCCGCACCCAGGCGCGCCTTGTCTGCCGGGTGACAGGTGTTTTCCCGAGGGGCTGGTTGTACGTTCTGCTTCACGCTGTCCTTCAAGAATTGAGCCAGGCACAGATGCCTTGCCACTGCTCCAGGTCGCGCGCCACGCGGCCGGGCGCCACGTCAAACAGCGTGAGGCCATGCGCCGCCAGGTGGATGTAGTTCTGCGTATCGCGCAGGTAGCCCAGCACCGGGAAGCCCAGGCTGTCCACAAAATGGTGCAGCTGCTCGGCGGCCTTGGTTCGGGCGTCCACGCGCATGCCCACGATGCCGATCTGCACCCCTTCGGCGCGGCGGTGCTCGGCCAGCTGGTCCAGAAAACTGCGCGTGGCAAAGATGTCGAACACGCTGGGCTGCAGCGGCACGATGATCTTGTCGGCCAGCTTGAGCACATCGTTCAGGCGCCAGCCGTGCAGCCCGGCAGGGGTGTCGAGCACCGCGTGCGTGGTGCCCTTGGGCGGGCGGCTGATCACGTCCGAGCTGATGCCATCCCAGGCGCCAATGGGGCGCGCGGCTGGCGGACGCAGGCCCAGCCAGAGCTTGGCGGATTCCTGCCGGTCGGTGTCGCCCAGGATCACGGGATGCCCCTGGCTGGCGTAGTAGCCCGCGATGTTGGTGGACAGTGTGGACTTGCCCACACCACCCTTCGGGTTGGCGACAACAACTACTGGCATGACAACCTCCTTGGAATCTGCGTATCCATGAAAAACCAAGCCAAATCAGCCTCTAGCGCTTTATAGGCAAGCGCAAGCAGCTATTAAAATCGAAGCACAACCATCCTATCAAGCGTGCTGCCCGCCGCGCTTGACGAAGAACAGCCCGGCACCCACCGCCATCAGCAAGCCGCCAAACACACGGTTTTGCGCCCGCACCGCACGCGCGCTGCGCATCAGGCGGCGCAGCGCGCTGGCACCCGCAGCGTAGCCGTGCATCACCACCACGTCCACCGTCACCGTGGTGGCGGCCATCACCACCAGCTGCGTCCACAGCGGGCGCGTGTCGGTCATGAACTGGGGCAGCACCGCCACCATGAAGATGATGCCCTTGGGGTTGGTGGCGTTGGTCAAAAAACCCGTGAGGCAGCGTTTTTGCCAGGTGCCGGCCGACTCTGCTTCATCGCCCTGCACCGGCGATTTGTCCCCGGCACGCCACTGCGCAAAGCCCACATAGATCAGATAACAGGCGCCCAGCACTTTCACCACGCTAAAAGCCACCTCGGACGCCAGCAGCAGCGAACCCACGCCCGCCCCGGCAATGAGCAAAATCAGCAACAGGCCCAGCTGCAGGCCCAGGATGGTGGCGCCCGTCTTGCGTACGCCGTACGACAGCCCATGGCTCATCGACAACACGGCCCCCGAGCCCGGCGACACCGCAATCAGGCACGATGCCGCAAAAAAAGCCAGCCAAGTCTGAAAGTCCATGAATCACCAAGCCCGAGTGCGAAGAAGGGCGAGCATCTTAACAACGCCCCCGTGTCGCTGCCACGATCTGGATAAAAATGCCTTCTAGCGCTTGACCATAAAGCGCTACCAGCTATAAAAATTGAAGCATTTCAATGGCATGCCACGCGCCCCCGCATCGCTACGGCAATGCCAGAATCCTGACACGCCCACGCCCGCCCGTCCGCCCCCCTGCGACGCCCCTTCCAACACCACCACTATTGCCGCGCCTCCATGGAACACGCCCCCACCTGGCTCACCTACGGTTTTCTGTACCTCACCGCCGCCGTGCTGGCCGTGCCCATTGCCAAGGCGCTGGGCCTCGGCGCCATCATTGGCTACCTGGCCGCGGGCATCGCCATCGGGCCCTGGGGCCTGGGGCTGGTGAGCAACGTGCAGGACATCCTGCACTTTGCCGAGTTTGGCGTGGTGCTCATGCTGTTCCTGGTCGGGCTGGAGCTGCAACCCAGCCGCCTGTGGGCGCTGCGCCGCCCCATTTTTGGCACTGGCACCGCCCAGGTGCTGGGCTGCGCAGCCGTGCTGTTTGCGCTGGGCGCGCTGGCGGGCCTGCCCTGGCGCGTGAGCCTGGTGGGGGCGCTGGGCCTGGCGCTGTCGTCCACGGCGATTGCGCTGCAGGTGCTGGCCGAGCGCAACCTGATGCGCACGCAGAGCGGGCAGGCCGGCTTCTCCATCCTGCTGTTCCAGGACGTGGCGGCCATCCCCATCCTGGCCCTGCTGCCCGTGCTGGGCGCAGCTGCTGGCGAAGGCGCGGGCCACACGCCGGGCGAGATGGTGCTGGAGGTGCTCAAGATCGTCGGCGTGATCGCCGCCATCATCCTCGGCGGGCGCCTGCTGCTGCGCCCCGTGCTGCGCTGGATCGCCAAGAGCAACACCCCCGAAATCTTCACCGCCGCCGCGCTGCTGCTGGTGGTGGGCATTGCGTACCTGATGGTGCTGGTGGGCCTGTCGATGGCGCTGGGCGCCTTCCTCGCCGGCGTGCTGCTGGCCGACAGCGAATACCGCCGCGAGCTGGAGGCCGACATCGAGCCCTTCAAGGGCCTGCTGCTCGGGCTATTCTTCATCGCCGTGGGCATGAGCATCGACTTCGGCGTGATCCTGCGCTCGCCCGGCCTCATGGCCGCCATCCTGGTCGGTTTTCTCGCTGCCAAGGCCATCGTCATTTACACCCTGGCCAAGGTCGTCGGCATCCCTTATCAAGAGCGCCCGGTGTTCACGCTGCTGCTGGCGCAAGGTGGTGAATTCGCTTTTGTGGTGTTCCAGGCCGCAGCGGGCGCCAGCGTCTTCCCGGCCGAGACCGCGTCGCTGCTCATCGGCGCAGTGGCGCTGTCGATGCTGATCAGCCCGCTGCTGCTGGTGCTGCTGGACCGCGTGCTGCTGCGCCGCTATGCCCAGCTCAAGACCGCCAAGCCCCAGGCCGAGGAAATCTCCGAGCCGCAAGAGGCCCCCATCATCATCGCGGGCTTCGGCCGCTATGGGCAGATCGTCTCGCGCGTGCTGCTGGCCCAAGGCATCCCCACCACCGTGCTGGACCACAGCGTGGACATGCTGGAAGTGGCCCGCACCTTCGGCTACCGCGTGTTCTACGGCGACGCCACGCGGCTCGACCTGCTGCGCATCGCCGGGGCCGAACATGCGCGCATCCTCGTGATTGCCGTGGACGATGCGGATCAATCCCTCAAGATCGCCAAGCTCGCGCGCGAACACTTCCCCCAGCTGCAGATCGTGGCCCGCGCGCGCGATGTGACGCACTGGAACAAGCTGCGCGACATGGGCGTGACACTGGTGCAGCGCGAGCTGTTCGAGTCCAGCCTGCAAAGCGCCCACACCGTGCTGGAGCTGATGGGCCTGCCCCCCGCGCAAGCCACCGCCATCACCCAGCGCTTTCGCACCCACAACATCGCGCTGGCCGACCGCATGTACCCGCACCACAAGGACCGCGCCAAGTTCATCGCCGTGGCGCGCGAAGGCCGCAACCAGTTTGCGGAGCAGATGGCGCGGGAGCGGCAGGAAAGCGCAACGCTGCGTGCGGAAGCTGCTGCGTACCCGGGGTATGGCGAGGCGCAGGAGGCGGGGGAAGGGCATGAGCCTGAGCCTGCCAGCGCTCAGAATTTCAATAAAAATAGGCCCTAGCGCTTATCCATAAAGCGCTATAAGCTATCTATTTAATAGCAAATCAACCCCCTCAGACCGTTCAGGCGGGTTCCGGTCAGGGCATGCACAGAGAAAGCCGTGTGGCCAAAGTGGCGCGCAAACTGCTTTCGCGCCACTTTATTTGGCGCGATTTCGATTCGCGCCACCAAGAGCCCCGTGCATGCCACGGCTCACGCCATACCAAAAGCTGAACAAACTCGTCAATTGGCCGCAGAGATCACCGGCCCGTTCGAGCAAACCTTCTTATTGATGGTGCACCTGCCCTACCTTGATATCAGCGAGGCAGATATCAAGGAGCCCGGCGGAAGTCATCTGAGATTTAGTTATCGGTCGAGCTGGTGGAGCTTCTTGAAAGCCTTCAGCCCGAGGCTAAGTGTCGCATCCCGGACGATCATATGGTCGCTTGAGAAACAGGTGCGGGTGGGTCTGGTACCACTCTTTCATCGCCTGCATCGGCGTACTGCTCTTGAGCGCTGACTGCGGTAGCTGGTGGTTGTACAACGCCACATAGCGCAACAAGGTCTGCTCCATGTCTTCGCGGCTGTTGAATCGGTGGGTCTTCAGAACGTCCGCAATGCGGCCGTTAAATCGCTCCACCATGCCGTTGGTTCTGGGTGTTCTGGGCTTGGTCAGTCGGTGCTCGATGCCTAACTCCTGGCACAGTTGATCGAATTCATGGTTGCCGCTGGGTTCGCGTTCCCGGCTGGCAAACAGACGGTCCGTGAACTCTTTGCCGTTGTCGGTCAACAGCTTGTTGATCCTGATCGGACAGGCCTTGTGCAACGCCTTGAGGAAGGCCTGTGCACTGGCGGCGGTCTTGTTGGACTTGAGCTGCACAAACACCCAACGCGTGGCCCTATCGATAGCCACGAACAGGTAGCGCCGGCTGCTCTCATCCTGCATCTGGGGCAGGTACTTCACGTCCATGTGCACGTAGCCTGGCTCGTAGCTCTTGAAGGTCTTGTAGGCCAGCGCAGGCTGCTGGGGCTTTAGAGCATTGAGGTTGCCCGCTCCATGGCGGCGCAAGCACCTGTCCAGCCCGGAGCGCGAGACATGGGGACAGATGAACTCCCGTGTCACGGCCAGCAGGTCATCCAAAGGCAGCAGCAAGGTACGCCGCAAGTGAACCACCACTGTTTCTTGTGCTGGCGTAAGCACGGTCTGCAGGTGGTGGGCAGTGTGAGAGCGGTCTGCAAAGACGGAACGCTTCTTCCACTTGTAGACCGTCTGCTCAGTGATCCCAAAGCGCTGGGCCAGGACGCTGGCTGGTTCATCGCTGGCTGCGATCTCGGCACGCACGGCGGGCGTGGTGCGGGCGTTCTTGTGCAGGGCTATCAACATGGCTTCACTCCCTGGGTGGATTGCAAGGACTCTATCAACTCCTTTAGAACCGCTCGCGCCATGAAGAGTGGATAGCGTTTGGAGTCTATGCAATCGTCCGGGATGCGACAGCTAAGCAATTCTTGTACGAACCCAACCTGAAACTTCGCGTCGTCGTAACGCGGCCCATAGTAGAACGAGTGGACGCCCTCGGAAACTTCCTCGAAGTGAACATTGGTGCTGAGCTCCGTGGCATGGGCGCCTGCCAAGCTGCTTCCGCGATAAACCATCTGGTACCAGTATTCCATGCCCACCTCGAAGGCAGCATCGAACACTTTCCACTCCTTCGCGCCGACAGCGCCATTTGCGATCTTCTCAAGGCTAGCCTTGCGCTCTGGGGTCATTGCTGGGTACACACCTGGCTTCAGCAGGCCCCGAGCTTGCTTTGCCTTCTCAATACGATGATTGTCTTCAATGCGAGTGAGGTTCTCAGGCTTATCCCAAAGGGCGCATGCGAAAAACAGACATTCGTAGGCCATGCGAAGATTTGACCAGGCCGGACCATCCATGCCTTTCTCGACCAGGAACAACGTGACTTCGCAGTTCGACAACGCTCGCATCCACAGCGCGTTCCCTGCTAACCATCCTTTGCTTGCTTGAAGATGTTCCGGAGGGGGTTCCTGGCTTAGCTCAATAGCAGTTTCAAGAGCTGTACAAGCCCGAGAAATTTCTGTCGCGAGGTCGGCGCCGAGTGCTTTCTCTGGCTGGCGCAGCTGCCTTTTGCTCATAGGACCTCCGTATGTGAGATGGAACATTCCGGCTGAAAAGCTCAGCTTAAATCGGACGCGAAACACGACCCGACCGCACCAGCATTGCCATGTGCTCTCCCAACGCTTGGTCAGGGCCATGACCCTCGCCGCCTTCGGCTATAGCTTGCCCACCAAGACCCACCTTCAGCGCCCCCCATCCTCGTACAAGCCACGCCCGCTTGCACCCTCGCACCCACCACTAGGCAGCCCACACCAGCCCGACTTTGTTCCGACCGACATAAGGAAGGCGGCATAGCGAGCTGTGACTCCACCTTCCTCTACAAATATTCGCAAACGCGACTTATTCGCATTAAAATCCCATCCTGCCAGCCAGCGTCCCGAAGAGTCACGCGAGCCAGCGCCTCCAGCGTTTGTCCGCCCCTCTTTTCACCGGGACTCCCATGTCTTCTCAGCCCTCGCGTGCGGTGTCGCCACGCTCCTCGCTCGCTCGCCTTCGCTCGTCATCGCGCCCATCAGCCCGGCAGGCCACCTTCTTCGCCCTGACCCCACTGGCCCTTTGCCTCGCCCAGGCCGCCATGGCGCAACAGACCAGTGCACCGACCGCAGACCCGGCCGCAGCCACGGCCCCTCAACTCCAAGAAGTCCGCATCAACGCCAGCACCGAAAAGGACATGGGTTTTGCGCCCGTGGAGGCACAGACCGCCAGCAAGGCGCCCATGCGGCGGTTGGAAACCCCACAGTCCGTCAGCGTGGTCACGCGCGAGCAAATGGAGTCGCGGCAGATCACCAACGTGCAGCAAGCGCTGCAGACGGTGGCGGGGGTCAGCCCGGTCAACTTTGGGCGCCGGGGGTTTGACGACCTGAACATCCGGGGATTTCGCTCCACCGAATCGATCCTGGTCGATGGCCTGGTGCAAAGCCCCGGCATGTGGGCCAAGCTGCAGCCCTACGGCTACGAGCGCTTCGAGGTGCTCAAGGGCTCGGCCTCAGTGTTGTACGGCCAGGTGCAGCCCGGCGGCATCGTCAACGCGGTGAGCAAGCGGCCCAAGAAGGAGGCGATCAACGAGGTGGGCGTGGAGGTGGGCAGTTTCGGCCAGCGCACGCTGCAGGCCGACATCAACAGGCCCCTGTCCGAATCGGGCAAGACGGCACTGCGCATCAATGCGCATGTCTCCAACGTGGACGACCCCACACAGTTCGTTTACCGCAAGGACCGCTGGTTTGCGCCATCGCTATCCATCGACCTGGGCCCGCAGACCGACCTGGTGCTGTTTGCCACCTACAGCCAGAGCCAGTGGATGCGCCAGCAGGGCATCACGCCCTACGGCACGCTGCTGCCCAACCGCAACGGCACGCTGCCCGTCACGATGTTCACGGGCGACCCAAGTTTTGGCGGGTATGACGTAGAGAGCAAAACCGTGGGCTACACACTGGAGCACAAGATGTCGGAGGCCATGACCTTCCGCCAGAACGTGCGCTACGAGACCGAGAAGGGCACGGGCAACTTCGTCTCCAACCAGGCATTGCAGGCCAACCAGCGGCTGCAGAACCGCCAGGCCTCGCGCCAGTACATGGACTACGATCTGCTGGCCACCGACACCTCGCTGCTGTCACGCTTTGAAGCGCTGGGCGTGAAGCATCAGCTGGTGACGGGCCTCGATGCGCGCAGCGGCACCAGCCTGCTGGCCAGCCGCACCTGCCGCATCGGTGCGCTGGACCTGTTTGCACCCGTGTATGGCATGCAGGCCACCTGCCCCGAGGCGCTGACGCAGGATGCGCCCGCCAAACTCACCGTGGCCGGGCTGTACGCGCAGGACCAGATCAAGTTTGGCCAGGGCTGGACGGCCCTGGTGGGCCTGCGCCGCGACTGGTCCACCACCGATACGAACAACCGCGTGGCCAACACGCAGACGCGCCAGAAGGACAACGCCACCACGCTGTCGGCCGGGCTGGTGTACGAGTTCAAGCCCGGCTGGGCCGCGTATGGCAGCTATGGCGAGTCGTTCCTGCCCCAGTCGGGTCTGACGTTTGCAGGATCGAATTTTGTGCCCGAAACCGGCAAGCAGTGGGAGGCGGGCGTGAAGTACGAAGCCCCCGGCGGCCAGGTCACCGGCGCGCTCGCCGTGTTTGACCTGGTGCGCGAGAACGTGACCACCGCCGACCCGGTGAACACGGGCTTCAGCGTGCAGACCGGCGAGCAGCGCGCACGCGGGCTGGAGCTGGAACTGGGCGCGGACCTGAAGAACGGCTGGAAGCTCACCAGCGCCTACACCTACACACAAAGCAAGGTCACGCGCGACAACAACGCGGCGATTGTGGGCCTGCCACTCAACCTCACGCCGCGCCACACGCTCACGGCCTGGGCAACCTACAAGCTGCCGCAATACCAGCGGGTGACGCTGGGCCTGGGCGGGCGGTATGTGAGCGAGCAGATCGGCTCCTACCCCTTCACCCTGCCGTCGTACTTTGTGGCCGATGCGTCCATCAGCTACGTGGGCGAGAACTACCGCGTGACCGCGGGCGTGAAGAACGTATTCAACAAGGCGTACTACGACGGCGCGATCAATGCCAACGTGGTCTCGCCCGCGTTGCCACGCAACTTCAGCCTGGGCGTGACCTACTTCTTCTGACGCCCTGCTCCACCCCTGCCGCCCGCACGCCATGACCAGCCAGCGCACGCTCAACCGCCTGTTCACCCTGCACTCCTGGGCGGGCATCGTCACGGGGCTGCTGATGTTCATCGTGTGCTTCTCAGGCGCGGTGGTGGTGTTCAAGCACGAGATCGACCTGTGGGCCAATCCGTCGCTGGCGCAGCTGCCGCGCTCTCAAAAACCTGCGTCGCTCGACACGGTGCTGGCACAGCTGCACACCCGCTACCCCGGCGCCACGGTGGAGACCATTGCGCTGCCGGATGCCGTCAACCCCAGCTACTTCGCGTTTGTGCGCGAGCGCGGCGCGCCTGCCAACACCCGCACCAAGGTGGCCTTGCGCTCCGACACGGGCACGGTGGTGGGCCCGGTGGACAGCCAGCTCGGCCAGTACCTGCGCATGCTGCATGTGTTCCTGTTCTTCGGGCCGCGGTGGATCGTGGGTTTCCTGGGGGTGGCGATGCTGGTGCTGATTGCCACGGGCATCGTCATCCACCGCAAGATCCTGGCCGAGCTGTTCACCCAGCGCTGGGGCCGCAGCTTCCGCGTGGTGATGTCAGACCTGCACAAGTCTGCGGGCATCTGGGGGCTGGGCTTTCACATCCTGATCGCGGCCACGGGGGCGTGGATGGGACTGGCGCCGCTGTTTGAGCAGGGCTACAAATACGTGACCACCAGCACCGATGCCACCGCCTCCAAGCCAGCGCGCAAGGCGGGCGGTGACGCCACCGAGCCGGTGCCCATGCAATCGCTGGATGCGCTGTACGCCACAGCGCAGCAGGCCGTGCCCGGCCTGGAGGCGCGCTACGTGTCGCTGCGCCGCTGGGGCAGCAGCACGGCCGAGGTGGGTTTCACCGGCAACCTGCGCGATCACCTGGCCAGCACCGCGCGGGTGGACATCCATGCCGCCACGGGCGTGCCGAAGAAGGTGCACGACCCGCGCACGGCGGGCTTCTGGTCGCTGGTCAATGGGCTGATGGAGCCCCTGCACTTTGGCGACTTTGGCGGGCTGGCGCTGAAATGGCTCTATTTCTTTCTGGGCATGACACCCGCGTTTTTGTCGATCTCGGGGACGCTAATCTGGCTGGATGCGCGTCAGCAGCGCAGGCGCGAGGCAGAGGCTGCGCAGGGCGCTGCGGGCGGCATCGCGGCGGCAGGCTGACACCCACCAGCGCCTCTCTCACAGCGTCACAGCTTCGCCCACCATGCAACGTTTCTTTCTGGCACTGCACGCCACCACGCCCGCCGCGCTCATCGTGGCGGTGTTTGTGCACCTGTGGGGGCCTGCGGGTCTGCCCTCGCTGGCGCAGCGGCCCGTGTGGTCGGTGTGGACGCTCATCGGCGTGTGGCTGCTGCTGTCGGCTGCGGCGGCGTGGGCGCTGCGCACGGTGGCGCTGTGGCGCGTCTCGCTGGGTGGCGCAGGCGCGCTGCTGGCCGTGGCTGGTGTGGCCGGGCTGGTGCTGGGCAGTGCCCAAGGACCCGCCATGTTGGTCAGCCTGGTCGCCATGGGGCTGATCTGCGGGGGCATCGCGGTTTTTATCGGGCCCCAGCGGGTGCAGGCGCACCGGCGCAGGGCGTCGCGGTCTGCGGCCGTGGCCCGACCGGGCTCTGCAGTGCACACAACCACCGCCCACCCGCGCTGGCACCCACGCGGTTGGGCCCGCTGGGTGGGGTCAGCCCACTGGCCCTTCTGGCTGACCGGTGTGCTGGCGGTGGAATCCTTCCGCCTGGCCCACATCGTGGCCACCGAACCCGCACGGTCGTCGGGCATGCTGGGCCTGCTGCTCGCCTTCTTCGTGGCCCTGCCCGCTGCCACCTTGCGCCACTGGACGCCCCGCACCGCCGTGCTGCTGTGGGCACTGGCCGCTTTGGCCTATGGCGGCCTGGCGGCCAAGGCAGGGATGGTGCAGTGGGCAGTGGCGTCGGCGCTGTGTGCCCTGGCTGTGGGTGCACCGCTGCAGTGGCGCGCAGGACAGGCGTGGTGGGCGCTGCGCTGGCGGCGGGCGGGCCACGGGGCGCCGCACGCGCCCAACCCAGGGCCCGACCGCCACCCGCCGGAGGCCGCATGAACGAACTCATCGGCGCCAGCGCCGCGCTGGCCTCATTGATCGCACTGACCCGCTGGGCGCGCACCGTGCCTACCCGCGCCTGGGGCGACGGCACGCCCCCAGCCGCTGCAGCATCCCGGCGCGCCGGGGCGGTGGTTCTGGCTACCCTGGTGCTGCAGGCCCTCGCGGCCACCGCTGCGGCGGGGCTGGCGGCGGGGCTGGCGCTGGTGGTGGCGGCATGGATGGTGCTGGGCTGGCTGCTGGTGCTGGCCATGAACCAATGGCCCGCCAGCAGCCTGCGCTGGGGACACCGCCTGGGCGCACTGGGCGGCACGGGCTGTTTGCTGGCGCTGGCCTGGCAGCTTCTTCGGGCGGGGGGCTTGGTGTCATGAAGCACCCCAGTTGCCCAAGAGCAGGGACGTTGGCGGATTGTTTTTGAATAAAAACAGGCCCCAGCGCTTGATTAGCAAGCGCTATAAGCTATATTTTCGATAGCAAAAACTTGACAGGCAGCGTGCTGCCAGCCCCTGCCCGCTCCCACAGCGCCACGGCACAATCGCGCCCATGGACCTGCCGCTCGACGCCCCCTGGATTCACACACTGCGCTTCACGCTGGAAGTGGCGGCCACCATCGCGTTTGCCCTGTCGGGCGTGATCATGGCCGCGCGCAAACGGCTCGATGCCGTGGGCGTGTGTGTCGTGGCCTTTGTGGCCGCCTTTGGCGGCGGCACGCTGCGCGACCTGCTGCTGGACCAGCGTCCCTTCTTCTGGGTGCGCCACACGGGTTTCGTCTGGGGCATCCTGGCCCTGTGTGTGGGCGCCATGCTGTTCATGCGCCAGCGCCACTTCAAGCCCACCGAACGCGCCATGCTGCTGCCCGACGCCATCGGCCTGGGCCTCTTCGCCGCCGTGGGCGTGGACATTGCCACCGCCATCGGCATGCCGCCCATCATCAGCGTGATGATGGGCGTGACCACCGGCGTATTCGGAGGCGTGCTGCGCGATGTGCTGTGCAACGAGGTGCCCCAGGCCTTCAGCGACCACCGGCCCTATGCGCTGTGTGCCTTTGCGGGCGGCTGGGCCGACGTGGCCCTGCGCCAGGTGCAAGCGCCCGACTGGGCACCGCTGGTGGTCTGCGTGCTGCTCACGGCCGGGCTGCGTGGGCTGGCACTGTGGCGCAACTGGGAGCTGCCCGCGTGGCGGGTGTGATGGGGGCATCGAGCCCCTGCCGCGCCGGGCTGGCGCGCCTGTGACAGCATCGGGTGCACAGAGGCCACACACTGATCTTCGACAGACTGCAGGAGACAACCGCCCATGACCAGCACCCCCACGCCCGCCCACCTGCGTGCCACGGCACTTATCGACAGCGACGCCCCTTCCATCCAGGCCTTTGCTGCCCAACATGCGCACGGCGCCACCGACCGCGAACGCGCCGTCGCCCTGTACCTGGCCGTGCGCGACGGCTTTCGCTACGACCCCTATCGGATCGACCTCTCGCCCCAGGGCATGACCGCCAGCACGGTGCTGGCCAACGGCTATGGCTGGTGTGTGCCCAAGGCGGCGCTGCTCACCGCCGCATGCCGCGCGGCGGGCATCCCCGCGCGCATGGGCTTTGCCGATGTGCGCAACCACCTCAGCACCGAGCGCATGCGGGAGACGATGAAGACCGACCTCTTCATCTGGCACGGCTACACCGACATCTGGCTCGACGGCGCCTGGCGCAAGGCCACGCCCGCATTCAACATCGAGCTGTGCGAGCGCTTCGGCCTGCTGCCGCTGGAGTTCGATGGCGAGAACGATTCCATCTACCACCCGTTCGACAAATCCGGCGCGCGCCACATGGAGTATGTGCACCAGCGCGGCGCGTTTGACGACCTGCCGCTGGCGCAGATCGTGGCGGACTTTCGCACGGTGTACAGCGGCTGGCTGCCCGAGGACGGCGCCACCCACAGCAGCCTGGAGGGCGCCAGCTTTGCGCAGGATGTGGAGAAGGAGGCCCGCGCATGAGCAGCCACGCCGAGATCCCACCGGGCTTTGCGCCGCTGCAGTCCGGCGGCCCGTTCATCCAGCACAACGGCCCGCTCTACCTGCGCCACGAAGGCAGCGTGGTGCAGTTCGGCTTTCGCGTGAAGCGCCGCCATGTGAACCCCATGAACAACCTGCACGGCGGCATGATGGCCAGCTTTTGCGACATGCTGCTGCCGCTGTCGGTGCACCGCAAATGCGATCAAGTGGTCGACCGTTTTCTGCCCACCATCAGCCTGCAGATCGACTACCTGGCCCCCGCCCCGCTGGGCGCCTGGGTGCAGGGCGAGGCCGAGCCGCTGCGCGTCACGCGTTCGCTGGTGTTTGCTCAGGGACTGGTGACGGCCGATGGCGTGCCCTGTGCGCGGGTGAGCGGGGTGTTCAAGATCGGGCCTGCGGTGCCCAGCGACGCTGTGGAGTGAGCCCTGTAGGCCCGGCATGGCGGCGCGTAGCAGCACGTCCTTGTGCTGATTGCCCCCTTGTTGCACGACCATGCCGACAGCCCAGCACCTTTTAATTCATAGATGTTATTTTTTCTCACATTCGCGTGCATCTATGAATAATTTATACCATTCAGCTCTTGCCCTCAGTCACCTGCAAATAATTCATAGATATTCAAAAACTCCCTCTTGACCTAATATCTATGAATGCCATCTCAAAACACCAAGCCCGCTGACTACCCCCAAGCGGTCCTCCAGCAGATAGCGTTGCTCGCGCAGAACATCGTGATTGCACGCAAGCGCCGCAAGGAAACACAAGCCCAGTGGGCCCAGCGGCTGGGCGTGTCGCAGCCCACCATGGCGCGCATCGAGCGCGGCGACCCGTCGGTGTCCATGGCGTCGTATGTGATGTGCATGTGGCTCATCAACCAGGCCCAGGGGCTGGCCGACCTGATTGCACCGCAGAACGACCTCACATCGCTGGAGCTTGAGGTAGCCAAAGCCCGCCCCCGGCGCGCTGCACAGACGACGGCGCAGAAAGACGCAAAGACGCCAGCAAGCAACGCAAAGCCTGCCGCCTTGCCGTCCGTCTCCAAAACCAACGCACCTGCCCACTTGGGGACCGTGCACGTTGCCGAAGAGATGAAGGGCTCCTTCGAGGAAGCAAGCCCTGCCAAACCAACCATTGGGGCCGCGCAGAAGGTCGCTGGACTGGGCCCCGAAGAACAGATCCGGCAAGCCATTCGAGTTACAGGACTCGGCGCGCCAAAGCGCCAGCCCAACAGCACCGCCGCAGGCCTGGCCGCACTGATCGCGGGCCAGAAGAAAGCGCGGCCATGAGCCAGCAGCACCACGCGCAGCAGGTCACGCCGCGCTCCTATGTGCCGCACGACACGCTGTATGTCTGGACGCTGGTCAACCCCGCCCAGCCGGTGCTGACCGGGGCGGTGGGTTTGTCGCAGCTGGTGCCCAACTGCGCCACTTTCAGCTACGCCACAGACTGGTGGCAGTTTGCGCTGAGCGAAGACCTGCCCCTCATCGCAGGCCAGACGTTCAGCGCAGGCCACAAGGACAGCGCGCCCGGCGCCATCGACGATGCGCGGCCAGACCGGTGGGGCGAGCGCATCATCCGCCACATCGACCGCCCCGCGCGCCTGTCGATTCTGGAGATGCTGCTGTTCGCTGGCGACGACCGCTTTGGCGCGTTGGGCATCTCCACCTCGGCCGACCACTACATCCCGCGCCGCATCGGGCCGTATCCGCAACTGCGCGATCTGGAGGCCATGGTGCGGGCAGTGGAAGACGTGCAGTCGCAAGCCCCGGTCACACCAGAAATTCAGCGGCTGGTGCAGCCCGGCGTGACGCTGGGCGGCGCCCGGCCCAAGGCGCTGCTGCAAACCGACAGCGGGCCTTGCGTCATCAAGTTCAGCGAGCTGGACGATACCGTGGACACACCCCTCGTCGAATACGCCACCATGACGCTGGCAGCCCTGGCAGGCATCCACGTTGCCAGCACGGGTGTGCTGCCCATCCCATCGCGGCTGGGCGGGGGCCGCAGCGCCATGCGCTGACCATCCAGCGGTTTGACCGGGTGCAGATGGGTGTCCTGAGCCTGCGCGTGCACTGCATCTCTGCCAAGACGGCACTGGCTGCGGCGGGCCTGACCGAAAGCTATGGCGCACTGGCCACCGTGCTGCTGCGCCAGGCGCACCCCGACCGGCAAAAGGCGCAGCGCGAAGAGCTGTTTCGGCGCATGGTGTTCAACATCCTCATGGACAACACCGACGACCACGAGCGCAACCACTGCCTGCGCCTGGGCTTTGACGGCTACTACGACCTGGCCCCCGCGTTCGACGTGGTGCCCACGCTGCAGAACATGGGCTACCAGGCCATGGTGGTGGGCCAGCACGGCGCGCAGTCCACGCTGGACAACGCGCTAACCGACCTGAGCGAATTCGGTCTCACCCGCGCCCGGGCCATCGGGTTGATTCAGGAGGTTGCTCACGCGATAGAGCAATGGCCGCTGCATTTTGCGCAGCACGGCGTCTGCGCGGCCGACATGGAACAGCTCGCGGCGAGCATCGACCGCGATGCACTCAAGGACCAGCGCAAAGCATTCTGCTGAGCCTGCTGCCGTATAGCTCAGTCAGTGGCCATCTACGCCCAGCGTCCCCACGACGTACTCCACAAACCGCGCCAGCTTGGGCAGCTGCCTCCTGTCGGGCGCATAGACCAGCTGCACGGGCCGCGGCGCGGGCAGGCAGGGCTGCATCACGGGCACCAAGGCGCCGCTGGCCAGATCGTCAGCCAGTAGCACCTCGGGTTGCATGATCAGGCCCAGGCCGCGCAACGCCGCCTGGCGCAGGCCGTCGCCCTGGTTGCACACAAAGCGCGCGTTCTCGGGCCAGAAGAACTCCTCCTTGCCATCGCGCAGCGTCCATTCCACCCGGCGCTGCCACACCGAGTGGCTCAGGCACTGGTGGCGCGCCAGGTCGGCCGCGCGTTCGGGCGTGCCGTGGCGCTGCAGGTATGCGGGTGCTGCGGCAATCACCATGCGGTAGGGGCGCAGCGGGCGCGCCACCAGGCCTTCATTCACCACCTGGCCGATGCGCACGGCCACGTCAAATCCCTCGCCCGCGAGGTCCACCACGCTGTCGGTGAGCTGCAGGTCCACACGCACCTGCTCGTGGCGTTTCAGAAAGTCAGCCACCAGCGGTGCGATCACATGATTGCCCAGCGTGAAGGGTGCGCTCACCCGCAGCAGGCCCTGCGGCACGGCGCGGCTGCGCTCCACGGCCGATTCGGCCCATCGAACCTGCTCCAGCACGCGTTTGCTGTCGTCGTAGAACGCGGCGCCCACCTCGGTCAGGCTGTTCTGGCGCGTGCTGCGCTGGAACAGGCGCGCGCCGAGGTGGGTTTCGAGCTGCTGGATGTGCTTGCCCACCATCACCGCTGACACCTGCAGCTGGCGCGCGGCGGCGGCAAAGCTGCCGGCTTCGACCACGGCCACCATGACTTCCATGTTGCGCAGTTTGTCCACGACGGATTCCTAATCAATGGTTAGTACAAGAAGAACTTCAATGTACTTTATGCATTGATTGATTCGCAAAAGAATCAGGGCCTGTCTGTTCCTCCACCCTTCTTTTTTAACCTTCAAGGAAAACACCATGTCCAAGATTCTTCTCATCGGCGCCAGCGGCACCATCGGCCAGGCCGTGCAGGCCAACCTGGGCGCACGCCACGACGTGATCACCGTAGGCCGCAGCAGCGGCGAGCACCGTGCGGACTTCTCGCAGCCAGGCTCGGTCGCAAAGCTTTTCGAGGCGGTGGGCAAAGTCGATGCCATTGTGAGCACTGCAGGCAACCTGCACTTTGGCCCGCTGGCCGAGATGACAGCCGAGCAATTCAACCTGGGCCTGCAAGACAAACTGCTGGGCCAGGTGCAACTGGCGCTGGTCGGCCAGAAGTATTTGAACGATGGCGGCTCCATCACGCTGACGGCGGGCATCCTGTCGATCGAGCCCATCCGCAACGGCGCCAATGCCACGGCGGTGAACGCGGCCATCGAGGGCTTTGTGGCCGCTGCCGCCATTGAGCTGCCGCGCGGCCTGCGCATCAACGCCGTGAGCCCCACCATCCTCACCGAATCCGTGGACGTGTACGGGCCGTTCTTCCCGGGGTTCGACACGGTGTCTGCCGAGCGCGCCGCGCGCGGCTACCAGCGCAGCGTGGAAGGGGCGCAGACGGGGCGGGTGTACCGGGTGCAGTGAGCCACACCACCTGGATTTGAAAGAAAAATAGCTGCTGCCGCCCGTCGAACAATCGGCAGCAGCTATCAATTTGGTAGCTGCGGTGATCGAAGGCGCGGATCAGTCGAGACTTGCGCCCGACTCCTTCACCACCTTGCCCCACTTCACCGACTCGGCCTGGATGAAGGCGGCGAACTGCGCGGGCGTTTCGCTCATGGCTTCCGCGCCCTGGTCATTGATCTTCTTCTTCACATCGGCCTGGTTCAGCACCTTGACCAACGCGGTGTTCAGCTTGGCCAGCACTGGCGCGGGCGTGCCTGCGGGGGCAAACATGCCGAACCACGACGTGGCTTCGTAACCCGCCACACCCGCTTCGGCGATGGTGGGCACGTTGGGCAGCTCGGGTGAGCGCTTGGCGGTGGTCACGGCAATGGGCACCAGTTTGCCGCTGCGAACATGCTGGATGGCCGAGGGCATGTTGTCGAACATGATGCCGATCTGGTTGCCCAGCAGGTCGGTGACAGCGGGTGCGCTGCCCTTGTAGGGCACGTGCACCATGTCCACCTTGGCCAGGCTCTTGAACAGCTCGCCTGACAGGTGGATGGAGCTGCCGCTGCCCGACGAACCGAAGTTGAGCTTGCCGGGGTTGGCCTTGGCGTAGGCAATCAACTCGGGCACCGTCTTGAACGGCTGGGCGGGGTTGGCCACCAGCAGGTTCGGCACATTGGCCACGCGGGTCAGCGGCGCGAAGTCCTTCACGGGGTCAAACGGCATCTTCTTGTACAAGCTGGCATTGATGGCGTGCGTGCCCACCGTGCCCATGAACAGCGTGTAGCCGTCCGCCGGGGCCTTGGCAGCCATGGAGCCGCCAATGTTGCCGCCCGCGCCTGCGCGGTTGTCGACGATGACGGACTGGCCGAGTTCGGTGGTCAGCGCCTGGCCGATGATGCGCGCCAGGATGTCGGTGGTGCCACCTGCGGCAAAGGGCACGACGATGGTGACGGGCTTGCTGGGGTAGGCCTGGGCCAGCGCAGCGCTGCTGCCCAGCAGGCCAGCCCCTGCGATAGCGGCGCAGGCAGCTGCCGACAGCGCGAAGCGGCGGGTGGTGTGGATGGAACGGGTCATGGTTTGTCTCCTTCAAGAAGGTGGATGAATGAATGGGTCGGTGCCACCAGCGCTGCGTTGGTCCGCATCTGGCCGCGCCATGGCCTCAACCGGGCGCCGAAGCCTCCGGGCGAGAACGGGGGTGCGCCCCTTGCGGGGCGACAGGGAAAATCAGTTCAGGTTGCTAAACAGGCGCCACTCCCAGCGTGGTGCCGCCGCACACGTACAACACCTGCCCGGTCACGAATCCGTTGTCGGGCGAGAGGAAGAACAGCGCTGCGCGCGCCACATCGTCGGGCGTGCCCATGCGGCCCACGGCAATGCTGTTCAGGATGCGCTGCGTCTGCGGCGCACCCTCAGGGTTGCTCTGTCGGAAGAGTTCAGTCGCAATCGGGCCGGGGCCGATGGCGTTGACGGTGATGCCATCACGCCCCAGCTCCATGGCCAGCGTGCGTGTCATGCCGATCATTCCAGCCTTGGTGGCGGAGTACACGATGCGCTCGCCCTTGCCCAGCGCTGCGCGCGACGACATGTTGACGATGCGGCCCTGCCCGCTGGCGCGCAGCGTGGGCAGGAACGCTTGCACCAGCAGCATGGGCGCGCGCAGGTGCAGGCCCACCACGTCGTCGAGCTGCGCGGTGGTGGCCGTGTCGATGGTGCCGGGGCGCGTGGCGCCGGCGTTGTTCACCAGCGCCGTGACGTTGTGCTTTTCAGCGATCTCGGCGGCGCGTTCGCGGGTTGATGCCTCGTCGGTCAGGTCGCCCTGGTAAGAAGTGAGCAGCGGGTGGCTCCAGTTGGGCAGCACGTAGTCCAGGTTGACCACGGCGCGGCCCTGGGCCAGCAAGGCTTCGGCAATCGCGCAGCCGATGCCGTTGCTGGCGCCGGTGACGACCGTGACGGGAGTGCTTTTATCAATTGCGGTCACACGCGCTCCAGGATGATGGCAATGCCCTGCCCCACGCCGATGCACATGGTGCACAGCGCGTACTGGCCAGCGTGCTCGTGCAGGCGGTTGACGGCGGTGGTGACCAGGCGGGCGCCGCTGGCACCCAGCGGGTGGCCCAGCGCGATGGCGCCGCCCCAGGCGTTGACGCGTGCGTCGTCGTCCTTGATGCCCAGGGCGCGCAGCACGGCCAGACCTTGCGCGGCAAAGGCTTCGTTGAGTTCGATCACATCCAGGTGGTCGATGGTCAGACCCGTCTGCGCCAGCACCTTGAGCGTGGCGGGCGTGGGGCCATAGCCCATGATGCGCGGCGCCACACCGGCCACGGCCATGCCCACCACGCGGGCGCGGGGCTTGAGGCCGTATTTACCAGCATTGGCCTCATCGGCCAGCAGCAGCGCGCAGGCGCCATCGTTCACGCCCGATGCGTTGCCCGCCGTCACCGTGCCATCGGGCCGCACCACGCCCTTGAGCTTGGCCAGCGCTTCAATGCTGGTCTCGCGGGGGTGTTCGTCCTGGCTGACGATGATCGCATCGCCCTTTTTCTGAGGGATGTGCACGGGCACGATCTCGCGCGCCAGGTGGCCCGCCTTGATGGCAGCCACGGCGTTGAGCTGGCTGCGCAGGGCCATCTGGTCCTGAGCTTCGCGCTCAATCTTGAAGTCGGTGGCCACGTTCTCGGCGGTTTCGGGCATGGAGTCCACACCGTACTTTTCCTTCATCAGCTTGTTGACAAAGCGCCAGCCGATGGTCGTGTCATACACCGCGTTGTTGCGGCTGAAGGCCGACTCTGCCTTGGGCATGACAAAGGGGGCGCGGCTCATGCTTTCCACGCCGCCCGCGATCATCAGGCCGGCCTCGCCCGCCTTGATGGCGCGCGCTGCGGTGCCCACGGCATCGAGCCCCGAGCCGCACAGGCGGTTGATGGTGGCGCCGGGCACTTCGATGGGCAGGCCTGCCAGCAGGCTGCTCATGTGGGCCACATTGCGGTTGTCTTCACCGGCCTGGTTGGCGCAACCGTAGAGCACGTCGGTCACGGCGGCCCAATCCACGCCGGGGTTGCGGTCCATCAGCGCCTTGATGGGGATGGCACCCAGGTCGTCGGTGCGCACGCTGGAGAGCGCGCCGCCGTAGCGGCCGAAGGGGGTGCGGATGGCGTCGCAGATGAAGGCTTGGCGTTGTGGGCTCATGGTTTTGTCTCCTCGTTGCTTGGGGGTTGGATTCGGTCAGGCAGCAGCGTGGATGGGCAGGCCCACCATTTGCTCCAGCTCAGCGTGCGACAAGCCGGGCACGGTGTCGATGAGCTGCAGCCCCGTGGGCGTGCAAGCCAGTGTGCACAGATCGGTGTAGATGCGCTTCACGCAGGCGACACCGGTGATCGGGTAGGTGCATTGCGTGACGATCTTGCTCGCGCCCTGCTTGGTCAGCAGGTCCATCATGACCCAGGTCTGCTTGGCGCCAATGGCCAGGTCCATGGCGCCGCCCACGGCGGGGATGGCGCCGGGCTCGCCCGTGCTCCAGTTGGCCAGGTCGCCCGTGGCGCTGACCTGGAAGGCGCCCAGCACGCAGATATCGAGGTGCCCGCCGCGCATCATCGCGAAGCTGTCGGCATGGTGAAAGTACGCACCGCCGGGCAGCAGCGTCACCGGCTGCTTGCCGGCGTTGATGAGGTCGTAATCCTCCAGCCCCGCAGCCGGCGCGGGGCCCATGCCCAGGATGCCGTTCTCGCTTTGCAGGATGACCTCGCGGCCCGCAGGAATGTGGTTGGCCACCAAGGTCGGCTGGCCGATGCCGAGGTTGACGTAGGCGCCGTCGTGGATGTCTTGCGCCACCCGTTGTGCCAACTCGTCCTTACTACGCTTTTGATAGCTACTCACGCTTATTCCTTTTGCGCTAGAGGCCGATTTCATGCTGATTTCTTGAATCCACCGGCTTGCGTGGCGGTGCGGTCGATCTGGACCACGTGGGTCACATAGATACCGGGGGTAACGATGGATTCAGGGTCCAGCGCGCCGAGCGTGACGACCTCGTGCACGGTAGCGATCGTGGTCTTGGCAGCGGTGGCCATCACGGGGCCAAAGTTGCGGGCGGACATCCGGTACGTCAGGTTGCCCCAGCGGTCGCCCTTCTCGGCCTTGATCAGCGCCACGTCGCCATGGATGGGGTACTCCAGCACGTAGTGTTTACCGTTGATCTCGCGTGTTTCTTTGCCTGCAGCCAGCTCGGTGCCGTGCGCGGTGGGGCAGAAGAAGGCGCCGATCCCCGCGCCCGCAGCGCGCAGGCGCTCGGCCAGGTTGCCCTGAGGCACCAGTTCAAGTTCGAGCTTGCCGCTGCGGTACAGCTCGTCGAACACATAGCTGTCGACCTGGCGCGGAAAGCTGCAGATGATCTTGCGCACCTGTCCGGCCTTGAGCAGCGCGGCCAAGCCCTGATCGGCATTGCCCGCGTTGTTGTTCACCACGGTCAGGTCCCGTGCGCCCTGGGCGATGAGGCCGTCGATCAGCTCCCCCGGAATGCCGGCCGTGCCGAACCCGCCTATCAACACCGTGGCACCATCCTTCACCCCCGCAAGGGCCTGGGCCACCGAGTCCGCCAGTTTGTTGATCATTGCAACGCTTTCTTGGTTTCTCTGTTGTCTCTTTGAAATTTGTTCGCATATAGAACAAATGTTCGCTTAAAGAATTATAGTTGGCATACGTATGAATTCACAAACCCCTGAAACCAAAGACCCCAAACCGAGCGACAGCTATGTGCAGTCGTTCGCGCGCGGGCTGGAGGTGATCCGCTCGTTCAGCGCGGCCACGCCGCAGCAGACCTTGAGTGAAGTCGCCGCGCAGACAGGCCTCACGCGCGCCGGTGCGCGCCGCATCCTGCTCACGCTGCAGACGCTGGGTTATGTGGAGACGGACGGCAAGCTGTTTCGCCTGAGCCCGCGCATTCTGGATTTGGGGTTTGCGTACCTGTCCTCGCTGCCCATCTGGAACCTGGCCGAGCCGGTGATGGAAGACTTGGTGGAAGAGGTGCGCGAGTCGTCATCGGCCGCCGTGCTCGACGGCCTGGACATCGTCTATGTGCTGCGCGTGCCCACCCACAAGATCATGCGCACCACGCTGGGCGTGGGCTCGCGCCTGCCCGCGTGCTGGACGTCCATGGGCCGCATGCTACTGGCCGGGTTGCCGGACGACGAACTGCAGGCCCGGCTGCAAGGCCACCCCATGCAGCGTTTTACCGAACACACCACCACCGATGTGGATGCACTGCTGGCCCACATCCGTCAGGCGCGGCAGCAAGGCTGGTGCCTGGTGAATCAAGAACTGGAAGAGGGTTTGATATCGATTGCTGCGCCGCTGACCAACCGCACGGGGCAGACGGTGGCGGCGCTCAACATCAGCGGTCAGGCCAATCGCACTAGTGCGGCAGTGATGCAGGAGAGCCTGCTGCCCGCACTGCTGAATGCGGCCCGGACCATTTCGCGCATGATGGGCGCACCGAGGGGGTGATGAAGGGGAAGGCACACCGAGAAAAGCCGGTGATCCCCCCCCCGCAACGAGCAGCCCGTGCTAAAGCACCGACTCCCGTCTTAGTTGGAGAGGGCAAGAACCGGAGTCGTAACCCCAGTCGCTCGCCATGACAGGTGAAATCAGTTCTTGCGAAACCCCAGCACCAGCACCACGCCGCCCAGCACCATCGCACCCAGGCTCATCCACTGGGGGATATTGACGGATTCTTTTTCCTTCACGGTGAGCTCCAGCGGGCCCAGCTTGGCTTGGGTGGTGTCCTTGGTAAAGCTGAAGCCGCCGGTCAAAAACCCGGCCAGCCCCACCACCAACAACAACACACCAACGATTCGCATTGCATTCATGAAACTTCTCCCGATGCCGGGTTTGGAGGACTGCGACAAAGTGGACCCGGCTCCCGATCTTTGCGCCAGCCCAATGTAGGTGCGCCAGCGCAGGGCCAGCGTAGGACGCCGCCCCGGCGCGATGTAGCAGGCGGGCGCGATCCGAACCACCTTCCCCTGTGCGCTCCGGGCTCTTGCCCTGCGTGCTACCCTCACGCCCCATGTTCAGCCCCTCCCAAGCCGATGTGCGCCGCTTTCTGTGCGGTGTGCACGCCAAGACCCAGAGCGGCGCCCCCATGGAAGCCATCGAGACGCTGGCAAGCCTGTGGATCGCCGAGCACCCCGAGTACCACGCCGACCTGTCCGATGCAGATGCGGCCGTCACTCGTAACTACGACGAAACACCGGGGCAGACCAACCCGTTTTTGCACCTGTCGATGCACCTGTCCATCAGCGAGCAGTGCAGCATCGACCAGCCGCGCGGCATCCGCCAGGCGGTGGAGCTGCTGACGGCACGGCTCGACTCCTTGCACGACGCGCACCACGCCGCCATGGACTGCCTGGGCGAGATGCTGTGGGAGAGCCAGCGCGCAGGCCGTCCGCCCGATGGCGACGCCTACATCGCCTGCGTGCAGCGGCGTGCCACGCGGGACTGACCACCCACGCTACGTCCGCTGGCCTGTCACAACAACTTGAACGCCAGCACCGCCACCATGGTAGGTGGCAAGGCACCCAGCAGCAGCCCCAAGGGGTGGATGGCGTTGTCAGCGAACTTCTCTTTCAGGATCGCCGCGCCTGCGGGGTTGGGTGCATTGGCAATCACAGTCAGCCCCCCACCCGTTACTGCACCCGCCACCAACGCGACCTTGAACTCGTCGCTCAGGCCTTCGACCAAAGAGCCCAGGTAGGTCAGTGCAGCGTTGTCTGTGAAGGCCGTGAGCGCCGCAGCACCAAAGAACACGGCGTTGGCATCCATCTTCATGAGCACCGGTTGCAGCCACCACTGCTGCAAACCACCCAGCACCACCAGCCCGGCCAGGAAGAAAGCCACCAGCAAGGCCTCCCGCAGGATCAGCGGGTTTTGGTGGCGCTGGTAGGCCGTGGTGAACCCCATGAAAAACAGGAACAAGCCCATGAAGACTGCTGGGTGGTGCGCAAACAGCACGACAAGCCCCAGGAATACCAGATGCACCAGCATCACAGACACAGGCACGGGCGCCTCGTGCGTCGTGATCTTGCGTCCCATGTGCCCCACCTGTTGGCGAAACAGCAGCGTGGCGATACCGGCGTTGACCACCACCGCGACGGCCGCCTTCCAGCCAAAGTTGGACACCATGAACCACAGGTCCCAGTTCCACTGCGCCGCCACCATGAGCACCGGCGGCGCGGCGAACGGCGTGAGGGTGCCGCCGATCGAGATGTTGACGAACAGCACACCAATGGTCGAATACTTGAGCTTGTTCGACAAAGGCTGCGAAAACAGGATGTCACGCAGCATCAGCGCCGCCAGCGTCATCGCAGCAGGCTCGGTGATGAAGGAGCCCAGCAGCGGAACGGCCGACAACACCACAAAGTACATCGCCACACCGCGCTGAAAAGGCATGCACCTTGCCAACACCCGCACCGCAGAGCCAGCCATCTGAAGAATCGGCCGCGTAGCCGCAATCACCATGATCGCGAACACAAACAGCGGTTCGGTGAAATTGCGCGAGTCCAGGTAGGCCGTGGCCTCCTGCTTGCCGCTGATGGAGAACATGAACAGCATGAGCACCAGCGCCCAGAAGCCGAAGACCACCTCGACCTCGCCCAGCAAATGCCAGATGCCCGCATGCTTGGGCTGCGTGTGCGCCAGGCGTTCGAAATACTTGGTAGAGAAGGTGTGGAGGATGGCCAGGCCGAACAGGACGGCACCGATCATCTGGATCAGGGTGGGAGAGGAGTTCATGGGTCGCAGAAAAACCGCGTGGCGGCCCGACCAGCGCATGAACCTGCCGGGCCACCATGGCGCCGACACCCAACTTCCATTTTACCGGTGCACAGCGGCGACTCCGTGTAGGCGCAGCGCGCTTGGAACGCCGCTCACGGCATACACACAACCATGCACCCTACTCGGGAGTCGCGCTTTCCAGACAATGCGGGCACCGTACCCGGAGGCACCATGCACAGTCACCCATCCGCACAACCCTTGTCTTCACCGCCCCCTGCGCCGATCCCTGGTCCCGTGGCCTGGCTGGGCTATGGTGGCCTGCTGCCGTTTGTGGCGCTGGCGGCTGTGGGCCTGTGGGCACCCAGCACGCCCTGGTGGAGTGCGGCGCTACTGGCCTATGGCGCGGTGATTCTGAGTTTTGTGGGAGCGCTGCACTGGGGCTTCGCCATGGCGCTGAGCGGCCTCAGCAGCGCCGAGCGCACACGCTGCTTTGTGTGGAGTGTGGTGCCATCGCTGATGGCCTGGCCTGCGACGCTATTACCCCCAGCGGGAGGGGCAGCGCTTCTGGTGGCAGGCTTTGTGGTGCACCTGGTGCAAGACCATCGGCTGGCCGCACGCACATCGCTGCCGGCGTGGTACTTGCCGCTGCGCTGGCGCCTGACAACCACGGCCTGCGTGTGCCTGGCCGTGGGCGCCATGGCCGCCAGCCGCTGACGATTCGATGGCCCAGCAAAAAGCCCGCCGAAGCGGGCTTTTTATCAACGGTGGTCTGTCGTTTAACGGAAACGCGACTGGGGCACCGTGTGCAGATCACCTTCGAGGCCGCTGATGTAGTTGGACAGCGCCTTCAGCTCAGCGTTGGTGAACTGCTTTGCCACACCGCCCATGATGGCGTTGCCACGGCCCACATTGGCGTTCTTCTCCACCTTGTAGGACTTGAGGGCCACGAAGAGGTAGTCGGCATGCTGGCCGGCGATCTTGGGGTACGAGGGATCAATGGGCTTGGCGAAGTTGTCGCCGTGGCAGGACACGCAGGCGCCCTTCTTCAACAGCTCGGCCACCTGCACACTGGGTTCGCGGCCGGGCTTGGCGGGCAGTTCGGCCCCCGTCTTGCCGTGCTGTTCGTAGTAGGCCGACACGTCAGCGATGTCCTTCTCGGACAACGACTCGGCGATGCCGCGCATGGTGGGGTGCTTGCGCTCGCCCTTCTGGTAGGCGACCAGCGCTGCTGCAATGTACTTGGCGCTTTGGCCCGAGATCATGGGCACCTTGTGGATCTCAGGAAAGCTGGCCTGGTAGCCAACAATGCCGTGGCAACCAATGCACATGGCAATCTTTTGCTTGCCGGCTTCCACGTCGCCTTTGGCTTCCTGGGCATGGGACAAGGCGGTCACGGAAGCGACAGCCAGGGCAAATAGCGTGGTCAGCGTTTTGTTCATTTTGCGCGCACAATCTCGTGGAAGTTCAGCTCTGGGCTCTGATCAGCCGCCGATTATAGCCAGCGCCCTGTCAAGCCCATTCATCAACGATCCGGTGTTTTCCCCCATGAAATTCCAAGGCTCCCAGAACTACGTCGCCACCCAGGACCTGATGCTCGCCGTCAATGCCGCCATCACGCTGCAACGGCCGCTGCTCATCAAGGGCGAGCCCGGCACGGGCAAGACGATGCTGGCCGAGGAAGTGGCCCAGGCGCTGGACATGCCGCTGTTGCAGTGGCACATCAAGTCCACCACCAAGGCCCAGCAGGGCCTGTATGAATATGACGCCGTGAGTCGCTTGCGGGACAGCCAGCTCAACGACGGCGACAGCGCAGAGCGCGTGAAGAACATCCGCAACTACATCATCCAGGGCGTGCTGTGGCAAGCCTTCACGGCCGACCGGCCCGTGGCACTGCTGATCGACGAGATCGACAAGGCCGACATCGAATTCCCGAACGACCTGCTGCGCGAGATCGACCGCATGGAGTTCTACTGCTACGAAACACGCGAACTCATCAAGGCCAAGCACCGCCCGCTGGTGTTCATCACGTCGAACAACGAAAAGGAACTGCCCGACGCCTTCCTGCGCCGCTGCTTCTTCCACTTCATCAAGTTCCCCGAAGCCGACACCATGCGGCAGATCATCAACGTGCACTTCCCCACGCTCAAGAGCGAGCTGCTCAGCGTGGCGATGAAGACGTTCTATGACGTGCGCAACCTGCCGGGCCTCAAGAAGAAGCCATCGACCAGCGAACTGATCGACTGGCTCAAGCTGCTGGTGGCTGAAGACATTCCGCTCACCGCCTTGCAAAGCGCCGATAACAAGGTGGCGGTACCCCCGCTGGTGGGGGCGCTGCTCAAGAATGAACAGGACGTGAGCCTGTTCGAAAAGCTGGTGTTCATGAATCAGCGCAACCGCTGACTCCCCGGCAATGTCCCAACACCCTACCCCTTCGCTGGCAGACGGCATTGCCGACGCCATTGGTTTTGTTGGCGGCGCACTCGCCGGTTTCTGGCTGGGTCAGTGGCTGGGCATGGACATCTTTGCGCCAGGCTACGGCACCCCGGCCCTGGTGGGCATTGCCCTGGTGGGACTGGGCGGCGGCCTGGGCCTGCACGCTGCGCGGCGCTGGCAGACCAGTCGGCGCAACAAGCCCTCCAAGGATTGACGAAGAGAAAAGACCCATGGCTTTTGTAGAACCAGTCACCCTGCGCGACCGAGGCATCCGCCTGGAGCCCCTGGCGCTCTCCCACGAACACGGCTTGGCCGCCGCTGCGGCCGATGGCGAGCTGTGGAAGCTGCGCATCACCTCGGTACCCGAGCCCCAGGACACCCGCGCGTACATCGAAGCCGCCTTGAAGATGCGGGAAGACGGGAACCGCTTTGCCTTTGCCGTGGTGGATGACGCGACGGGCAAGGTGCTCGGCTCCACCAGCTACCACGACATCGTGCCCGCCGTGAAACGCGTGGAGATCGGCTGGACCTGGTACTGCCAAAGTGTGCAGCGCACCCACGTCAACACCACCGCCAAGCTCTTGATGATGGGCCACGCGTTCGACACGCTGGGCTGCCATGTGGTGGGCTGGCGCACCGACAACTACAACTTTGCATCGCAAAAAGCCATCGAACGCCTGGGCGCCAAGAAGGACGGCGTGCTGCGCGGCCACGCGCTGCGCCGCGACGGCACCATTCGCGACACGGTGATGTACAGCATGCGCGCAGGCGAGTGGCCCGAGGCGCGTGCGCAACTGCTATACCTGCTCAATCGAAACAACTGAGCAAACATGTCAAAGAGTGACCACGCAGCCCCCGGAGGCATTGAAAAAGACGAGGAAAACTTGTTTGCTAAGGGGTTTGCACTGGCGCTTACCTTGACGCTACTGGTACTCCTTTTTGGTGCGGTAGTAGCGCAACTTGCGCCTCACATACCGCCAAGCATCAAAGCAATCAAGAAGCTCGGTGAAGTGGGCGATTTCGTCGGGGGGATGCTGAATCCAGTGATATCTGGGTGCACGTTGGTTGTTGCATTCGCAGTCTGGCGACTGCAAAAAACAGAACTTACGGAAACCCAAAGAGAGCTCCAAATTCAGCGTGGACAGCAGAGATTTTTTGATCTTCTGAACGTTTACCACCGCACTGTTGACTCAATATCAAGCAGCTATGTCAGACCTGTTAACAGACTAGCAAAAGACCCAATGAAGAGCATGCAAGAAGTAGGCAGCATGTATGAACAAGTTGGCTCCGAGCACATCACATTGATAGGAAAAGCTGCTCTTGCTCGTGAAAGAGAAAATTTAGAAGCGGGTGAACCCCACGAGTATTTTGACGATGAATATCCGACAATTAATTGGAAGTCAACTGTGGCCAAAGCCGCAGCTCTAGGTTCGACTGGTAGTGCCGAGGCCTTAGCTAAATTGCAGCAAGAGTGGATTTTCGCTCAATCTTCTTTAGTTCTCTCTCATTATTTCAGGACCTTCCGCCTTTTGTTGAATGAGGCAGAGTCGCTATTGGGCAGTGAAGAACATCGTCGATATGTTGCAATTTTCATTGCGCAATTGTCGGATGATGAATTAATGCTTATCGGCTACTACCTGTGGTTAGACCCACATGGCAACGAGCTACTACCTATGGCTAAGCAATATGGCCTGCTTCAAAGTATTTCCGATCACGGCAGAAATATTTTTACTGCTGTTTTACCGCTAGAAGTGTTTGCGGCATAAGCGCACTGCAGGAAAACTATCATGCTCATCGACTTCTTCTACACCCTGCGCTCGGCCAAGTTGCCCGTGTCGGTTAAGGAATACCTCACCCTGCTCGAAGCCCTGCAGGCCGGTGTGGTAGGCCCCAAGTCGGATGACGCATGGAGCCTGGACGACTTCTACAACCTCTCGCGCCTCACGCTGGTCAAGGACGAGAAGCACTACGACAAGTTCGACCGGGCCTTTGGCGCCTACTTCAAGGGCGTGGAGATGGTGGCCGACTTCACCAAGGAGATCCCGGCCGACTGGCTGCGCAAGATCCTGGAGAACGAGCTCACGCCCGAGCAGAAAGCCGCCATCGAGAAGATGGGCTGGGACGAGCTGATGGAGACGCTGAAGAAGCGCCTCGAAGAACAAAAGGAGCGCCACGAAGGCGGCAACAAGTGGATCGGCACCGGTGGCACCAGCCCGTTCGGCCACGGCGGCTACAACCCGCAGGGCGTGCGCATTGGTGGCGCGGGCAAGAACAAGAGCGCGGTGAAGGTGTGGGAGCAGCGCGCCTACAAGGACTACGACGACCAGCAGGAGCTGGGCACGCGCAACATCAAGGTGGCGCTGCGCCGCCTGCGCAAGTTTGCGCGCGAGGGGCATGAGCTGGAGCTGGACCTGCCCGACACCATCCGCAGCACGGCCGCCAACGCGGGCTACCTGGACATCAAGATGGTGCCCGAGCGTCACAACAACGTGAAGGTGCTGCTGCTGATGGACGTGGGCGGCACCATGGACGAACACATCCAGCGGGTGGAAGAGCTGTTCAGCGCGGTCAAGAGCGAGTTCAAGCACCTGGAGTTCTATTACTTCCACAACTGCGTGTACGACTTCATGTGGAAGAACAACCGCCGCCGCTTCGCCGAGAAGTTTCCGACCCTGGACATCATCCGCAAGTACAACAAAGACTACAAGCTGATCTTTGTGGGCGACGCGACCATGAGCCCCTACGAAATCCTGCAGCCCGGCGGCAGTGTGGAATACAACAACGAGGAAGCGGGCGCCGAGTGGATTCAGCGCCTCACGCACGCCTTCCCCAAGTTTGCGTGGATCAACCCCGAGCCCCAGGGCGTGTGGCAGTACCGCCAGAGCATCAGCATCATCCAGCAACTGGTGAGCAACCGCATGTACCCGCTGTCGCTCAAGGGGCTGGAAGAGACCATGCGGCTGCTGTCGAAGTAGGCGGGATGGGGCCCCAGCGCTTTGGAGCCCATCGCGCGGAACTGTCTGACACGACGGGGCTGTTTTTGGGTGCATAGTGGCGGTGGGCCGGTTTTGCAGCCAGCCCCAACCACCCAAACCACCTTCTCCTGCCGTGCCTTTTTGCGTCCTGCGCCCCACTGCCCTTTTCTCAACGCCGGCCCCATGGTCGGCGTTGCTGCTTTTCAGCATGCTGTGCCTGCAGGGCTGCAGCCTGCTGCCGCGCGGTGAGGATAGCGAGAGCACAGGCTCGGCGCCTACCCCGGCCATTGCCGAATCGGGCACGCCCTCTTTCGCTGTTCAGGTCAACGCCCCCGCCAACGTGCGCGAGACGCTGGAGCGCCACCTGGAGCTGCAGCGCTTTCGCCACCTGCCCGATCTCCACGCCAACGAGCTGCAGCGCCTGCTGGGCGCAGCCGATGCCAACGCCCGCGAACTGTTGGGCACGATGGGCTACTTTGCACCCACCATCACGGTGGAACTGACCGAAACGCCCGACAGCAAGGCTGCCCCGCGCACGGTGGTGGTCACGGTGCAGCCCGGCCCGCAGACCCGCATTGCCAGCGCGGACATCGACTTCACTGGCAACACGGGCGGTACGGACAGCTCCAGCGCGGAGCAACCAACAGAAGAAACCGGTACCAGCGCCAGCATCCGCCAGCAGCAGCGCGTGCAGCGCAACTGGTCCCTGCAGCCAGGCCAGCCGTTCACCCAGTCTGCCTGGGACTCGGCCAAGAACGACGGTCTGCGCCAGCTGCAGGCGCGCCGGCACCCCACCGCCCGCATCGCCAGCAGCCGGGCCGAGATCGATGCCGACCAACACGCGGCAAAGCTCAGCGTGACCTACGAGCCCGGCCCGCCCTACCGCTTCGGGCCGCTACGGGTAGAGGGCAGCCAGCGCTACGACCCCGACGGCGCCCGGCGCCTGGCGCGCCTGCCCACAGGCGCGGTGTATGACGAGGCCGAACTGCTCGACGCCCAGCTGCGGCTGGCCAGCAGCGGTTACTACGATTCGGTGTTCCTCACGCTCGACACCGAGGGCACTGACCCGCAGGCCGCGCCCGTGGTGGCCCAGGTGCGTGAGGCACCGATGCAAAAGCTGGTGTTCGGCCCCGGCTTCTCGACGGACAGCGGCGCGCGCCTGTCGCTGGAGCACATCCACAACCAGTTGCCCGTCATCGGTTGGCGCGCGGTGAGCAAGCTCTCGCTGGACCGCGAGACCAAACACGCCAGCAGCGAATGGACCGACCTGCCCAACAACAACGGCTGGCGCTGGTTTGCAGGCGCCCAGCTGCAGCGCGAGGCGACGGGCGACTACGACGTCAACAGCGGGCGCGTGCGCTATGGCCGCAGCAAAAGCACCAAGAACATCGACCGCAACTACTTCCTGCAGTACGACTACGCCAACAGCCAGGGGCTTGCCACCAACGTACAGTCGCCGTCCGACACCAGCACGGCCCTGAGCGTGAACTACGGCTGGACGGGCCGCTACTTCAACAGCGCCACCGCCCCCACGCGCGGCCATGGCATCGCCGTGGAGCTGGGGCTGGGCACCACGCTGCGGCCTGAGCGCGACCCGTTTGCGCGCACCCTGGTGCGCTGGCAGTCGTTCATCCCTGCAGGCCGCGTGCAGGACGCCGCTGGTGTGGGCCGCAGCGCCCGCGTGGCCTTGCGCGCAGAGGGCGGGGCCGTGCTGGCGCGCGATGGCGCGCAGATCCCTGTCACCCAACTCTTCCTGACCGGGGGTGACACCACCGTGCGTGGCTACGGCTACCGCAGCATCGGTGCCCGCACCGACAACGGCCAGCTCTACGGCGGCCGCTACCTGGCCGTGGGCAGCGTTGAATGGCAGCGCCCCATCGTCTACCAGGGCGCCATGACCGACTGGGAGAGCACGCTGTTCGTGGATGCTGGCGCGGTGGCCGACCGCCTGGGCGACCTGGACCCGCGCGTGGGCATTGGCGCTGGCGTGCGCTGGCGCAGCCCTGTGGGGCCGCTGCAGGCCGACCTGGCCTATGGCGTGAAAACCAAGGAGGTGCGGCTGCACCTGCGGCTGGGGTTCAGCTTCTGATGAGCGCTGCACCCATGCCCCCACACTCCCCTACACCCCGCGCACGCTCCTCCGATTTCAGCGCAGGGGCATCGCACCACCAGGGTGGCCAGCACCCTTCGCCACGCCGTGGCCGCCGTGCGCTGCGTGCACTGGGCTGGCTGTTGGTGGCAATGATTGCGCTGCTGATTGCCGCAGCCGCTGCCGTGTGGTGGTGGGCAGGCAGCAGCACGTCGCTGGCCCTGGCGCTGGCGCGCGCGGCGCAGTACCTGCCCGCCAACCAGCAACTGGAGAGCCGCGAGGTCACCGGATCACTGCGCAGCGGGGGGCGTATTGGCTGGCTGCGCTGGCGCAGCCCCAGCCTGTCGGTCGAGGTGACCGACATCCGCCTGGGCTGGCAGCTGGCCCCCTTGCTGCAACGCCGCCTGGAGCTGGGCGAGGTGCATGCCGCACGCGTGCAGATCACGCCACTGGGCAGCCAGCCCAGTGCAGAGCCACCCACGCCCCTGACACAGCTGGTGCTGCCCTTGCAAATCGGTGTGCCGTTCCGCGTGGACCAGCTGCAGTGGGCGGGCGCCCCGGCGGTGGAGGCCCAAGGTCTGACCGGTGACTACCGCTTTGACGGGCGCGAGCACCGCCTGAACATCGCCAGCGTGGCGCTGGCCCAGGGTCAATACACCGCGCGGCTGACGCTGCAGGCCCAGGCCCCCATGGCGCTGAACGCCACTGTGGCCGGCACGGTGCGCACCGCCGTGCCCGGCGGCACCACCGCCCTGCAGGTGGGTGCACACGCTACCCTGCAAGGCACGCTGGCCACAGCGGCAGCGCAGCTACAGCTGCAGGCGCGCATCAGCCCCACCGCCGCCCAGGCCGGGCCCACGCAGCCACCCCCTGCCCCTGCCAAACCACCCACCGCCAAACCAGCAGCACCGCCACCACCCGCCGCAGAACCCATGCAGGCCGACCTGCAGGCCACGCTGGCACCCTGGTCCCCACAGCCCTTGCAATCGGCCCAGGCCACGCTGCGTGCCGTCAACCTGGCAGCTCTGTGGCCCCAGGCCCCGACCACCCGGCTGCATGGCACCGTGCAGGCCGGGCCCACCGGGAGCGGAGCAACGGCCGGCACTGGTTGGTCCCTGCAGGCACAGCTGCGCAACGAACTAGCAGGCCCGTGGGACCAGGCCCGTCTGCCCATCACCGCCCTGCAGGCCGATGCCAGCTACGACGGCACCCGCTGGACGGTGCCCGGCGCCACTGTGAATACAGGCACCGGCGCAGTCACCCTGCAGGGCAACTACACCCCCGCCACCGGCGCGCTGGAGGGCCAGGCTGAACTGCGCAACCTGCGCCCAGACGCCCTGCACACCGCCTGGGCAGCCGCCCCGCTGGCGGGCCGCGTGGGCGCGCAGATGCAGGGCGACGTGGTGCGCTTTACGGCAGATATCCGCGCCACCGGCACCGCCGCCTCCGGCAAAACCCCCACCAACCGCCCCGCCTTGCTGCGCATCAACACGCTGACCACCCAAGGTAGCTGGCAACCCCCGTCACCCACCCAGCCCAGCGGCACCTTGCAGCTGGATCGCCTGCTGCTGGACGCTCTGCAGGCCCGCATTGAAGCCGCCAACCTGCGTGTGGCCCCCGGCGATCTGTCGGGCCAGGGCCAGATTGCGCTGACCGTGCCCGGCGCCACAGCGCGCGCCCAAGGCAGCCTGGCGCCCCAGGCGGGTACGGGCGACCTGCAGGTCCAATGGACCGACGTGGACCAAACCCAACGCTGGCTGGCCAGCCTGCCGCTGGTGGGCACCCGTTTGCAAGAAGCCTTGCAGGGCGCCACCGCCAAAGGCGCCGCGCAGCTGAACGCGCGATGGAAAGGTGGCTGGCAGACAGCGGCCCGGCAACTGCAAGCCGCCACCGCAACCACCAGCGACAGCACATCCCCCAACGCCAGCCGCGCGGGCAACGCGCCGCCATCGGACAAAGCCACCTTCGAGCTGCAAGCCAAGCTCTCCGCCCCGCTGCTGGACCTGTCACTGCCTCCCAGTAAAGACGAGGGCGGCGGTGCCACCGCCTTGCAACTGCGCGCTGTGCAGGCCGGCCTCTCGGGCACCCTGGCGCAGGCCACGCTCACGCTGGATGGCGAAGCCCGGCTGAATGCATCCCAGCCCCAGCAGATGCAGCGGCTGGCCCTGCAAACCCGCGCCACGGGCGGGCTGGCCACACCCACGCAAGGGGCGCAGGTGCAGATCAACGAACTGCGGCTGGTGGCACAAGACACCGCACGCCCCGGCCCCTGGACGCTGCAACTGGCCGAGCCCGTATCTATCACCGCACGCGCCACCACCGGCCCACGCTCGCCAACAGCGGGCTACACCGTGTTGGCCACTGCAGGCCAGGCGCGCCTGACCAGCCCCCTGCCCGGCACCGCCGTGCTGCGGTGGCAGCCCCTGCGCGTGGCCACCGGCGCGAACCCTGTGCAGTTGCAAACCCAGGGCACCGTGCAGGGCCTGCCCATGGCCTGGGTCGACGCGCTGGGACTGGGCAACACCCCGGCCGCCGCAGGCCGCCCTGCCCAGCCGCTGCTGGCCCGCATGGGGCTGGCCACCAGCATCGTGCTGGACGGGCAATGGAACGTGGACAACACCCAAGGCCCCCTGCGTGCCAGCGCCAGCCTGCGCCGCGCCAGTGGCGACCTGCGCATCCTGGCGGGCGACGCCACCGCCATCACCGCCGTGCAAAGCAGCGGCCAGGGCACGGGCGCAGGCGCCACGGCGGTGATCGCCACCGAGACCTCGGCAAGCCCCTCGGCATCAGCTGCTGCATCCGGTGCAGGGGCAGGCACCGCCGCCGGTGTGCGCCAGGCCGAAGTTACCGTCGAGATCGAAGGCGAGGCCCTGCGGGCCCAACTCGCCTGGGCGAGCGATCGGGCGGGCGAGGTGCAGGCCAACGTCAGCACCCGTCTCACACCCGGAGCGCCCGGCGCCTCCGCCGCTGCGGGCGCCAGCCCCTCCTCGCCCGTCAACTCTTCGCCAGCCACCTCTTCGCCCTTCACCTGGGCCCCCGATGCACCCCTGGCCGGCACCCTGCGCGCGCGCCTGCCCGACGTGGGCGTGTGGTCGGCCCTGGCCCCGCCCGGCTGGCGCGTGCGCGGCACGCTGGACGCCAGCGCCACCTTGTCAGGTACCCGCAATGCGCCGCGCTGGGCCGGCACGCTGGGCGCCGACGACATGGCCGTGCGCTCGGTGGTCGATGGTGTAGACCTGCAGGGCGGCCGCCTGCGCGCCACGCTGCAAGGCAACCAGCTCAGCATCACCGAGTTCCGCCTGCAGGGCGGGCGCGGCAGCGGCGCGCGCATTGCGGGCTTCAGCGGCAACCGCACGGCCGCCCCGCAGGACGGCGGCACGCTCACCGCCACTGGCCGCGTGAGCTGGGGCGACAGCGCCACCGCAACCGCAACCACCGGCCTGTCAGGCATCACCATGTCACTGCAGGCCGAGGCCAAGGCGCTACAGGTGCTGGTACGAGCCGACCGGCAGATCAGCGTGTCGGGCCAGCTGCAAGCACAGCTTCAGCAAGGCCAGATCAGCCTGCGCGGCAAGCTCACCACCGACCGCGCCACCATCATCCTGCCCGACGAAACCGCGCCCACGCTGGGCTCCGACGTGGTGGTGCGCTCTGCTGCCAAGGACCGCGAAGACCAGGCCAAGGCCCAGGCTGCCGCCAAGGCCAACCAGGTAGCGGCGCAGGCCGAAACCGCCAAGCCCCCCGACATCGCGATCACCCTGAACTTGGGGCGCGACTTTGCCCTGAGCGGCCAGGGCATCACCACGCGGCTGACGGGCGAGGTGGACATCCGCAGCAGCGCCGTGCCCGGTGCCCCACCGCGCGTGACCGGCGAAGTGCGCACCGACGAAGGCCGCTACCGCGCCTGGGGCCAGATGCTGGACGTGGAGACGGGGCTCATCCGCTTCAACGGCCCCTACAACAACCCCTCGCTCGACATCCTGGCGCTGCGGCCCAACATCAGCGTACGCGCTGGGGTGCAGGTCACTGGCAGCGCCCAGGCGCCGCGCGTCAAGCTGTATTCCGACCCCGAGCTGCCCGATGCCGAAAAACTCTCGTGGGTGGTCCTGGGCCGCAACGCCTCCGCCGGCGGCGCCGAAGCCGCCGTGATGCAGCAGGCCGCCCTGGCCCTGCTGGGCCGCAAGGGCGGCGGCAACACCAGCGCCAACATCGCCAGCCGCATTGGCCTGGACGAAATCGGCTTTCGCAGCGCCACCACAGGCGAAGACGCCAGCGCCGCCGCCCTCACCTTCGGCAAACGCCTGTCCAAGGATTTATACGTGACGTACGAGCGCAGTCTGTCGGGCACGCTGGGCACGCTGTACATCTTCTACGACCTCTCGCGCCGCCTCACCCTGCGCGGGCAAACCGGCGAGAAGAGCGCGGTGGACATCATCTACACGGTGAAGTACGACTGAGGCTGCGCACGCCAGGGAGCGTGCTTGCGCCCACTACAATGCGCGGCTGTCTTGCCTCCTCGTAGTTCAATGGATAGAACGAGTGCCTCCTAAGCGCTAGATACAGGTTCGATTCCTGTCGAGGGGACCAGATTTATGGTCAAAATTGCCCCTAGCGCTTATTGGATAAGCGCTAGCAGCTATCAAAATAGTAGTATTCAAAGAAGAAGCAACCCCGTGGCAGGGTCTTCGCAGTGTGTGCGGCGGGCCTGCCCGCCAAGCAGCTACCCAGCGCAACACACCGCAGCCACATGCTCCAAGACATCCAGAAAACCCTGTGGGCCACCGCAGACAAGCTGCGCGCCAACATGGACGCCGCCGAATACAAGCACCTGGTGCTCGGCCTCATCTTCGTCAAATACATCTCTGACACCTTTGCCGCCCACCACGCCACGCTGGTGCTGCGCCTGGCAGACCCCGACGACGAATACTTCTACGGCGACGCCGACCCCGCCGACATTGCCGCCGAACTGGAAGACCGCGACTACTACAAAGAAGCCAACGTCTTCTGGGTGCCCGAAGCCGCCCGGTGGGAGCAACTGCGCAGCAGCGCCAAGCAGCCCGACATTGGCAAACGCATTGACGACGCGCTCACGCTGATCGAGGCCGAGAACCCCACGCTCAAAGGCATCCTCGACAAACGCTACGCCCGTGCACAGTTGCCCGACGGCAAACTGGGCGAGCTGGTGGACCTGGTGTCCACCATCGGCTTTGGCGACACCCCCGACGTAGCGCGCGACACCCTGGGCCAGGTGTACGAATACTTTCTGGGCATGTTCGCCAGCGCCGAAGGCAAACGCGGCGGGCAGTTCTACACCCCCGCCAGCATCGTCAAAACCCTGGTGGCCGTGCTCAACCCGCACACCGGCAAGGTGTACGACCCGTGCTGCGGCAGCGGCGGCATGTTTGTGCAGAGTGAAAAGTTCATCGAAGCCCACGGCGGCAAAAAGGGCGATGTGTCCATCTACGGGCAAGAGAGCAACCCCACCACCTGGCGCCTGGCCGCCATGAACCTGGCCATTCGCGGCATCGACTTCAACCTGGGGCGCGAACCCGCCGACACCTTTGTGCGCAACCAGCACCCCGACCTGCGCGCCGACTTCATCCTGGCCAACCCGCCCTTCAATATCAGCGACTGGTGGCACCCCAGCCTGGAGGGCGACGCCCGCTGGGTGTATGGCGACCCACCCCACGGCAACGCCAACACCGCCTGGCTGCAGCACATGCTGCACCACCTCAAAGCCACGGGGCGGGCTGGAATTGTTTTGGCGAATGGCAGCATGAGCAGCAGCCAGAACAACGAAGGCCAGATCCGCGCCGCCATGGTCGATGCCGACGTGGTGGAAGTGATGATCGCCCTGCCCGGCCAGCTGTTTTTCAACACCCAGATCCCGGCGTGCCTGTGGTTTTTGGCCAAGAGCAAAAAGCGCAAGGGCGAAGTGCTGTTCATCGACGCCCGCAAACTCGCCACCATGATCAGCCGCGTGCAAGGCGAGCTGACCGACGAAGTCATCGACCGCATCGCCGCCACTGTGGCCGCCTGGCGCGGCGAGGTACAGGCCGGTGCCAGCATCACCAGCTACGCAGACCAACCCGGCTTTTGCCGCAGCGTCCCCCTGGCCGAGATCGCCCAACACGGCCATGTGCTCACCCCCGGCCGCTACGTCGGCGCCGAGGCGGTGGAGGACGACGACGAAGCTTTTGCCGACAAGATGGTCAAGCTGACGGAGAAGCTGGGCGAGCAGATGGCGCGGGGAGCGGAACTGGATGCGGTGATTCGGGCGAAGCTGGGGGGGCTGGGGTATGAGTTTTGATGAAGTGTTTCTTGAAGAACTTGCAGCACCAACTAAGAACTCGGTAGTTGGCGGGCCATTTGGGTCAAACCTTGTCTCAAAAGACTACGTTTCTAAAGGCATCCCCGTTATTCGCGGCCAAAACATGGGGGGGCGCTGGGTAGGTGGTGAATTCGTATTCGTCTCCCCAGAGAAAGCCGACTCGCTAAACCCAAACAAGGCACGTCCTGGTGACTTGGTTTTTACTCAGCGCGGAACCCTGGGCCAAGTGGCTATCGTTCCGATGTCTCCCTACTCGGAATACATCATTTCGCAGAGTCAGATGAAGGTGACGCTTGATTCAACAAAAGCTGATGTCAATTTTCTCTACTACGCCTTTCGGTCTCCTGAGCAACTTGAGTACATCAAAAACACTGCGATCCAAACGGGAGTGCCGCATACAAATCTCGGCATCCTGAAAAAAACTCCGATCCGCATCCCTTCGTTAGGAGCGCAGCGGAAAATTGCCGCAGTTCTAGGGTCGTTCGACGACCGCATTACCCTCCTGCGCGAAACCAACGCCACGCTCGAAGCCATCGCCCAGGCGCTGTTCAAGTCGTGGTTTGTCGATTTCGATCCCGTGCGCGCCAAGATGGAAGGGCGCGCCCCCGAAGGCATGGACGAGGCCAGCGCCGCGCTGTTTCCCGATGCGCTGGAGGAGTCGGAGTTGGGGTGGGTGCCGAAGGGATGGCGAAACGTCAGCTTGAAGGAAGCAGTTTCCATACATGACTCAAAACGTGTTCCTCTTTCCGGGCAAGAACGTGAGAAGCGGAGAGGACCATATCCATACTATGGCGCGGCTGCATTGATGGATACCGTGGACGACTACCTTTTCGATGGCGTCTTTTTGCTGACCGGCGAAGACGGCTCAGTCGCAGATACGAATGGCTATCCGATCATGCAGTACGTGTGGGGCAAGTTCTGGGTCAACAACCACGCACACATCCTCCAAGGTAAAGACGGTGTAGCGACCGAGCACGTCATGCTCGCTATGCAGCGCACAAATATCACGCCTTACATCACAGGCGCGGTGCAGGCTAAGCTCAGCCAGACGAACATGTGGCGAATCAATTTCCTGAAACCCACCCGCGAAGTTGCAGAACACTTTGCTGCTTTATTGGAGCCTCTCTTTGTTCGCTTTCGGCACAACGCTGAACAGGCCCAAACCCTCTCCGCCCTCCGCGACACCCTCCTCCCCCGCCTGATCTCCGGCCAGTTGCGCTTGCCCGAAGCCCAGGCCGCCACCGAAGCCGCCGTGGGCGGTGCGCTGCAGGCATGATCGCTCTGTTTTTTATAGCTGCTAGCGCTTATCCATAAAGCGCTAGCGTTCAATTTGGCTTAAAACTCTGCTCCAGGATCCGTGTGATGTTCTCACCCACCTCCCTCGAAGACCTGGCCCTGCTGCGCGAAACGGTAGAGCTGGAATGCAAGCTGGCCCAGGGCCAAAACGGCCAAGGCGAGGTGCCCAAGGATTTCTGGCCCACCTATTCGGCCATGGCCAACACCCATGGGGGCGTGGTTCTGCTGGGGGTGCGAGAGAAGGATGGGGTGTTCTCCATTGCGGGCATCCCCAACCCGGCCAAGGTGCGGGCCGATCTGTTCAACAACCTGAACAACCCGGGCAAGGTCAGCGCCAATCTGCTGACCGATGCTGATGTGCAGGAGTTGGCGCTGCAAGGCCAGACGATGTTGCTGGTGCGCATTCCGCAGGCTACCCGTAAGCAAAGGCCGGTGTTCCTCAACGGCCAGCCGCTCGGCCATACGTACAAGCGGCTGAACGACGGCGACCGGCCGTGTGATGAAGAAACGGTCAAGCGCATGCTGGCCGAGCAGGTGGAGGATGAGCGCGATGCCCGCATCCTGCCCGGTTTTGGCATGGGGGACATTGATGGCGAGAGCCTGCGGATCTACCGCCAGATGCTCAAGGACGAGCGGCCCGGGCATCCATACCTGGAGCAGGATGATTTTGACTTTATGACCAGCCTGCGCGGCTGGCGGCGTGACCGCCAGACAGGCCAGGAGGGATTGACGTTGGCAGGCCTGCTGATGTTTGGCACCTGGGCGGCCATCCAGGAGGCCGCACCGCACTACTTTGTGGACTACCAGGAGCGTCCCGAAGCCCGGGCTGAACCGACCTGGATCGACCGGCTGGTACCGGATGGCTCATGGACGGGCAATCTGTTCGAGTTTTACCGCAGGGTTTACCGCAAGCTGGTGGCGGACTTGAAGGTGCCTTTTGCGGTGAAAGATGGGCAACGGCAGGACGATACGCCGGTGCACAAGGCCTTGCGCGAAGCGCTGGTGAATGCGCTGGTGCATGCCGATTACACGGGGCGCGTATCAGTGCTGGTGGTAAAGCGGCCAGACATGTTTGGTTTTCGCAACCCCGGTGGCCTGCGTTTGCCCATTGAGCAGGTGATTCGCGGGGGCGAAAGCGATTGCCGCAACCGCATCCTGCACCAGATGTTTTTGCTCATCGGCCTGGGCGAGCGGGGCGGTTCGGGCATGCCTCGCATTTATGGCGGCTGGCGCAGCCAGCACTGGCGGCCGCCTTTGCTTTCAGAGAAGGCCGAGCCTGAGCAGACGTTGCTGGCCCTGCACATGGCGGATTTGCTGCCGGACGAGGTGGTGCAGGCACTGCGAGCCCGGTGGGGCGCGCGTTTTGACGCGCTGGATGCGCATTCCCGCCTGATTTTGGCCACCGCCGCCATGGAGCGCACCGTAAGTCACAGCCGTTTATTGGAGCTTTGCGATGCACATTCCCACGATCTGAGCGTATTGCTGGCCCGCCTGGTGCGCCAAGGCATGCTGGTGTCAGACGGGCGTGCCCGAGGTACGGTGTACTACTTGGCCGGTGCTGCATTGCCTACGCCGGAGGATGTGTTCAGTGGGCCGTTGCTTCCGGCAGAAGGCATTGCCTCAACGATTGGCAGCGCGGACTCGCTGCCGGGGGGCGTGCCAGTGGAGGGCTCCGAACATTCGCAGCAGAGCTCCGAACATTCACAGCTCAGCTCCGAACATTCGCAGGCCCGCCAGGAACTGCGCGATGCCGAGGGGCGACTGCTGTCACCTCTGCTGGACGGGCCCGTACTGGATGATCTGGTTGCGCTGGCGCCTGGTTTTCTGGCGGAGCTTCAAGCCCGGGCAGCGCCTGCGCGGGCGGGGCGCCTGGACATGGACCAGATGCAGGCTGTGATCTGCGCCGTCTGTACGGGGCACTATGTCACGCGGGCGGTGCTGGCCCGGCTTCTTGACCGCAGCCCCGACGCCTTGCGTCAGACGCACATCAGCCCCATGGTTCGCAGCGGCCTGCTGCAGCTCGCGTTTCCCTCCAAGCCCACCCATGAGCAACAGGCGTACAAGACGGGGAAACCGTGAAATGACGCTTTGGACGCCGGGCTCACTGCGTGATCCCCAGCCAGTTGCGCTTGCCCCGATGCGCAGGCACTGATCAACGAAGTTTGAAACTGCAAGCGCTATGAAAGTGTTCTTTCACAGCGGGCCGGCCTATTAAAGAGTTCTTTCACAGCGCGCCGGGCGGCAGGTTGGGCGTCGCCGACATGTATAGAAATCAGCGTTTTCTATACATGTCGCAGCCCACATGCTTAAAAATTCGTGTTTTTTGTACAGATGCTGGCTAACATGGTGAAGCCATCGCGATTTTTCGCCATGTTCCCCTCCCCACCCAGGATGCACCGGCATGCCTTTTGACCGCAGCCAACCCCACAATGATCTGCCCCTGTTGCCGCCAGCGGTAGAGCTGGAAAGCAAGGCCGTGCTCAAGCAGGCGATTGCGGCCAACCGGGTGCTGGCCAACCTGCGCGGGCTGGCGGCGCAGATTCCGAACCAGGGCGTGCTGATCAACAGCATCGTGCTGCAGGAAGCGCGCTTGTCGTCGGAGATTGAGAACATCGTCACCACCAACGACGAGCTGTACCGCGCCGATGCGGACGCTGACGGCAAGGCCGATGCCCATACCAAGGAGGTGTTGCGCTACCGCGAGGCGCTGTACCACGGCTTTGCCGCGCTGAAAGACCGGCCTTTGAGCACCAACCTGTTCATAGAGATTGCCCAGCGCATCAAGCAGATGGATTTGCAGGTGCGCGCCGTGCCTGGCACGGCTTTGAAGAATGAGCGGGGCGAGGTGGTGTACACGCCGCCCGTGGGCGATGCGGTGATTCGCGACAAGCTGTCCAACCTGGAAAAGTTCATCCACGCTGACGACGACCTCGACCCACTGGTAAAGATGGCGGTGATGCACTACCAGTTTGAGGCGATTCACCCGTTCCCGGATGGCAACGGCCGCACGGGGCGCATCCTGAACCTGCTGTTTCTGGTGGAAAAGGGCTTGCTGGACATTCCGGTGATGTTCCTGTCGCGCTACATCATTGCCCACCGTGCGGCCTACTACGAGGGTTTGCGCCGGGTGACGGAAGAGCAGGACTGGGAGAACTGGCTGCTCTACATGCTGCGTGCCGTGGAGAGCACGGCCCAGCAGACGTTTGATCAGGTCAACAGCATCCGTGACTTGATGGAGCAGGTGCGCGAGCGTGTGCAGCGCGAAGCACCCGGCGTGTACAGCAAAGACCTGATCGAGGTGGTCTTCAAGCAGCCCTATACAAAAATCCAGTTCGTGGTGGACGCTGGCATTGCAAAACGGCAAACCGCGTCCGGCTACCTGCAAACCCTGGCGGGCCTGGGCGTGCTGCGCGAAAGCAAGCACGGGCGCGAGAAGTACTACATCAACGACGCCTTGTTGGCAGAGCTTGTGGGCTGACCATATGGTGATGGCATCGACAGATCACGATAACTTGTCGATTTTTTGTGTTTTTTTAAACATATTCTCCCCATCTGTCGATGGCATCGACACATCCGCCACCTCTCAGCCCCGGACCTGACCGCATGACCGAAGACCAGCTCGAACGCGAAACCCTGGCCTGGCTGCAGGACGTGGGCTACACCCACATGGCCGGCCCCGACATTGCCCCCGACGGCCCCGCGCCCGAGCGCAGTGACTACCGCCAGGTGCTGCTGGCGGGCCGGCTGCGGGCGGCGCTGGTGCGGCTGAACCCTGGCGTGCCGGCCACGGCCATTGACGACGCACTGGCGCAGGTGCAAGACCTGGGCGTGCCCGCACTGCTGGCGGCCAACCGGCGGTTTCACCGGCTGCTGGTGGCGGGTGTGCCGGTGCAGTACCAGCGCGGCAACGAAACGGTGGGCGACTTTGTGCGCCTGGTGGACTGGGCCGCGCCCGAGTGCAATGAGTGGTTGGCGGTGAACCAGTTCAGCGTGCGCGGGCCACGCCACACGCGCCGGCCCGATGTGGTGCTGTTCGTCAACGGCCTGCCGCTGGTGCTGCTGGAGTTAAAAAACCCCGCTGACCAGGCCGCCAGCGTGTGGAAGGCGTACGACCAGATCCAGACGTACAAGGAGCAGATCCCGGACCTGTTCCACACCAACGAGGTGCTGGTGATTTCGGACGGCACCGAGGCGCTGCTGGGATCGCTGAGCGCAAGCGCCGAGCGGTTCATGGCGTGGCGCACGATTGACGGCGCCACGCTGGACCCGCTGGGCCAGTTCAACGAGCTGCAGACGCTGGTGCGCGGCGTGCTGGCACCGCCGTACCTGCTCGATTACCTGCGCTACTTTGTGCTGTTTGAGGACGATGGCCAGTTGGTGAAGAAGATCGCGGGCTACCACCAGTTTCATGCGGTGCGCGCCGCCATTGCGCAGGTGGTGGCTGCCGCCACGCCGGGCAGTGGCGCAGACCCGGCCATCAAGGGCAAGGGCGGCGTGGTGTGGCACACGCAGGGCAGCGGCAAGAGCATCACCATGACCTGCTTTGCCGCCCGCGTGATGCAGGAGCCAGCGCTGCAGAACCCGACCATCGTGGTCATCACCGACCGCAACGACCTGGACGGCCAGCTGCTGGGCGTGTTTGGCCTGGCGCAAGACCTGCTGCGCGAGCAGCCCGTGCAGGCCCGCACCCGGCAAGAGCTGCGCACGCTGCTGGCGAACCGGCCCTCGGGCGGCATTGTGTTTGCCACCATCCAGAAGTTCATGCCCGGCGAGGACGAGGACAGCTACCCCATGCTGTCGGACCGCCACAACATCGTGGTGATCGCCGACGAGGCGCACCGCACGCAGTACGGGTTTGAGGCGCGGCTGAAGGTGCAAAAGACACATGGCAGGGAAAATTTCAAGCCAAATCAGGCCCTAGCGCTTGATACACAAGCGCTACCAGCTACCAATACAGTAGCAAACCCCATCACCACAGGCAGCGGCACCGCACCCGCACACCGTGCCGAGTTTGCGCCGCCCACCTACCGGGCAGGCACCGAAGCGAACACGGTGGAGCCCACCCGGGAACACTACCAGGTGGGTTACGCCCAGCACCTGCGCGATGCACTGCCCAACGCCACCTTTGTCGCCTTTACTGGCACACCCGTGAGCGGCACCGACCGCGACACGCGCGCGGTGTTTGGCGACTACATCCACGTGTATGACATGCAGCAGGCCAAGGAAGACGGCGCCACCGTGGCCATCTACTACGAAAGCCGCATGGTGAAGCTGGGCCTGAAAGCCGACGAGCTGCCCAGCATCGACGCCGAGGTGGACGAGCTGGCCGAGGACGAAGAAGAAAGCGTGCAGTCGCGCCTGAAAAGCCGCTGGGCCGCGCTGGAGCAAGTGGTAGGCGCCGAGCCCCGTGTGGCCCGCGTGGCGCAAGACCTGGTGGCGCATTTTGAAGAGCGCAACACGGCACAGCGCGGCAAGGCCATGGTGGTGGCCATGAGCCGCGACATCTGCGCGCACCTGTACAACGAGATCGTGCGCCTGCGCCCCGAGTGGCACAACGCCGACCCCGAGCTGGGCGCCATCAAGATCGTGATGACCGGCAGTGCCAGCGACAAGGCCCTGCTGCGCCCGCACATCTACAGCGCGCAGGTCAAAAAGCGGCTGGAAAAGCGCTTTAAAGACCCCGCCGACCCGCTGCGCATCGTGATCGTGCGCGACATGTGGCTGACCGGCTTTGACGCGCCCTGCGTGCACACCTTGTATGTAGACAAGCCCATGAAGGGCCACAACCTGATGCAGGCCATTGCCCGTGTGAACCGCGTGTTCAAGGACAAGCAGGGCGGCCTGGTGGTGGACTACATCGGCATTGGCAACGAGCTCAAAGCCGCCATGAAGGAATACACCGCCGCCCACGGCCGGGGCCGCCCCACGGTGGACGCGTACGAGGCGTTCAGCGTGGTGCTGGAAAAGCTCGACGTGCTGCGCGCTCTGCTGCACGGGTTTGACTACAGCGGCTTTCTGACGGGCGGCCACCGCGTGCTGGCGGGCGCGGCCAACCACGTGCTGGGCTTGCCGCGCCAGGCCGGGCAAGACGGCAAGAAGCGCTTTGCCGACACGGCCCTGGCGATGAGCCAGGCCTTCACGCTGAGCTGCACGCTGGACGAGGCCAAGGCCGTGCGCGAGGAAGTGGCCTTCATGCAAGGCGTCAAGGTGATCCTGACCAAGCGCGACATCACCGCGAAACAGCGCACCGATGAGCAGCGCGAACTGGCCGTGCGCCAGATCATCAGCCAGGCCGTGGTGTCTGAAAGCGTGGTGGACATCTTTGACGCCGTGGGGCTGGAGAAGCCCAACATTGGCCTGCTGGACGAAGGCTTTCTGGCCCAGGTGCGGGCGCTGCCCGAACGCAATCTGGCGGTGGAGCTGCTGGAGCGCCTGCTGGAGGGCGAAATCAAGAGCCGCTTTGCCAGCAATGTGGTGCAGAGCAAAAAGTTCTCGGACCTGCTGGGTGGGGTGATTGCCCGCTACCAGAACCGCAGCATTGAAACCGCCCAGGTGATGGAAGAACTGCTGGACATGGCCCGCAAGTTCCGCGAGGCGCATGGCCTGGCCGACAAGCTGGGGTTGAGCGAAGACGAGGTGCGCTTTTACACCGCGCTGGCCGAGAACGAGGCCGCCGTGCGCACGCTGAGCGACGACACGCTGAAAAAAATCGCCCACGAGCTGACCGACAACCTGCGCAAGAACCTGACCGTGGACTGGACCGAGCGCGAGAGCGTGCAAGCCAAGCTGCGCCTGATGGTCAAACGCATCCTGCGCAAGTACAAATACCCGCCCGACCTGGAAGCGGCAGCGGTGGAACTGGTGCTGCAGCAGGCACAGGCGCTGGGTGATGCGTGGAGCGAATTGGCTGCGGCCTGATTGAAGTTTCCCAATGGGCGTCCGGCACTGAGCCGCGTTGAATCCAAGAGGCGCGCCCCTGCAATAGGGCGCACAGCTCAGCAGTTCAGTCAGTGCGACCGATCAGCCCTTTGAACTTTGTGTGCGTTTGTTTGTGCCTTGGGCCTTGGAGCCTTCAAGAGCAGGGTCCGGGGCCTCACCAGCTTCTTCGGTATTGACCGCCGTACCCGCTGCTGCGCCGCCCAGCGCACCCGCAATGCCGCCCAAGGTGCCTCCGACGACCACGCCCACCGGGCCGGCGACTGCAACGCCCACGGCCGCACCGGCAGCCGCGCCCGCCATCATGCCGCCGCCCACCAGCACGGAATGGGCCTCGCGCTCTGCGTCTTCGGGCTCCAGGGCGGTCTGGGCGCCAGGTCGTGGGTCTTGCGACGGGATGCCGTAGCCGGGGCGGGCTTGGTCGGCCAAGTCTTCATCCACCGGTGGGGTGGCCGGATGGGGGAGTGTGGATGGATGCATGTGCGTCTCCTGGGAAGTGGGTGACAAAACAAAACGGTTTCATCTCCCTCTCTTTTAGGGTCCACTCAGCGCCGTGGGTGCCATCCTGCAGACCGTGAAGCTGTCGGACAATGCCCGGTGCCCCCGGCAGACGCGCACATTCTCAAGTCAACACGCCACTTGCCCATCTAAGATCAAACCATGTCGGCATCCCCTTCCCCCTCCATCCTTCCCTTTGCCCCACAGCCCTCCGCCAGCGCACTGGCGCAGGCGCTGGGGATTCCCGTTTTTTCCCCGCACTGGCACATGCCGCAGTACCCCGACGGGGCCGTGGGGCCGTGGCAGATGAAGCGCACTGGGGTTGGGCTGGACCGTGGGTACCACAGTGGCCCGTGTGTCACCTCGGGCTCGACAGTGCTGATGCGGCAGAGCGCTGCGGGCGGGTGGGAAACCTGGATGTCGCTGTCGCCGATGGAAGTGGAAAGCCAGGAACTGGCCTGCCGCCATGCGCGGGGCCACACGGTGGTGATGGGCCTGGGCATGGGCTGGGTGGTGGCCAACATCGCGCTGCAGCCCACGGTGGAGCGCGTGACCGTGGTGGAGCGGGATGGGGATGTGCTGGAGCTGTTTGGCCGTTGCCGCGTGCTGGAGGGACTGCCGGAGTCTGCAGCGCGCAAGGTAGAGCTGGTGCAGGCCGACGCGCTGCAGTGGCAACCCCAGGGCGCGCCCGTTGACTTCCTGTACGCAGACATCTGGCTGTACCTGGCGGAGCCGCAAACCCTGGCAGAGGTGCAGCGTATGCAGGCCAACGTACACGCTGACCAGGTGTACTTCTGGGGGCAAGAACTGGTGCTGGGTGCCATGGCCAGCGCACAGGCGGCGCCGGGTACGCCCGCATGGGCCGACGCGGTGGACCATGCCGTGCGCGAGACAGGTTTGCCGCTGCTGGCGCAGGCAGACGAAGGGTATGCCAACCTCATTGCACGGGTGTTGCAGCTGCGCCAAGGCGGCCGACCTACCGCCGGTTGACCGGCTGGCAGCCCAGCCAAGGGCCTCGGGCTATTGCGTTATTTGGTGAGCCACTTGCGCTGCGCGCGCGGCTGTACGGTGATGTCGACGCTCTGGTGCACGGCAGGCTGGCCGCTAGCGGCGTCGGTTTCCACCACGTCTTCCAAAGCGATGTCCTTGACCTCTGAATGGGTCGTTTCTTCCAGGTCGGCCAGGATGGCGCTGACCTTGCGTTCAGCCTCAGCGACCTTGGATTGTGGCAACGGCGAAGTGCGCATCATGGGCGGCTCCTGTGAGATAGACCCATTCTGGCCACGGAGCGCGCCCTGTGCGTGTCATCCTTTGCCGACGGCCGGGTGTCAGCGGGACGGCCATCCCGGAGGTCTGGATATGCCCAGGCGATGCGCGATGGCACCGGCCGCCCTCAGAACCTGTTCAAGATCTTTTCGGGGATCGCATTGGAGTGCCATCGTGATGGACGTGGATGCTTCGGATGCGCCGCATGGGCTCATGCCCATGCAAGCAGACGAGGCTTCCAATCGCCCGATTTCACTCCAACCCTGCGGGCAAGTGCCTTGCCGGGCGGTCTGCGGCGTTGCGGCGCTTGTGGATAGCCGGGCTATCCACTGCGCTCCGCGCCTTGCATCCCATCCCGGCAAGGACCTTGTGCGACCCCGAAAAGAGCTTGAACAGGTTCTCAGGCCGCCTGCGGCGCTGCGCGGTCGGCGCCAGAGGGCCGACCAGCAGTCATCGCACTGCCCATGGACGCCGCCACGATGCAGCCAATGGCCAGCCACTGGATGGCGCTCAGGTGCTCGCCCAGCAGCATCAAGGCCAGCACGGCAGCCACCGCGGGCTCCATGCTGATCATGATGCCGAAGGCCTCCTTGGGCAGGCGCTTGAGGGCCATCATCTCCAGCGAGATCGGAATGGCGCTGGACACTGCCGCCACCGCCAGCCCGATGAGCAGCACCGTGGGCGACAGCAGCGCAGCGCCCGCATGCACCACGCCCACCGGCACCACCACCAGCGCCGCAACCAAGAGGCCCAGAGACACCGTGTGCCCGGCGTGCAGGTGCCCGGCGCGCTTGCCGAACACGATGTACAGCGCCCAGAACACCGCCGCTCCCAGGGCATACAAAACTCCCACGGGGTCCAGCGTGCTGCCGTTCAAACCCAGCGGCAGCAGCATGCCCAACCCGGCCATGGCCAGCGCCACCCACACAAAATCCACGGCGCGCCGCGAAGACCAGATCGCCACCGCCAGCGGCCCTGAGAACTCGATGGCCACCGCCAGCCCAAACGGCAGGGTGCGCAGCGACATGTAGAACATAAGGTTCATGCCCCCCAGCGCCGCGCCGTACAACATGACGGCACGCGCATCGGCCCGCGACAGATGCCAGCGCCACGGCCGCCACAGCAACAGCACCAGCAACGCCGAAAAGCCCACGCGCACGGCGGTGGTGCCCTGCGCCCCCACCACCGGAAACAGCCAGTGCTTGGCCCATGAGGTACCAATGCCCAACGCGGTGACGGAGCCCAGGACGGCGAGAAAGGGGAAAAAACGGTGCAGAAGGGAAGCGCTCATGGGTTGAAAATATAGTGTGACCCATGCGTGCTTTTTGCTCGATTTTCAGGGCCCGCGTGCAACTTTCGCTCACCACCACGAGGCGCCCCATGCCCGCCACCCCAGCACTCGACCGCTTTGACATCGCCATCCTGGACATCCTGCAGACCGACAACACCACGCCCCAGCGCGCGATTGCGCAGGCCGTCAACCTGTCGGCACCCGCCGTGCAGCGGCGCATACAGCGGTTGAAAGACAGCGGCGTGATCCGCGCCAACGTGGCCGTGCTCGACCCGGTGAAAGTGGGCAAACCGCTGACCATCGTGCTGGAGGTGCACCTCGAAAACGAGCGCCCCGACCGCACCGCCCCGCTGCGTGCGCGCATTGCTGCCGAGGACGCCGTGCAGCAGTGCTACAGCGTGACGGGCGAGGCGGACTATCTGCTGGTGGTGAACGTGGCGTCGATGGCCGACTACGAGGCGCTGACGCAGCGGCTGTTTGAGGGGGATGACAACATCAAGCGGTTCAGAACGTCGGTCGCACTGGCCAGCCTGAAGACCGGGCTGCGTGTGCCGCTGGACCACGCGCTTCCGGCGGCCTGACTACAGCCCCAACGCCCTGCGCATCTGCGCGCCCGTGAGGCGCTGGCGCTGGCCGCCCAGCAGCTCGCACATGCGCGCATTCAGCGGCGCCTCCATGCCCTGCTGAGCCGCCAGCCTCACCACAGCCCCGCTGAGTGCATCAATCTCGGTCACACGCCCGGCTTCCAGGTCGTCCCACATCGACGAGCGCGCCTTGGCGTCGATCTGCAGCATGCGTTTTGCCAGCCGGGTGAAGAGCCAGTTGGGCAGGCGCAGCACATGGGGCAGCAGCGTGGGCGACACGGCGGTGACCTGGGCGGGTGCGATGCCTGCGCGCGCCATCACACGCAGCGCCTCGGTTTGCAGGGCAGCAAAGACGCGGCGGCAGTCGCGGTCGAGCAGCTCTTGCCGCAGAGGCAGGTCGGACAGCGCATTGACCGGGTTGTTGAGGTTGAGCAGCAGCTTGCCCCACTGCACCGCACGGATGTCGGCAGGCAACACGGTGGCCAGGCCTGCAGCGTTGAAGACCGGCGCGATGCGTTCGGTGACGGTATCACGCTGCAGTTGCAAATGGCCCGCAGTAGCACGGTGCACCTGGGCGCCGCGCAGCACCACGTTGTAAGGCACCATGCCCGCCAGAACACTCAGGCCTGGCGCCCGAGCTGTGACGCGGGCCACGTTGTCCACGCCGTTTTGCAGCGAGATGACGGGCGTTCCCGGCGCACAGGCGTCGGCCAGTTCGCGCGCAGCGGATTCGGTGGCGCCGCTTTTGACGCACAGCAGGATGATGCTGTCCGGGCCCGGCGCCGCGTCGGCCAGTGTGTGTGCCAGTTGCAGCGCAGACACGGGCACGGTGCGGTCAAAGCCATCCAGGTCCGTGACTTTGAGGCCGTGCAACGCGATGGGCTCCAGCGCATGCGGGCGGCCCACCAGGCAGACCGGCTGGCCGTGCGCGGCCAGGCGCCCACCCACATAACAACCAATGGCGCCTGCGCCGAGAACGATGAAGTGCATGCGGATGCTTTCTGGATCAACGGAAGACGGTGCACCGCGATGGATGCGGCGCCTGCGCATTGTGCGGCGACACGCCTACAGGGCCTGGCGCAGAGGCGACGGTATCTGCAGGCACCTGCAGCCTACATATTTTGAGCTTTTTTGGCCCCTGGCGCTTATTCATCAAGCGCCGATAGCTATCAAAATAGAAGCATCATCAACAAACAGCACCTGCGCCCGACGGGACTTCCAGCAGCAGCCTCAGCCAAACCGCACCGTCACCAGCAGCCCCCCCAGACGCGGCGAAGCGCTGAGTTGCACCTTGGCGCCATGGCCTTGCGCAATGGCCTGCACGATGGCCAGGCCCAGGCCGCTGCCCGGGGCACCTTCCGAGGTTTCGCGCACAAAACGCTGCATCACGCGCTCGCGATGCTCGGGGGCGATGCCGGGGCCGCTGTCTTCCACGGTGAGCACGGCTTGGTCGCCCTCGCGGCGCACCTGCACGTCCACCTGGCCGCCGGGCGGGGTGTATTTGATGGCGTTGTCCAGCAGATTGCGCGCCAGCATGCGCAGGGCTTCGGCATTACCACGCACGGTCACGGGCACGGTGGCGGTGGCGGTGGCGGTGGCGGTGGCGGAGTCAAGCAGGCCTACATCCATGCTGCGCGCCTGCGCGGCGGGGGCCACGTCGGCCAGGGCCAGCTGCACCACGGCGCGCAGGTCCACGGGTTCGGTGGTGGCGGTGCTGGCCTCTTGCCGGGCCAGGGTGAGCAGTTGTTCCACCAGGCGCGTGGCGCGGTCAATGCCGGCCGACAGGCGTTCGATGGCGACGGCGCGCGCGGCATCATCGCCCGCGCGCTGCAGGCCCTGCAGCTGCAGGCGCAGCGCCGCCAGGGGCGAGCGCAGCTCGTGGGCAGCATCGGCCACGAAATGCTCCTGAGCATCAAAGGCGCGCTGCACGCGCTCGAAGAGCAGGTTGAGCTCACTGACCAGCGGCTGCACTTCGTCGGGCAATTGCGCATCGCTCACGGGCGAGAGGTCATCCGCCTGGCGCTGCGCCAGCTGGCGGCGCACGCGCTCCACCGGGGCCAGCGACCGGCTCACACCCCACCACACGGCCAGCACCAAGAGCGGCGCCATGATGGCCAGCGGCGCCAGCGTGCGCAGCGCCAGGCTGCGGGCCATGTCGCGCCGCGCGGCCATGTTCTGCGCCACCTGGATCACCTGCGAACGCGTTTGCATCGAAAACACCCGGTAGGTGCCGCCGCGCGCCTGCACGTTGGCAAAGCCCAGCACGGCGATCTGCGGCAGGGCCGCGCCCACGGCGGATTCAAAAATGCGCAGGCCTTCGTTGGTCCACACCTGCACGATGAATTCGTGGTTTTCATCCTCGGGGTCCAGGCCCGGGCCCAGCCCTTGCGCATCCACCGGCAGGCCCGAGCGCAAGGCCAGTGCGGTTTGCTGCATGTGGTAGTCGAACAGCGCATCCGCCTCGTCCAGCGCCCCCCGGTAGGCCAGTGCTCCCTGCACTGCGCCGGCCAGCACGATGGCGGCCAGCAGGAACACCAGCAGACGCATGCGCAGCGAGCGCGGGAGCATGGACTGCAGCGCGCTGTGCCAGGAGGTGGTTGGCACGTTCTTCATCTCTATCCATCCATCCCCGCCGCATGCTCAGGGCGGGAGATTGCGCGGGGGCAGCCAGCAAGGGCCGCCCCGCAGCAAAGGCTGTCGTCCCCTTGGGGGGAAGCGGCGAAGCCGCTCAGGGGGGTCATGCCTTCGGCACGAGGTAGCCCACCCCGCGCACATTCAGCACCAGCTCGGGCCCCAGCTTCTTGCGCAGGCCGTGGATATAGACCTCCACCGCGTTGCTGCTCACCTCGTCGCCCCAGCCGTAGAGTTTGTCCTCGAGCTGCTGGCGCGACAGCACCATGCCGGGCCGTGCGATCAGCGGCTCCAGCACCGCCCATTCGCGTGCCGACAGCACCACAGGCGCGCCATTCACCGTGGCCTCGCGCGTGGCGGGGTTGATGCACACGCCCTTGTGTTCATACACCGGCTCGGCCCGCCCTGCAGCGCGGCGCAACAGGGCGCGGATGCGGGCGAGCAGTTCATCAAGGTCGTAAGGCTTGAGCACGTAGTCGTCCGCCCCCGCGTCGAGCCCCTCGATGCGCTGGGCCACGGCATCACGTGCGGTGGCCACCAGCACCGGGGTGCGGTTCTTGCGCGCCCGCAGGTCGCGCAGCACGGCCAGGCCGTCGCGCTTGGGAAGACCCAGGTCCAGCAGCACGAGGTCATAGGGCTGGGTGCGCAATGCCGTGTCGGCAGCGTCGCCGTCGCGTGCCCAGTCCACGGCGTAGTGCTCGGCGCGCAGCAGGTCTTGCACGGCTTCGCCGATCATGGGGTCGTCTTCAACTAGCAAGAGGCGCATGGTGGGCAAGCATAGCCAATGAAATCAATCGGGCCACCGAAGTGGCCCGTGCAGGCATCGCATCACAGCGGACCACAAAGCTCAGCGCAGCGGTTCTGGCTAGGAGGCTGTCGGACTTGGAGCGTCGAAGCGAAAATTGGCCCCAGCGAGGACAGTTTTTGCCGGATTTGCAGCCTCATAGCCGAGCTATGGGGCAAAAAGACGGTAAAAAATGGACCGCTGCGGCCAATTTGCAGCCGACGATTTCCAAGTCCGACAGCCTCCTACGCGTTTCGTCGCAGACAGTACCGAAAGTACGGCAAGACGGAACAACGACGCCAGCAGAGCCTTTGGGACCGCTTAGCCCAAACGCACCGGCACAAAGATCTTGTTGCCATCGCGCTCGATCAGCAGCGCCACCGACTTGCCTGCGGTGGCCTTGGCCATCGCAGCGCGCACCTGCTCGATGTTCTTGGCGGGCGCGCCGTTGATGGCCAGCAGCACATCCCCCGGCTGCACACCGGCCGCCGCAGCGGGGCCGCGCGCCTGTTCGATCACCAGGCCCTCGGCCACGCCTACCTCGCGGCGCTCCTCGGGGTCCAGCGGGCGCAGCGACAGGCCCAGCTGGCCCTTGCCCACGGCATCGTCGTTGCGCGCCTGCTTGGTCGCCTTGTCGCTGGCGTCGCCCAGCGTGGCGGTCAGCTCCAAGGGCTTGCCCTGGCGCCACACCGACAGCTTGGCCTGCTGCCCCGGCTGCGCCTGGCCCACCCAGGCGGGCAGGTCGCCCGAGGCCACGATGGGCTGGCCGTTCACCTGGCGAATCACGTCGCCCGCCTGCAGGCCTGCTTTCTCGGCCGGGCTGCCCTTGCTGACGCTGGCGACCAAGGCGCCCTCGGGCTTGTCCAGCTGGAAGGATTCAGCAAACGCCTGGTTCACCTCCTGCACGGCCACGCCCAACTGGGCGTGGCGCACCTTGCCGGTGGCCACAATCTGGTCCTTGATCTTGGCGGCCAGCTCGATGGGGATGGAGAACGACACGCCCTGGTAGCCGCCCGAGCGGCTGTAGATCTGCGAGTTGATGCCCACCACCTCGCCGCGCGCGTTGAACAGCGGCCCGCCCGAGTTGCCGGGGTTCACCGCCACGTCGGTCTGGATGAAGGGCACCAGGCTGTCGTCGGGCAGCGAACGGCCCTTGGCGCTGACCACGCCCGCCGTCACGCTGTTTTCAAAGCCAAAGGGCGAGCCGATGGCCAGCACCCATTCGCCCACCTGCAGGTCACGTGTGCTGCCCAGGCGTACGGTGGGCAGATCCTTGGCGTCGATCTTGAGCACGGCCACGTCGGTCTTGGGGTCGGCGCCCAGCACCTTGGCGCGGAACTCGCGCCGGTCAGTGAGCTTGACGACCACTTCGCTCGCGCCCTTGACCACGTGGGCATTGGTCAGCACCAGGCCATCAGGGCTGACGATGAAGCCCGAGCCCTGGCCATGGGTGGGTACGTTGGGCTGGCCTTGTGGGCCCGCGCCGGGGAAGCCGAACTGGCGAAAGAATTCGTAAAAGGGATCGTTTGGGTCGATCTGCGGGCCACGGCCCTGGCGGGCAGCGGGTTGCTCGTCATCGTCGTCATCGTTGGCCATCGCCGTCTTGGTGCTGCCCGTGACGCTGATGTTGACCACGGCCGGGCCGTTCTGCGCGGTGATCTGCGCAAAGCTGGGCAGCGCACCGCCCGGGGCCATGGCCGTCTGCGCCACGATGGGCGTGGAGGGTGTGACCGCGCGGGCCTGGTGCCCGCTGATGAGGCCGGCGCCGGTGGCGCCCACAGCGCCCGCGGCCACCAGGGCCAGGATCAGGCGGCGGGGAGTGGATGCAAGCGTGTTGTTCATGGTGTCTGCCTTTTCAATCAGGGTTGCGATGGAAGGCAGTGTGGGCACGGACACTTAGACGAAACTTAGGCGGAGTCGGTAAGCCATGAACCTGCGGGTATCGGTGCCACATCCTGGTTTTCTACGGCCCGACAACTACCTCAGTCTTTGATATCGCACGGCCCCACGCCAGTGCCACCGTGCAAGGGCCGCCCCGCCGCACGGGTGGCGTCCCCCTGCCCGCATCGCGGAGCGATGCGAGAGCGGGGGGAAGGCGCGAAGCGACTCAGGGGGGTGTTCTCTGCTTCACAGGAACATGCCGCCCGACGCCTCGATACGCTGGGCGTTGACCCAACGTGTGGCCGGTTGCAGCAGCGAAGCGACCAGCGGGCCGATGTCGTCCGACACACCCACGCGGCCCAGAGCCGTCTGCGCGGCCACAAAGGCGTTGAGCTGCGCGTTGTCGCGCACCACGCCGCCGCCAAAGTCAGTCTCGATGGCGCCCGGGGCCACCACGTTCACGGTGATGCCACGCGGGCCCAGTTCTTTGGCCAGGTAGCGGCTCAGCACCTCGATAGCGCCCTTCATGGCCGCGTAGGCGGCGTAGCCGGGCAAGGCGAAGCGGGCCAGGCCCGACGACAGGTTCAGGATGCGGCCGCCATCGTTCATCAGCGGCAGCAGGCGCTGCGTGAGGAAAAACACGCCCTTGAGGTGCACGTTGACCAGCGCATCGAACTGCGCTTCGGTGGTTTCGGTGATGGGTGCATGCACGCCCATGCCCGCGTTGTTGACGAGAAAGTCAAACCGCTCGCGCTGCCAGTGGCTGCGCAGGGTTTGCTGCAGCTGCGCAGCAAAGGCTTCGAAGCTGGCCACATCGCCCACATCCAGCGGCAAAGCCACAGCACGGCGGCCCAGCTTTTCTATGTCGGCCACCACAGCCTGGGCTTCGGCGGCCTGCTGGCGGTAGGTCAGCACCACGTCGATGCCGCTGTGTGCAGCGGCCAGCGCTGCGTTGCGGCCCAGGCCGCGGCTGCCGCCGGTGATCAAAACGACAGGGGTGGGGGTGGGGGCTGAAGAAAGGGATGAAGCGGTTGTCATGGCAAGGGTCCTTTGCAGTGTCTGAAGCCCGGTCACACCGCGTGACCGGGGCTGGGGATGAACTTTATTGGGGCGCCAATCAAAGATAAACCATGCAAAATATGATTCATTGTCCATCCATTAAGAACAATGAACCCTTTAGACCGCATGCAGATCTTTGCCCGTGTGGCCGAGCTGAGCAGCTTTACCCAGGCTGCGCAGGTGCTGGGCCTGCCCAAGGCCAGCGCCTCTCTGGCCGTGCAGCAGCTGGAGGCCCACCTGGGCACGCGCCTGCTGCACCGCACCACGCGGCGCGTGCAGCTGACGCAAGACGGGCAGGCCTTTTACGAGCGCTGCAAGGATCTGCTGGATGACGTGGACGAGTTGCAGGCCATGTTCCAGCAGCCCGACGGCACTGCGCTGCGCGGGCGCGTGCGCATTGACATGTCCACCGGCATTGCCCGCCAGCTGGTGCTGCCTGCGCTGCCTGATCTGCTGGCCCGCCACCCGCTGCTGGAGGTGGAGCTGAGCAGCACCGACCGCCGCGTGGACCTGGTGCGCGAGGGTTTTGACTGCGTGATCCGCGTGGGCCCGGTGGCAGAACCCGGGCTGGTGGCCCGCCCTCTGGGCCTGGTGCGCGTGGCCAGCTGCGCCAGCCCGGGCTACCTGGCGCGCAAGGGCACACCCCAATCACTGGCCGACCTGGCGCAGCATGACCTGGTGCACTACGTGAGCACGCTGGGCACCAAGTCCGCCGGATTTGAAACGATGGGCGACGACGGCAGCCCGCAGTTTCACCCCATGGCTGGGCGTGTCACCGTCAACAGCGCCGAGGCCTACCTGGGCGCCTGCGCAGCAGGGCTGGGCCTGATCCAGGCGCCTTTGCTGGGCGTGCGCGAGCTGATCGACCGGGGACTGCTGGTGGAGGTGCTACCGCACCACCCTGCCCCGCCCATGCCGGTGACGCTGATCTACCCCCACCGGCGCCACCTGCCCCAGCGCGTGCGGGTGGTGATGGACTGGCTGGCCGCAGTGGTGCAGGCGCATCTGCAGAGCGAGGCCCATGGCGCACCTGCCGCCGCATGAAGGTTTCGCGCGGCGCTTCGACTACGCGCAGTCAATGGTTTCCAGTGGATTGAGACCGAATCGACAGCTATTAATTGAATAGCTACTAGCGCTTACTGGATAAGCGCTAGAGGCCAAAATCACTTAAAAATCACATGAACAATGTCATCGCAACCCTCACCAAGTCCCGCCCAGCCTCACCCGGTGAAGCGGTACACGATGGCCCCCTGCACCACGTCGCCCGGCGCCAGCCAACGCACGGGAAACCCGGGCTGGTTGGGCGCATCGGGATACTCCATGGGCTCCAGGCAGATGCCGTCGCCCGGCTGCCATAGCCAGACGCCCTGCTCTGCGCCCCGCCCCAGGTCGCGCACCGGATCAGCCTTGAGGCCGTGGCCTGCGTAAACCTGCACCCCGGGCGCAGTACTCCATACCTCCATGGTGCGACCAGTGAGGGGCTCGCTCAGCAGCGCCGCAAGACGCAGGCCTTGCGAGGGCGTGACGGGTGACACCGGTGGCGTCCGCACCCCGCCCTCTTCGTCCCACACATGGTCATCCAGCACCAGGTAGTGGTCCAGCCCACCCGCCAGCGACAGCTGTTCGCTGGGCTCCGCCACGGCGGCACCCACGCTGCGGGCTTCGCGAAGGTCGAAAGGCGTGGCATCTACAGGCTGCACCAACCCGCTAGGACACACATCGGCCGCCAGCGGTACATAGCGGCTGGCGGGCACTTGCAGGGTGTGGCCGTGGGTGCTGCCAGCGCCCGCCAGGTTGAAGAACGCATGCCCGGTGATGTTGAGCAGCGTGGGGGCGTCCAGCGCCTCGCCCGTCCACGCCATGTGCAGCGCGTTGTCGGCCGTGATGTGCAGGTGCAGCTGCAGGCGAAGCGTGCCGGGCACGCCGTCGTCCTCAATGCGAAAGGTGTGGCTCAGGGTGAGCGCATCGGCCTGCACGTCATCCACCGCAAACACCTGAAAGCGGCTGCCCTTGGGCCCGCCATGGTGGTGGTGGGGGCCGCTGTTGGTGGGCAGTTGCCGCTGTGCGCCATCGGGCAGAGTCAACAAACCACTGCGCAACCGCCCAGCCCAGCGGCCTATGAGGGCGCCCATGGAGAGTTGCCCGTCCAGGTAGCCCTGCAGGCTGTCGTAGCCCAGCGCCACATCAACGAGGCCGCCCTGCCCGTCGGGCACCGCCACCTGTACCAGCCGTGCGCCGTAGTTGCTGACGGCCACCTGCAGGCCACCAGCACCGCGCAGGGTGAAGAGGTCAGTCGGCTGGCCGTGAAGCTCTTGCTGAAACGCTTTGCGTGAAAGGGAATAGGCCATGGCTGCGAGTCTATTTGGTGGCGGATGCAGCGGGAGCATCGCGCGTGACCAGCCAGATGCCCCCGCACACCAGCACCAGGGCCAGCAGGTTCTTCCACTCCAGCAGCGCCTCGCCCAGGAACAGTGCTGACAGCGCCGCGCCGAAGATCGGCACCGTGAAGTTGAACACCGTGACCTGGCTCACGCGGTTGTGCTTGAGCAAGATGCTCCACAGCGAGAACGCTGCCGACGACAGCAGCGCCAGGTACACCAGCAACACGGTGGCGCCCCAGGTAAAGCCCGTGAGCGAGCCGCCCAGGCCCCAGCCAATGGCCAGCAACGCCACGCCGCCAAGCCCCAGTTGCCAGCCCGTCATCACCACCGAGTCCATGCGCTGCGACACCTGCTTTCCGTAGATGCTGGCAGCGGCCAGCACGAAGGCGGCAATCACCACAAAACCTTCGCCGAGCAGCGTGAAATCCATGTCCAACGTGCCGCGACCCAGGTTGACCACCATCACTCCGACAAAGCCGACTAGGCAGCCCCACAGCTTGGCGTGGCTCAGGCGGTCGTTGTGATAGACCCAGTGCGCAAGCAGCACGCTGAAGAACGTGCCGGTGGCGTTCATGATGGAGCCCTTGACGCCCGTGGTGTGCGCGAGGCCCACGTAGAAGAACACGTATTGCAGCGTGGTCTGCGCCAGGCCCAACACCACCAGTTGCCTCCCGGCCGCAAGACCCAGCCCCCAGATGGCCTTGCGCGTGGCCACGGCCCAGGCCAGCAGGATCAGCCCCGCGCCCAGAAAGCGCCAGCCTGCAAACACCAGCTGCGTGGGAATGTCATTGCGGGCGATGCCGAACCAGGCGTAGCCGGTCTTGATAGCGGGGTAGGAGCTGCCCCAGAGCAGGCAACACAGCAGCGCCAGCGCGATGACGACCCTGGGGTCGGAAAAACGGGGATGTCCCATGTGATTTCTTGGTCTCTCTAGTGAAACAGCCCGTGCAAAGACGGGCTGTGAGGGGGAGGCTTGCAGCCCCAGGACGCAGCTTGCAAGGCCACCGTTTCAGTGATCCGTTGCGCTACGCGCCGCCACCAACGCATGCGAAGGGCGCAGCCCAGGCGAGGGCAGCCGCGCAAGGGCCGCCCCGCCGCGCTGGCTGCGTCCCCCTCCCGTAGCGCGCAGCGCGTAGAGAGAGGGGGAAGGCGCGAAGCGACTCAGGGGGTGTCACTTCAGGTCACCGGTGCGGGATTGAACAGCACCAGCGCGTTGTGCAGCTTCCACTGCTCGGCCCAGGTTTTTTTGCGGCCACTCGCCACGTCGAGCAGCAGGTGGAACATCTCCCAGCCCAGCTCTTCGATGGTGGCTTCACCGTCCGCAATCTTTCCGGCGTTGATGTCCATCAGGTCATGCCAACGGCGCGCCAGGTCGCTGCGCGTGGCCACCTTGACCACCGGGCATTCTGCCAGGCCATAGGGTGTGCCCCGGCCGGTGGTGAACACATGCAGGTTCATGCCCGCAGCCAGCTGCAGCGTGCCGCAGATGAAGTCGCTGGCGGGCGTGGCGGCGTACACCAGGCCACGCTGGTCGCGCCGCAGCTTCTCGCCCGGAGCCAGCACATGCGCAATAGGCGCGGTGCCGCTCTTGATGATGGAGCCCATGGCCTTTTCGGCGATGTTGGACAGGCCCCCCGCCTTGTTGCCCGGCGTGGTGTTGGCCGCGCGGTCCACGCGGCCGCGGTCCAGGTAGCGGTCGTACCAGCCCAGTTCGCGCACGATGGATTCGGCCACTTCGGGCGTGGCAGCGCGGCTGGTGAGCTGCTCGACCGCATCGCGCACCTCGGTGTTCTCGCTGAACATCACCGTGGCACCCGCGCGCACCAGCAGGTCTGCGCAAAAGCCCACGGCCGGGTTGGCGGTGACGCCCGAGAACGCATCACTGCCGCCGCACTGCACGCCCAGCACCAACTCGCTCGCCGGGATGGTCTCGCGGCGGCGGGCGTTGAGGCGTTCGAGGTGCGGACGCGCGCTTTGCACGATGTGGTCGAGCATGGACATGAAGCCCACATGCTCGTCGGCCTGCAGGCACACCGTCTCGGGGCCCAGGGCTGCATCGCGCTCGTCGGCGATGGGGAAGCTGCCCGGGGGCAGCAGGCGGTCGGGCTGCAGCTTTTCGCAGCCGAGACTCACCACCATGACCTCGCCCCCAAAGTTGGGGTTGAGGCTGATGTTGCGCAGGGTGCGGATGGGGATGATGGCGTCGGGCGCATCAATGGCCACGCCGCAGCCGTAGGTGTGCTCCAGGCCGATCACGTCGTCAACCTGCGGATACAACGGCAGCAGTTCGTCCTTGATGCGGCGCACCGCCAGGGCCACCACGCCCGCCACGCACTGCACGGTGGTGGTGATGGCCAGGATGTTGCGCGTGCCCACGGAGCCGTCGGCGTTGCGGTAGCCCTCGAAGTTGTAGCCGGTCAAAGGCTCCAGCACCGGAGGCTTCACCGTGGCCATGGGCAGGCCTTCGAGCGCGCGGGCCGAGGGCATCTGCAGCAGGCGCTCGTGCACCCAGCTTCCCGCCGGGATGGCCTTGAGCGCATAGCCGATGGGCACGTTGTAGCGGCGCACCACATCGCCCTCGGCCATGTCCTGCAGCGCCACCTTGTGGCCCTGGGGCACCTTGTCGCGCAATGTGATGCCTGCGCCTGGCACGCCGGGCGGCAGCACCGTGCCGGCAGGAAGGCCTCCGTCGTTGGCGACGATGGCGACGTTGTCATCCGGGTGCATGCGGATGGTGAGGGCGGGTCGGTTCATCGGTGGCGCGGTCTCGTCAATTTATGCAATCTCATCAGGCATCAGGCATCAGGCTGCATGGGCAGCACGGTAATCCAGTTCGGGTTGAGCCCCACATCGTGCTCGGCCACCTGGGTCAGGGCACCGCTGCCAGGCGCGATCAAGTGCACACCCACACGGTGGCTGATCTGGCCTGCGGCAATCAGGTGGCACCCGTCCGGAGTGATGGCAAAGCCCCGGGGCTGCAGTTGCGTAGACCAGTGGTCGATGGGGGCCAGCAGGCCGGTAACCGCATCGACGGCAAACCCGGCCAGGGTGTGGCTGTTGCGCTCGCTGGTGTACAGCCAGCGGCCATCAGCGCTCAGGTGCAGGTCTGCACCCCAGGCCGGGCCTGCAAAGCCCGGTGGCAATGTGGGCAGGCTTTGCAGCAACTCCAGGCCTCCGCTGGATTCGTCCCAGGCCAGCACATGCACGCAGGCATCCAGCTCACCCAGCAGGTAGATGCGGTCGCCCCGCGCGTTGAAGCGCAGGTGCCGGGGACCTGTGCCTGCTGGCAGGGCGAACACGGCAGGGTCGGTGGGTTGCAGCGCGCCCGTGGCGGCGTCGAATCGGTAACGGTGCAATTGCCCGCCCCCCAATGAGGCGGCCAGCACGAAGCGGTTGCCGGGGCTGACCAGCGCACTGTGGGCGTGGCGACTGGTGGCGTACGTGGTGGCACCACGCCCCGCAGCGACCACCCCGTCGGCAGCGATGGCCTGCACCGCGACCAGGTCCGCACCGTAGGAAGCACTCAGCAGCCAGCGCCCCGTGTTATCGGTGGCCAGGTGGGCCATGCTGGCGGGCAACGCGGCCTCGCTCAACACCTCGGCGCAACCCGCGCGCGCATCCACCGCCAGGGTGACCACGGCCAGCGGGTCGCTGCGGCGCGCCACATACAGGCGGGTGCCGTCCGGGCTGAGCGCCATGGGCATGAGCTGCCCGCCCAGCGCCAGGACCTGCTCGGTGCACAGCTGCCCCGAATCCGACGCCAGACGGAGCACATGCAACTCACCGCTGTCAGCGCAGGAGACAAATACCAGGGTATCGGTAGCCATCGTGTGTGTAACCATATCAGTGCACGACGGAGCGGCCCACTACCCTCGGCCGATGGAACGAGCAGGGACCAGGCCAGAGGCGCCGAGCAAGGGCCGCCCCGCAGTGAGGGCGTCGTCCCCCTTGAGGGGGAAGGCGCCGAAGGCGACTCAGGGGGTGCTTCATTTCTTCACAGTCCCATCGCTCGGGGCAGCCACAGCGAGATGGCTGGCACGTAGGTCACCATCAGCAGCACCACAAACAGCGCCACAAAGAACGGCATCATGGCCTTGGTAACCACACCGAGCGGCAGCTTGGCCACGGCAGCGCCGGTGAACAGCACCGTGCCCACGGGCGGCGTGATGAGGCCAATGCCCAGGTTGACCATCATGATCATGCCGAAGTGCACCGGGTCCACACCCAACAGCTTGACCACGGGCAGCAGGATGGGCGTGAGGATGAGGATGAGCGGGGACATGTCCATCAGGCAGCCCAGCAGCAGCAGCATGATGTTGATCATGGCGAGGATGACGTACTTGTTGTCCGACAGACTGGTGAGGAAGGCTGTGACCTTCATCGGGATCATCATCATCGTCATCAGGTAACCGAAGGCCGCCGCAAAGCCGATGAGGATCATCACCACCGTGACTGTCTTCACGGTGCGGTGCACCAGCTTGGGCAGGTCGCGCCACTTGTAGTCGCGGTAGATGAACATGGTCACGAAGAACGCCCACACCACCGCAATCGACGCCGACTCGTTGGCCGTAAAAACGCCCGACAGGATGCCGCCCAGGATGATGACCATGGTCATCAGGCCCCACAGCGCCTCCACACAGATCTTGAGCGCCTGCTTGAGCGGGATGACCTCGCCCTTGGGGTAGCCTTCACGGTGCGCGGTGAACAGGCACAACGCCGCGAGCGTGAGGCCCATGAGCAGCCCCGGCAGCACACCGGCCATGAACAACGCAGCAATTGAGACCGTGCCACCTGCGGCCAGCGAATACAACACCGCGTTGTGGCTGGGCGGAATCAGGATGGCCTGCACCGAACCGCTCACGGTGACTGCCGTGGCAAAGGGGCGCGGGTAACCCTTCTTTTCCATCTCGGGGATCAGCACCGAGCCGATGGACGCCGTATCAGCCACCGACGAGCCCGAGATGGCGCCGAAGAAGGTGGACGCCAGAATGTTGACCAGCGACAGCCCGCCCCGGATAAAGCCCACCAGCACGCCCGCAAACGCCACCAGGCGCCGCGCCATGCCACCCTCGGCCATGATGGCGCCAGCGAGCACGAAGAACGGAATAGCCAGCAGCGAGAACTTATTGACGCCAGAGGCCACCTGGATCATCACGGCATCGAGCGGAAGGTCAATCCACAACGCACCGACCAGGGCCGAGAGGCCCAACGAATAGGCGATCGGCACACCGATCATCATGAGCACGAAGAACGTTCCCAGCAGTACCAAGGTATCCATGATCAGGCGCCTTCCGTCAGTTCTTCAAAGCGCACGATGCGCCGGTGGTTCTGCGGTCCGAAGACCATCTTCTCCAGCACAAACAGCAGCGTGACGGCCGCGCCGATGGGCAGCGACGCATAGGTGGCGCCCACGGGCAACCAGGGCAGCTCCGCAATGCCCTGGCCCCAGGTTTCAATGCACAGGTTGGTGCCATACCAGGCCACAAAGCCGCAGATGACCAGCATGAGCAGATCCACCAGCACCGCCAGCAGCCGCTGCAACGGGGCGGGCAATTTTTCGGTGAGCATGTTGACGGCGATGTGCCCGCCCGCACGGTAGGCCGCCGCAGCGCCGATGAAGGTGAACACCATCATGAGCAGGATGGCGATGGGCTCGGGCCACTGCGAGCCCGTGCCCATCACGTAGCGGCTGAACACGCCCCAGGGGATGATCAGCGACATGAAGAAGATGGCGGTGCCGGCCGCCCAGATGGTGGCCAGGTAGAGCCGGTCCATCCAGCGCAAAAAGGGGTGGTCCATACAAGCAGGTCTGAAAGACAAAGAAAAAAAGGCGCAGGCAACCCACCAGGAGCTCGCCCGCGCAAGACGCAAATCCAGTGCTTACTTCACCGCCTCAATGCGCTTCATCAGGTCTGCATAGTTGGCGCCGTACTTGGCACGCACGGTGGCAGTGGCGTCATAGAAGGCCTTGGTGTCCACGTTGATGAACTCCACACCGGCTGCCTTGAGCTTGGCGGTGTAGTCCTCCACGCTCTTGTCCCACAGGGCGCGCTGCTCCAGCTGCGCTTCGCGGCCAAACTTCTTGAGCAGGGCCTGGTCGTCCTTGGAGAGCTTGTCCCACGTGACCTTGGAGACCACCAGCAGTTCGGGAATGATCAGGTGGTTGGTCTGCGTGTAGAACTTGGCACCCGTGCTGTAGTGGTTGCTGGTGAAGAAGCTGGGCGCATTGTTTTCAGCGCCATCCACCACGCCGGTTTGCAGGGCGGTGAACACTTCGCCATAACCCATCGAGATGCCGTTGCCGCCCATGGCGTTCATGGTGTCCACAAACAGCGGGTTGCCCATCATGCGCACCTTCTGGCCCTTGAGGTCAGCGGGGCTGCGCACAGGCTTCTTGGTGTACAGGCTGCGCGATCCGCCATCCATCCAGCCAATGGCCACCAGCTTGGCGGGCGACGCGCTGATCTTGGCCAGCAGTTCATCGCCAATGGCGCCGTCGATCACTGCACGCATATGGTCCTGGCTGCGGAACACGAAGGGCATGTTGAACACATTCACCTCAGGCACCACCGTGCCCACCGGGCCGAGCGAGGTGCGCAGGATGTTGATGGCGCCGAACTGCGTCTGCTCGATCATTTCCTTCTCGCCGCCCAGCACGCCACCGGGGAAGGTCTGGATCTTCAGGCGGCCATTGGTGGCGGCGTCAAGCTTCTTGCCCATGTTCTCCACCGCCACCACATTGGGGTAGCCAGCGGGATGCACGTCGGCCGCCTTCAGCACCATGGACTGGGCCTGGGCGGCAACGGGAAGCATTGCCATCGCGGCCACAGCGGCGGCGCAGGCAGTCAGCAGGGATCGGCGAAAGGTCATGGTTTGTCTCCGGTGGAATGGTTTTTGAGTGATGCGAAATGGACGGGAATCCCGGCGCCAAGGGTCATTCGAAAGGACCGGTGCGCACGAACGGACCGCCCTGGTAGATGACGGCGGGGTCGCTCAAGTCGGGGTGCGGGTCGGCCGCCTCCACCTTGGCGCGGAAGGGCTCGGAGCTGTCCTGCGGGCGGTAGCCGATGTGGCGCGCCAGGGTGTTGTCCCACCAAGTGGTGGTGTTGTCGCCCATGCCGTAGATGATGCTGTGGCCCACCACCGGTGCCGTGAGGCTCGCAACGACGAGGCGCTCCAGGTCGTCGTAGCTCATCCAGGTGGCCAGCATGCGGCGGTTGCGCGGCTCGGGGAACGATGAGCCAATGCGCAGGCACACGGTTTCAATGCCATAGCGGTCAAAGTAGAAGCGCGACAAATCTTCGCCAAAGGCTTTGGACACGCCGTACAGGCCGTCAGGCCGGGCCGGGTCGTTGGGGCCCACCACTTCGTCCTGGCGATAAAAACCGGTGACGTGGTTGGAGCTGGCAAACACCACCCGCTTGACGCCTTGCTTGCGCGCCGCTTCATACAGGTTGTAGACACCCACGATATTGGCCTGCAGGATGGACTCCCAGGGCTGCTCGGTGGACACGCCCCCGAGGTGCACCACGGCATCAACGCCCTCCAGCAAGCTGAGCACGGCGCCAGCGTCTTCGAGGCGTGCGGGGCGCAGCTCCTCCCCTGCGCCTTCGTCGCCCAGGTTGGCCATATCGGACAACCGCAACGTGGCGCAATAGGCTTTCAGGCGCGCACGCAATTCCTGGCCCAGGCCTCCGGCAGCTCCGGTCAATAACAGGCGTTGGAAACGAATAGGCGTCGGATGGCAAGGCATGGCGGTTACAAAGGCAGAGGTTCTTGGTACAGTGGCAACAGATTCCGTTGAACGTCATCAGTTGTCGTACAACGAAAAGCAATGTACCGCTTCTGCCCCCGGCGCCCCATAGGGATAACACCAAGAAATGACCACCGATACCCCGCTTCGCCGCAAGCCCCGCACACTGGCCCTGGAGCTTGTCGAATCCCTGGGAGACCGCATCCGCGACGGCCGCCTGGCCCTGGGCGACAAGCTGCCCACCGAGGCCGCCATCATGGCCGAGTTCAGCGTGAGCCGCACCGTGGTGCGCGAGGCAATTTCCAAGCTGCAAGCCTCTGGCCTGGTGGAAACGCGGCACGGCATCGGCACCTTTGTGCTGGGGCTGGGGCAGGCGCCCGGCTTCAAGATTACCCCCGACCAGTTCAGCACCCTGCGTGACGTGATTGCCGTACTGGAGCTGCGCATTGGGGTAGAAACTGAAGCCGCCGCGCTGGCCGCGCAACGCCGCACCGAGGCCAACCTGAAAGCCATGCGCGAGGCGCTGGACGCCGTGGCAGCCGCGGTGGATGCGGGCCGCGACGCGGTGGCGGCGGACTTCCAGTTCCACCTGGAAATCGCACGTGCCACGCAGAACAGCCACTTCGCCGAACTGATGGGCACGCTGGGCAGCATGATCATCCCGCGCGCCCGCCTGGCCGCCATGGATTCGGCCAATGACGAGCGGCGCCAGTACCTGCGCCGTGTCAACGGCGAACACGAAAGCATCTACGACGCCATCGTGGGCCAGGACCCCGACGGTGCACGGGCCGCCATGCGCACCCACCTGGCCAACAGCCGCGAACGTCGGCGGCGCGCGCAGGCCGAAGCGGGCTGAATCACCCCAGCCAAGTCACTCCTTCATGAACCCTGGGGAATCATGGCCAAGGTGAGGTACCCGGTTGTCCCATCAGTAGTTACCCGACACCCGAGAGGACTTCTTATGTTGTACGATGACATACAACAAAATATTGCAATGCTTTCGCGCGGTCGGGACTGCGGCGCCGTTCAAACCACCAGGAGTTGTCTGTCGTAAAGCCCTCAGCGCACATTGAAAGACATCCTTCCTGGGTGCAGCGCCAGTTTGCGCTGCGCACTCGGCATGCAACCGCCGCTTATTTTCTCAACACCCTCTTCTTCACCACCACACCACCACCATGCATGCAAACCTGATTGGCGGCGCCTGGACTGACGGCGTTCGCACCTACCAGAACACCAACCCGTCCGACACGCGCGATGTGATAGGCGACTACGCCGTGGCGAGCCGAGAGCAGGCACTCGAGGCCGTCGCCGCAGCGCACGCGGCCTTCCCGGCATGGAGCCTGTCCACGCCCCAGCAGCGCTTTGACATCCTGGACGCCGTGGGCAACGAGATCATCGCCCGCAAGGCCGAGCTGGGCGACCTGCTGGCCCGCGAAGAAGGCAAGACCCTGCCCGAAGCCATCGGCGAAGTGGGCCGCGCTGCGGCCATCTTCAAGTTCTTTGCCGGCGAGGCGCTGCGCCCCGGCGGCGAGATGATCCCCTCCGTGCGCCCCGGCGTGGGCATCGAGATCACGCGCGAACCCCTGGGCACCATCGGCATCATCACGCCGTGGAACTTCCCCATCGCCATCCCGGCCTGGAAGATCGCCCCGGCCCTGGCCTATGGCAACTGCGTGGTGTTCAAGCCCGCCGAGGTGGTGCCCGGCTCCGCCTGGGCGCTGGCCGACATCCTGCACCGCGCGGGCCTGCCTGCCGGTGTGTTCAACCTGGTGATGGGCCGGGGCTCGGAGGTGGGCGCCGTGCTGCTGGAAGACGAGCGCATTGCAGGCGTGAGCTTTACCGGCTCCGTCGGCACGGGCCAGCGTGTGGCCGCCGCCTGCGTGCCGCGCGGCGCCAAGGTGCAGCTGGAAATGGGCGGCAAGAACCCGTTTGTGGTGCTGGACGACGCGGACCTGAACGTGGCCGTGGGCGCGGCCATCAACAGCGGCTTCTTCTCCACCGGCCAGCGCTGCACCGCCAGCAGTCGCTTGATCGTGACCGAAGGCATCCACGACCGCTTCGTGGCCGCCATGGTCGAGAAAATGAAGACCCTGAAGGTGGACGACGCCCGCAAGGCCGGCACCGACATCGGCCCCGTGGTGGACGACCGCCAGCTGGCACAGGACCTGGAATACATCGGCATCGGCCAGCAGGAGGGCGCCAAGCTCGCCTACGGCGGCGAAGCCCTGGAGAAGAACGCCGACGGCGCGCCCGGCTACTACCTGCGCCCCGCCCTGTTCACCGAGACCACGCCTGGCATGCGCATCAACCGCGAAGAGATCTTCGGCCCTGTGGTCAGCGTGCAATGTGCCAAGAACTACGAGGAAGCGCTGGCCCTGGCCAACGACACGCCCTTCGGCCTGGCCAGCGGCATCGCCACCACCAGCCTCAAGCACGCCACGCACTTCAAGCGCCATGCGCAAGCGGGCATGGTGATGGTGAACCTGCCCACGGCGGGCGTGGACTACCACGTGCCGTTTGGTGGCCGCAAGAGCAGCAGCTACGGCCCGCGCGAGCAGGGGCGCTACGCGGCGGAGTTCTACACCACGGTCAAGACGGCGTACACGCAGGCGTGAAGCTGCCAGCCCACAACCCACGGGCTGGCGGCACAGTGGGTTGCTGAAAATATGAGAAAAACAGGCCCTACCGCTCTACCATATTGCGCCATTAGCTATATATTTAATAGCAAATGAAACGTGCTGTGCCTGTCTCCTGATGGAGGGATCGCCCCTCCCCCATGCCCACCTCAGCGCGGGACTGGGTCCCCTCCGCTATCATCGCGCCCCATGACCGCCCCCCGACGAACCTTTGCTGTGCTGCGCCTGTGGGTGCTCGCGTGGTTCGTGGCGTCGATGGGGGTGGCGATTGCGTCGCCGCTGGTGCACCCGCAATCCTTCGAGGTGATCTGCTCGGGCACCGGCGCCATCAAGCTGCTGGTGCAGACCGACGACGGCACGGTGGAGATGGGCGCGATGGGCATGGACTGCCCCTTGTGCTCCACCGCAAGCGCCCCGCCACCCACACCCGTGGCGGCAACAATCCCCTCCCATCCCCTGGCCCATGCGCTGCAGCCCATCGAGGCCGCCCGCATCGCGGCCGCCACCGCAGCGCCACTGCCGGCGCGCGGGCCACCAACACGCTCTTGAACTGAAACCCCTCGCAGCGCCCGGACCTGGTGGGCGGGTGCTGCGCTTTCGTGTTCCGTTGGTTTCCAGACGGTGCTGCCTTGCGCGATGTGCGATGTGTTGACGCGCGCGGGGCAGCGGCACTGTCGCTTCAAGACAAGAGCGTTTTCATGTCCCGTATCTCCTCTGCTTCGCGCAGCGCTGCGGCTTTTCCGCGCCTGCCTCTTTCGCCCCTGTGCCTGGGGGTGCTCGCCACCTGCGCGCTGGCCGCAGTGCCCGCCCACGCACAGACCACCACCGCGCCCACGCTGAAGGCCGTGGATGTGGTGGACACCGCTGCGTCCCCCAACGGCAAGCTCAGCCTGGACACCCCCGTGGACACCGGCAGCCGCCTGGGCCTGACGGCGCGCGAGAACCCCGCCTCCGTCACCGTGGTGGACCGCGCCACCATCGACGCACGCGGCGCGCAGGACACGCAGGAAATCCTGCGCGCCGTGCCGGGCGTGGTGGCGCACAACGCGCCGGGCTCCATGTCCGCACACTACCGGGGCTTCACCAGCAACTCGGTGGCGCAGCTCTACAACGGCATCAACCCGCAATACGGCAGCGCCACACGCGCGGTCGATAGCTGGATCTACGACCGCGTCGAGGCCATCGGCGGTGCGTCGAGTTTTCTGTACGGATCGGGCGGCGTGGGCGGCTCCATCAACTACATCACCAAGACGGCCGAGCGCAGCGACTTCACCGAGGGCCAGCTGCGCCTGGGCTCCTACGACCTGAAGGAAGTGTCGGTAGGCCTGAACCGCTGCATTGCAGGCGGCGATGGCAGTGCAGGCCCTGCCCATTACGCGCGCATCGACCTCAACCACCGCAACGCCGGCAGCTGGATCGAAGGCACCAAAACACAGTCCACCCAACTGGCGACCTCGCTGCTGTCGGACCTGGGCGGCGACTTCACGCACACACTGGCCTACGAATACCAGAGGGACCACGTGGACCGCCCGTACTGGGGCACGCCGGTGCTCAACCCCGCCGTGGGCGCGCTGACCATCGACCCGGCCACGCGCTTCAAGAACTACAACAGCGCCGACGGCAGGTACGAGCAGCGCGTGCAATGGCTGCGCTCGGTGGCGCAATGGCGTGTGTCGGATGTGCTGCAGCTCAAGAACACGTTCTACGTGTACGACGCCCTGCGCGACTACCGCAACGTGGAGACCTACACCTTCAATGCCACCAACACGGTGATCACGCGCACATCCCCGCTGTTGCAACGCCACGACCAACAGCTGGTGGGCGACCGGCTGGAGGGCACCTACCAGGGCCAGCTGGCGGGCAAGAAAAGCGACTGGGCCTTTGGCCTGGACGTGAGCGTGAACAAGCAGACGCGCTTCCCGTTCGGCCCCTCGGTCACCGTGAGCACGGTCAACCCATACAACTTCACCACCGAGAACTTCTTCGACATTCCCGGCATGTCGCCCGTCTTGAGCCCCGACAAAGACAACAAGATCACCAACACGGCGCTGTACCTGGAAAACCGCACCCTGGTGGCCTCCGGGGTGAGCCTGGTCACCGCAGTGCGCCACGAGCGCATCGAGCTGGACCTGGTGAACCGCCGCGCCGTGACGGCCACATCGCCTGCCAGCTTCAGCCGCAGCTACAGCCCCACCACCGGCCGCCTGGGTGTGGTGTGGGACATTGCGCCCGGCGCCAACCTGTATGCGCAGGCCTCCAACGCGGCCGACCCACCCTCGGGCTCGCTGGCCTCGGCCTCGTTCGCCGATGTGCGCAACAACAGCGAACTGACCACGGGCCGCCAGATCGAGGTGGGCAGCAAGTTCGACTTCTGGGACGGCAAGGGCAGCGCCACGGTGGCGGCCTTTGAAATCCGCCGCAAGAACATCGCCTCGCAAGACCCATCCAACCCCAACCTCACGGTGCTGGTGGGAGAGCAGTCGTCCAAGGGCGTCGAACTGTCGGCTGGCATTCGGCCCACGCCGCAATGGCAGTTGCAGGGCAACCTGGCGCTGACCCGCGCGCGGTACGAGAACTTTGTGCAGGGCGGTGTCTCGCGCGCGGGCAATGTGCCCCAACTGGTTCCGCAGCAGGTGGCCAACCTGTGGGCCTCGTACGCGATCACGCCCACCGTCACGGCCAGCGTGGGCGTGCGCCATGTGGGCAAGGTGTACGGCAACGCCGCCAACACCAAGTTCTGGCCGTCGTACACGCTGCTGGACCTGGGCCTGGCCTGGAAGATCAACAAGACCACAACGCTCACCACCCGCGTGCGCAACGCCACCGACCGCATTTATGCGGCCGAGACGCGCGACCAGGTCTACCTGGGCGCACCGCGCACGCTGGACGTGACGCTGCACACCGCGTTCTGACGCGGGCAAGGAACCGGACATGACACACGCCAAACGCTGGCTGTACCTCGTCCACCGCTGGCTGGGCGTGCTGTTGTGCGCCTTCTTCGCCATGTGGTTCCTCTCGGGCGTGGTGATGATGTACGTGGGCTACCCCAAGCTCACGCAGGCCGAGCGCTTGGCCCACCTGCCGCCATTGCGCAGCGCAACGCTGGGCACAGAGCCTCTGCTGGAGCCCGCAGAGGCCTTGGCGCGCGCAGGCCAGGCAGGACCGCTGCAGGACCTGAGGCTCGCCGTGGCCAGCGGCTCGCGCGCGGTGTACCTGGTGGTTCCCGCCGCCCCTGCCGGAGACGCCGTACCACGCCCGGGCAGGGCGCCAGCGCCTGCGGTCATCGACGCCCTCACAGGCGAACGGTTGCAGCGCGTAGACGCCGAGCACGCCCTCGCTTCGGCTCGCGCCTTCGCGCAGGAGCCCGGCGCACGGATCGCACACCTGGGCACGATCGACGAAGACGCCTTCACCCACTCGCGTGCGCTCGACGCGCACCGCCCCCTGCACCGCCTGCACCTGGGCGACAGCGCAGGCACCGTGGTCTATGTGTCGGGCACCACGGGCGAGGTGGTGCGCGATGCGCCGCTGCAGGAGCGCGCCTGGAACTACGCAGGCGCCTGGATCCACTGGCTCTACCCCTTCCGGGGCAATATCTTCAACGGCTACTGGACGGACATCGTCAACTGGCTTTCCCTTGCGGGCATCGTGCTCACGCTGACGGGCACCGTGGTGGGCGTGCTGCGCTGGCGCTTCCAGGGCCGGTACAAGACCGGTTCGCGCACGCCGTACCGGGGCTTCATGATGCGCTGGCACCATGTGTTCGGGCTGGTGTTTGCGCTGATCACATTCACCTGGATCTTCAGCGGCCTCATGTCGATGAACCCGTGGAAGATTTTTGACAGCGGCGCCGCGCCACTGCGCCAGCAGGCCATGAACGGCGGCCCGCTGGTGTTGCCCCCGCAAGCCGCCACCGTGCAGGCTTTGCTGTCAGGCGGTTCACCGAACACGCGGGAGCTGCGCTGGGTGCAAAGCGCGGGCCACCCGCTGGTGCTTGCGTACAGCCCGACCGGCGCCCCCGCGCTGCTCGATGCGACCACTGCCGCGCCTCACCAGTGGCCCCCAGGCGCGGTGGCCGAGGCCGCAGCACGCCTGCTGCCCCACGCCGTGGTGCGCACCGAAACGCTGACCGCCTACGACCTGCATTACTACGACCGCGCCACCCACACCATGACGGGCGGAGGCGACAAGCCTCTGCCCGCGCTGCGCCTGGTGTTTGACGACCCCCATGCCACCTGGGTCCACATCGACCCCCACACAGGCGCCGTACTCGGCCGCACCGACAGTTATCGCCGTACCAGCCGCTGGCTGTTCTCCATGCTGCACAGCTGGGACTGGCTGCCGCTGCTGGAGCGGCGCCCGCTGTGGGACATCGTTCTCATTGTGCTGAGCCTGGGTGGTGCGGTGCTGAGTGCAACGGGGGTTGTCATTGGATTGCGGCGGCTGCGCGCCAAGTTCGCATTCGTAGCGGGCCCGGCGTCGCAGCTTGCCGGACAGGGCCGCCGCAGGCGCGCCCGTGTCTTGCCTACGACAGGTGGCTGAGCCGTCATTTTTGTTTGATACTTTTTGTTTCAAACCACTACACTGGGCTTCACCCACCGCACGTCCATCCCGGGCGTGCGGGGGCTCCATCCCTCGCAGAGATTTTTCCCCATGCAACTGATCCGCACCATCACTGGCGCCGCCCTCCTGCTGGCCGCTGGCACTTCGGCCTGGGCCGCCACCGACTACAACCGCCCACCTGCAGGCGACGCGCAATACCGGCAGTGCCTGAGCTACTCTGCCACCGTATACGAAGGCGGCAACGAGCCCAGCCCCATCAAGGGCCAAACCAAGGCCCAGGCCTGGTGCACCTGCATGTGGAACGAAACGCCCGAAGATTTCAAGGGCAACCTCGTGAAGTTCGCCGAAACCCGCAAGGGCAAGGAAACCAACAAGCTGTGCGAGAAGCACTCCGATTGGAGCGAATAAGCGCCACGGTGCCGCAGACCGGTTGGCGGTTTCCCACAACAGCTGAAGTGCCCCCCATGTTCGCCAAAGCTGTTGGGTTTCAATCAGTCTGCCAGCCTTCAAAGCCAATCTGCAGACCATCAAGACGCAGGATGAAATGATGGGTTCGCTGCTGGATGTGAAGGCCTGAGCCAGCAGTGCGCGGTCAGGCGGAATTCCTTCGGCGCTGACCCGGCACCCGCAGTTCGCGCCCTTGCGTCCTACCTGCCCGCCGTAAAAGTCTGTAACCCGCGCAGCCCACCTCCTGCATTCCCCGCGCGCAGGGCGCTCCTGATTCAGTAGCTGTTTGCGCAATCTCCACAGCCCCTGCAGCCCGATTCCTTGCATTCACCGCCGCCCACACCGGCCCGTCCCATGTAGGGGTCATTCCTAGCTAGGAACGTCCCTAGCTAGGAGCCTTCCCAGTTTCGCGCGCTGATGCCTGTAGGCAAAGTCGCGCGCCATGCAAGTCGCCCCCTCCGCCTCCACCTACGCTCCCGCCCCTGGCGATCTGGCCAACCCGCCCGCTCCTGGCAGTGCATTCAACAGCTACACAGACCAGCCCCAGGACAACGCTGGCGCCTTCACCGACAGCGGCCCCGGCGGCTATGGCCAGCCCGACTCCCAGTGCCTTCACGCTGACCCCACCCTGGCCAGCACCTCCCTCTTCGCCCCTACCGACCACACCCCCAGTACCACGCTGGCCCTGATGGTGCAGGCACAGACCAAGCCTCTGCTGGTCACCCCTGAGAACGCAGCGGGCCTGGGCATCGACCTGGTGAGCACCAAGCCCCTGACCGTCACCCCGGAGAACGCAGCAGGTCTCGGCATCGAGCTGGTGCAGACCAAACCCCTGCAGATCACCCCCGAGAACCCAGCCATTGGCACCGTCGGCGCCCAGGCAGCAGCCCCCAACGCCAGCCCCACCGAGATCGCCGCCCTGGAACTGCTGCTGGCCGAGCCCGCCAACCAAGAGATGGTGGCCCAGTTCGGCCCGCCCCTGCGCCCGCTGAACACCGACACCGACGTCGGCCAAGGCATCCTCGCGCGCTTTGGCCCCGACCTGGGCGCCCGGCTGACCCAGCTGCAAGAAGCGCACAACGCCGTACGCGACCAATTCCTGCAAGCCCTGGACCACGCCCAGCAAAACCCCGGCCCCGAAGTGGCAGGCAGCGAACTGATCGCACGGCACTCCAGCGGGGGCGATGCCGAGCACATCACCGAGCAGACACTGCACAGCGTCACCCACCCGCCCAGCGCCAATCAGGCCAGCGACCTCCAGGCCATTGAAGCCCAGGCGCTCGCCGCTGGCGGGCAACACCAGAACCTGTGGCGCCTGAGCGACCCCGCCGAATTCGCCAAGGCCTACGCCAGCGGCGACAGCCCCGCGCAAAGAGCCTTTGCCCAACTGCACGGCAAAGAGCCCCTGCAATGGCATGCCGCCGTACAGCACGGCGAAACCGATGCGGGCCCCCAGATCACCCCTGCCTACTACGGCCTGGGCGAGAGCCAGCTGGTACTCGGCGGCCCCACCGTCACGGACAACGGCAACCCCGGGCCCTGGGCTGCCAGCACCTGGCAAGCCACCCAGCTCACCCCCGAACAGAACCGGGATCTGATCAACAACGAATACCTGTGGTTTGACCCCGTCAACGGCTGGAGCACGGACCTGGCCAACAACATCAAGCAAAGCACCAGCTTCCTGGACAAAGCGCTGCCCATGGTGTTTGCAGGCGTCATGACCTTCGCCACCGCGGGGGCCTTTGGCATCACCGCCGCCAGCGCCAGCACCAGCCTGGGCCAAAGCATGGCGCTGGGCGCCATCAGCAGCGCCACCATGCAGCTGACCACCGGGGGCAAGATCGACCTGGGCGACCTGCTGCGCTCGGCACTGACGGCTGGAGTGAGCTTTGGGGTGATGAACGCCACAGGCATGAACGAGCTGCTGCAAGGCGGCGATCTGGCCACGCGCAGCCTGGGGCACCTGGGCAAGGCGGGCCTGCAAGGCCTGCTGCAAGAAGCCACGGGGGGCAAGTTCAAAGACGGCCTGACCAACAGCCTGCTGGCCAGCGTGGCGGGAGAAGTGGGCAAGAGCCTGGAGGTGCAGATCGCCGAGCTCAGCAAGAACGAAGGCCTGAGCATGCAAGAAGCCAGCATGCTGCGCCTGCTCGGCCGGGCGGCCAGCAGCGCAGTGAAGGTTGCGGGCAGCAATGACCCGGCGGCGGGGTTTGCGAGTGACTTCCTGGGCGAAGTGCTGGGCGAAGAGCTGCGGGGCGCACAAGGAAAGGGGCAAAGCCAAAGCCAGAACCCAAGCCAGGCAGGGAATGAGGGACAACCGGGACAAACTGCACAGCCGGGAGACAGGCCTTCGAGCGACTGGGTGAAGAACCTGGGGGCCAGTGAGGTGGATGCGCAGACGGCGCAGTGGGTGGAGGCATTTGCCAACCCGGCCCCATTGCCATCGTCGCAAGGCATCCAGGTCGCGTCAGCCCCGATCGGAACAGTGGGTGATGCGGGTTACTTTGATGACAGTGGCGCTTACATAGTGCCCCCTCAACTGATCTGGCCTGACGGCACCACCAGCACGCTGGCACAAAGCAGCGACGCAGAGCCCATGCTGTCAGAGACCGAGGTGCGGGAGACTGCGCAGCCGATGCTGCCAGAGGACTTTCGCAGACAAGAGATCGAGTATCGCAACAGCACGGAGGCTCAACCACCTCAGCGCAGCTTGATGGAACTGGTGGAGATGTCCCACAGCCCCGTCGATAGCTACAGTGCCCAGGAATATCGGGACGCCGCCGCGCAGTACCGGGCGAGCATGGGAGCAGACTTTCGCAGGGACAGCATCTACAACGGCCTGTGGACCCGAGCTGCTGCGTTGGAGGCTGCTGCAGGCGGCGGATGGGGGCAAGAGGTGATGAATGACATCACCGGCTTTGCGACGGAAGAAGGGCTGCATGCACAGACGGGGGTGGCGATAGGTGGTGTGCTGGGCCGGGGCATTGGCAACAGGCTGGGGGGCAGCGTTGACAATGTGGCGGGGGCCGTGGACAAGACGCCGGATGGAGGGCCTCAGGCGGGGTCGGGTATTGGCGGTGTTGTGGCCGAAGGCGCAGGGGATGCTGCCGCAAGAGGAGCTAGTAGGTCGCTGTCAGAGTTGATCTTAGAACGTCCATCGAGCAACCAATGGGGGACTCTTGAAAATGGCACTAACCAGGGCGTAAAGCATTTTGCTGGCTATTGGGAAAGATTTCCTGAACGTATTCCATCGCTTGAGACCCGACTTGGATTGGAAGCCGGGACTTTTGGTAAGTCTCAAGAAGGATTTGATGCATTCACCAATGCCGCCGAATCAGTGGTTAAAAATGGTGAAGCAAGACACTTAGATAATGGAAAATCCATTTATTTCGTTAAAGGTGTCGAGAATTTAAATAAAGGTGTTCTTGTTATCGTGAAAGATGGGAAATTTCAGACAATCATGCCAAGCGATCCAAAGACCTTTATGAAAATGGAGTGATGTCATGAAAATTAGTGGGAAAATTAAGAGCATTGACGTCGACGGATATGAGCGACTCTTATCAATTCAGACGGACGATCGATTGGTTTGGTGCAATCTTGTCCAACCAAATGAATATTTAGAACCAGGACAGTCGTCCATTTATTTAAAGATGGATGAGCCTGTTCAATTGAAAGTTGGATTATTTTTTATCGCCGATCATAGGGTGCTTGAAGGCAGGGCTGATAACGCGATGAGCCAAGACGCTTATGGGTCGCCTCATGCGATTGTGATCGGTGAAGTTATCGGGAAGATATCCTCGGACACCTATTTAATTGAAATTGAAAAAAATAATCAAATTGAAGCTCAGTTTGAGTCTAATTTGGAACTGAATATTGGAGACTACATTCGCGTAGCAGGAGAGCTAGCTGTCCAGGATGGTGTCTCTCTGTAAATGAGTGCGGAGTGCTGGAGGGCGGTTTCAAATCTGAAGTGCAACACCCTCACCGAGGGTAATGTACGCAAATGGGAACGAGATACGAACACTTGCAGCCAGAAGAGAGAGCGGGCGCTGGGGTCAAGTCTTGCATCTTGCCCCTGGCATTCATGCACTTCAAGCCAAATCAGGCTACAGCGATTAATCATCAAGCGCAAGAAGCTATCAATTAGATAGCGTTTCTCAGCTAGGGAAATCCTGCAAAACCTCGCGATCAGTCTGATAGATCCCGCAGCCAGTCATGGCATCCTCGCGGGCCATGAAGCAAAGCAGCCTTGATCTGAACCTGAGCACCAAGAAGACGCGCAAGCAAGAGCTACTGGCCCAGATGAATCGGGTGGTTTCCTGGGCTGCTCTGGTTTAACTCATTGCCCCGTATTACCCCGAAGGCAAGAACGGCCGCCCACCCTTTGCCTTGGAAACCATGCAGCGCATTCACTGCATGCAGCAGTGGTTCACCCTGTCGGATCTGGCGATGGAAGAAGCCTTCTTTGACACCCCGATCTACCGGGAGTTTGCAGGCCTTGATGCCCATGGGCGAATGCCCGACGAGAGCACCATCTTGAGGTTCCGCCATCGGCTGGAGAAACACAAGCTGGCCGAGCAGATTCTGGCCACCGTCAACGAGCTGTTGGCCGCCCAGGGCTTGCTGCTCAAGGCGGGCACTGCGGTAGACGCTACCTTGATTGCAGCGCCCAGCTCTACCAAAAACAAGGACAGAAAGCGCGACCCAGAGATGCACTCCAGCCAAAAGGGCAACGAATGGCACTTTGGCATGAAGTGCCCATATTGGAGTGGATGCGGACTCGGGATTGGTGCACACCGTCATCGGCACCTCTGGCAACGTGGCCGACGTTGTAGAGGGCAACAGCTTACTGCACGGTCAGGAGACAGACGGGTTTGGTGACGCAGGCTATCAAGGCGTGCACAAGCGCCCCGATGCCAAGGCGAGCGTGACATGGCAAAAGTCGCTGCAATAGATCGAGCCCATTCAATTCATTTGCTTACTGGGCAGCCTGTTATAAACGTCAATATGGGGACTATTATTGGCGAAGGTTTTACAAAACTAAAGCCAAATGGGTCAGGCTTGGATTATTTGCTTACAACCGACGTGCGCACCGTTTTCAAAAATGGTCGTGTATATACACAGTTCCCCGTTCTAAATCCATAACATGAGAGTCGCCAATCCGTATCTTGTCTCGGCTGTCCTGGAGCCTTTTCTGTTTCTTGAAGCGGATGCGGCTGAAGCTGCTGCGAGCATCGATCCTTCTAATGAGGGTGAGATTCGTAATTGTATTCGTCAGTTGTTGGTTCCATATTTTTTTCGTTTTGATGAGAAAAGCAAATCAATGATTAAGGACTCGCTGGGCTACATGCTTTCGAAAGGAAGTGACAAGTGGGAAAATTTGTTCTCAACGAATCAATGTCCATTGTCATTGCCCGATCCTCCCGAGAAATTTTTTGAATGGCTCTGGGATGAACTTTTTGGTAAGTCGCCTCTTTTGGATGGCCCCATTGAAACCTATATTTTTAGAGAAGACATCCATGCACCAAATCTAATAAAACGCGCGGCAAAATAATTTCTTGTCGCAAACTGTCCCGTCCGCGAGCCCTCCGGTAATTTCCGCGACGCCGTTTTTTTGATAATCTCGGCATGGCGCACTTTTCCAGCGGCTCATACCGCTGGTTTTTGCCCTTCGTGACAGCCTGATGCGCCTCTTTTTTGGGCACATCTGGCGCTGCAGACGATCTGATTGCTGCCCGGTGCGGACATATTGCCTGCGCGGCGTTTGTTTCGGCTTCCGACTGAGGGGCAACATCGCAAGGGGTGGCGGGCAGCAATGACCCGGCGGCGGGGTTTGCGAGTGACTTCTTGGGCGAAGAGCTACGGGGAGCGTAAGCCAATGAGCAAAGCCAGAGCCAGAACCCAAGCCAAGTAGGTGTCGCATCCCGGACGATCATATGGTCGCTTGAGAAACAGGTGCGGGTGGGTCTGGTACCACTCTTTCATCGCCTGCATCGGCGTACTGCTCTTGAGCGCTGACTGCGGTAGCTGGTGGTTGTACAACGCCACATAGCGCAACAAGGTCTGCTCCATGTCTTCGCGGCTGTTGAATCGGTGGGTCTTCAGAACGTCCGCAATGCGGCCGTTAAATCGCTCCACCATGCCGTTGGTTCTGGGTGTTCTGGGCTTGGTCAGTCGGTGCTCGATGCCTAACTCCTGGCACAGTTGATCGAATTCATGGTTGCCGCTGGGTTCGCGTTCCCGGCTGGCAAACAGACGGTCCGTGAACTCTTTGCCGTTGTCGGTCAACAGCTTGTTGATCCTGATCGGACAGGCCTTGTGCAACGCCTTGAGGAAGGCCTGTGCACTGGCGGCGGTCTTGTTGGACTTGAGCTGCACAAACACCCAACGCGTGGCCCTATCGATAGCCACGAACAGGTAGCGCCGGCTGCTCTCATCCTGCATCTGGGGCAGGTACTTCACGTCCATGTGCACGTAGCCTGGCTCGTAGCTCTTGAAGGTCTTGTAGGCCAGCGCAGGCTGCTGGGGCTTTAGAGCATTGAGGTTGCCCGCTCCATGGCGGCGCAAGCACCTGTCCAGCCCGGAGCGCGAGACATGGGGACAGATGAACTCCCGTGTCACGGCCAGCAGGTCATCCAAAGGCAGCAGCAAGGTACGCCGCAAGTGAACCACCACTGTTTCTTGTGCTGGCGTAAGCACGGTCTGCAGGTGGTGGGCAGTGTGAGAGCGGTCTGCAAAGACGGAACGCTTCTTCCACTTGTAGACCGTCTGCTCAGTGATCCCAAAGCGCTGGGCCAGGACGCTGGCTGGTTCATCGCTGGCTGCGATCTCGGCACGCACGGCGGGCGTGGTGCGGGCGTTCTTGTGCAGGGCTATCAACATGGCTTCACTCCCTGGGTGGATTGCAAGGACTCTATCAACTCCTTTAGAACCGCTCGCGCCATGAAGAGTGGATAGCGTTTGGAGTCTATGCAATCGTCCGGGATGCGACAAGTAGGCAATGATGAGGGGCAACCTGGAGACAGACCCTCCAGCGACTGGGTGAAGAACCTGGGCCTGCGGCCAGGGCCCGCTGGCAGCACTGGAGGCAGCGGGGCTGGACAAGCAGCAGCAAATAGCGGCCTACGGTCAGTTGCTGGCTAGCGGTCAGATACAGCTCAACGCGCAGGGCGTGCCCATCGTGCAGCCGGGGCAGGTGCTGCAGTTTGATCTGTCGGATACAGGCGCAGCGCAGCTGGGCGGGCGGGCCATTGCGGTGGAGAGTGCGGGGCGGGCGCAGCGGGAGGCGCTGGCCCAGCAAGCCAGCGCAGCAAGCCAAGGCATGAGTCCCGAGCAGGCCGCTGAGATCTACATGCGATACGGAGGACGCTCTGCCAGCTACGCAGGCTTGGAGCCCACCTGGAGCGGCCGCATGGTGGACGTACCAGGGGGTGCGGTAGACGCCCTGGGCAACCCCACCGGCATGCCCGAGCAAGTCTGGGTCAGTGACAAACCATCGAGCAATTGGTCGCAAGGCGTCGGCAACGCACTGCAAACCGGCGCCACGCTGATTGACGGAGCTGTGCAACTGGGGGTGAACGGAGTCGTCAACGGCATGTGGGCTCGCCCGGCCAGCGAACTGGCGGCACTGCCCGCATTGGTCATCAACGGTGCAGAAGCCTACACCGCCATCCAGGCAGACCTGCAAGAGCGCTGGAGCCCGCAGAGCAACAACCCGGGGGCCGTCGCCATCCGGCACAGCCTGGGCCAGATGCCGCAGCCCGTGGGACAAACCCTGGACCAGCTGAGAACAGCCAGCGAGAACCGGTTCGGTGATGGTTGGACGACGGCAGGCTTCACGGCTGCGCAAGCGGCGTTGGAAGTGGGGGGGTTCTTGGGCGGCGTAGCGGCCATCCCTGGAGGTCGGGCTGCACTGTACGGGCTGGGGGACAGCATCCAGGGGGGATTGAATACACTGGTGGATGCTATGCCGGTGGGCTCTGGGGATGCTGCGCGACGAAACGCAGCATTCGAGTGGGGGCCGTCGGAGATTTGGAGGGGGCAAACAGCAGTGCTTCACTGCTCAAATCAGAAAGTGGTGGGACGCTTATCTTCCACGAGAACCTTGATGGCCACACTCTTCGAAGACACGTCGGGAAAACTGATGCTGAGTTGCTAGCGCGCTTTCAAACTGAACCAGATATCTTGGATTCTTCAACGTACCCAAATTTAGAAATGGCACAGCGAGTTGTTGGAGAGACACTTCAGGCGCAGCAAGCTAAGGTGCAAACTTGGCTACAAGGTCAAACACCTCGGTTGACTCTCACTCAGCCGTTCAACTACGAAGTCGGTAGGGTTATTCCACAAGGGGCATTGGTATCGCAACCTTCAAACAACGCATTTGTCTTGTTGGTTAGAGACCCATTAGGACCAAACGGTTACCGTGTTCATACTTCTTTTCCGAAACCATAACGCCAGATAACTAAGAACGATATAGTGACCTATTTTTTGAAGCGTACTTCCACCAAGATTGGAGGGATGATTACGTTTCGTCTCTGGACGCTGTAAAAGCTTTCAGCTTGGATGAGCCAATTGAATCAAAGAATCAATTGAAATCAGCCTTGCTTGATTTGCAAAGTAAAGGACCACTACCGGAAGATGCAATTAACAAACTTGGTGGAAATTTCAAACCAGAAACCGAAGGCATCACGACCGATGTATGGTTGCAGCGTGTGCTGGAGGCTCTAGCCGAGTAAGAATATATCCGTAAATTAAACTATTTCACGAGTCGCCCGTGATGGAACACTTACGCAAATAAATTCTTTAGTCTGAATTGCTGGCCAAATGATCCATGTGCGTGTGCTATTCCAATGGGGCGAGTTATTTGTACTGCCGGGCTTTGCTGCACAAACCCCAGTCAGGCTGAGATAACCCCAGCCCCAGACGCAGCTATGCCATAGCGGGTACCGACACAGACACCTTGTCGGGCGCCCAAGTTACGTGAAGCGGTTGAGCAAAGCCCCCCGCACATGCAATTGCGTTACCTGTCGCTCAAACGTGCGGGCCATCGCCCTCTCGCCCAGGCGTTTGAAGCAGTGCAACTTGGTCTCCACCAGGCTTCTTCGGTGGAAACCACTCCATTTCTTGCAGATCCCTCACCCCAGCCTTTCGCAGGCTCGCAGCGCTGCATTGCGCACTGCTGCTCCCACCCAGGTCTCTTTTCACGGTTTACCGTTCTTTTGCGGGGAAATCACCGCCTGCGCGCTTCTTTGGACTATCGCAGCATGGCAGCCTTTAGTGTCATAGGCACCGTCGGTACTCACCCTGGCTAAAAGTTCATGCGACGGTATCTGCGCCAGCAGTGCCGACAGCATCGGTGGGTCCCCTGCGCTGCCGTCTCGTGCAACAAAGCCACTGTGAATTGCAATCAAAAGAAACATTCTTTTCACACACCCCCAGTGCGCAGTAACACCTGCTGTTGCGTGCACGCGAAACCACGGCCCAGCGCCGCCAGCGGCTTGCTCTAATCCCGCGCTGGGCTGCCCTGCCAGGTTGAACTGGTGGGCATCAGGGAGGGGCAGCCTTTCTACAACCTCTGGATCAACAACTATTCATGAACAAATACCAAGTAACTCCTTTGGCTCTGGCAACCCTGCTGGCCTGCGCACCTGCCTGGGCGCAATCGAGTGTGACGATTTATGGCACTGTGGATGTGGCGTTGGGGAAGTTCTATCAAGCTGACGCTACTCAAATCAAGGAATTCAACACTGGTCTGCAAAGTTCATCCCGAGTCAATCTGCAAGACAGCTTTGTGGGTTTCAGAGGGGTGGAAGATCTGGGTGGTGGACTGCAAGCGGGCTTTCAACTAGAACAAAAATTCGATGCCTCTAGCGGTGCGAATGATCCCGAAGGCGCGTTTGCGCGCAGTTCCAACGTTTGGGTGGGCGGTGGCTGGGGCCGCGTTACGCTGGGCCGCGCCACAACGCCCAGCTACAACGCGATGGCATCCTGGGATTTGATGGGAATGGGCAACAATTCAATCGCACTTCGAACTTTTGGTGCTGTAGGTACTGGTGGCCAACGCCAACCCAATCAAATCAGTTATCGCACCCCACAAATGGGTGGCTTTGTGATGGAAGCTGCCTATGCGCCCAAAGAAGATAATCGCAGCAAAGTAGATTTGAGCGCTATTTACGTAGCAGGCCCCCTGACTGTGGGTGCAGCTTACAACAAATTCAGCGGCCTAGATGCCAATTTTGCATTAGGTGCCAAATACCAGTACCACAACCTTGAGTTCGCAGGCGGCTACTACCAGTCGCGCAACGGGCGCCATTACCAGCCCACCACGTTGCAATTTGTACCCAATGCTATTTTTAGCTCCAACGGATTCACATTGGGCGCCAAGGCTACTTGGAATCAATTCTCTGCTGGTATTGATATAGCACGGGAAACTAAAGCAGAGTATGCCATTGGCAATACCCAATTCGACACAAAAAAATACACCAACGTGCTACTCAATGGTACTTATGCCATATCAAAACGCACAAAAACATACATTAACTACATGCGTGCAGGAGGCTTCAACAATTATGGCATTGGGTTAAGCCACAGCTTCTAAATACGCAAAATAAAAGCACTAGCTAGTCTTAGCAAATTTTTCTCAATGAGTGATAGCTACTCTGCTGGGATAACCCCAACGGTCACGCCTCCCCCAGCGCAGCCCCCTGCTGCGCCCGAGGTCCCGGTGCAGGCCCCCACGCCCAGTGAGCCCCCCGCGCCGGTGAATCCTCAGCTGCCACCTGCCTCCGACCAGCCGCCCCCTGCTCCGGCAGAGGGCCCCAGTGCGGACCCTGCACACAACCCCACTCCAGCCCAACAGCCCGGTGAGGCCAGTCCCACGGCCGGGCCCAACGGCTCAACCAACACCGGCAGCAGCCCACCCGGCGCACGCCCTGGGCTGGGCAGCAGTGGGGAATCCAGTCCGGGGGGCTCCGGAGCTGGCGGTACCGGCAGTGTTGGCCCTGGTGGCGGGGGACAGCAGCCTGTGGGCGGGCTGAGCACCAACGTCGGCGGTAGCGGCGGTGGGAGCCCGGGAAACTGGGCAACCTACAGCGGTGCAGGACAGGTGCAGGGCGGCGGCCAGGCGTACTCGGCCGCGGGTACGCCACAGGGTGGTGGAGCATCTCAGCCCACAGCCAGTGGCACGAGTGTGCCGCCTGGCGGCTATGGTTTTGGAGGAGGGAGTTCTCAGCAGGGCGGTGCGCAGGGGGGCCAGCCCCCTGTTGGAGCGCCGCCGGGGGCGCTGGCACCGGCCACCACGCTGGCTGGCACGGCTGTGACGATTTCAGGCGCTGGCACCAGCTGGGGTGCTGGTTCTGCCGTACACAACGGCAGCGCCATGGGAGGCCAAAACTACGGCGCTGCGCCATGGCAGGGCGCGGCGACCGGCGGCGGGCTGCGGACTGAAGGGACGAGTACAGGCGGGGGTTTACCGCGCCCGCCTGGCACCAGCCCGGCAGCAACGCAGGTAGGCATTGCCAACCCTCGGGCTGATGCAGCTGCGCAGTCTTTGGCACAAGGCAATGGGTTCGCTGCTGCCAAAAGCATGCCTGCCAGCGCAGGACAAACACCTGCGGCGGTGCAGGCCGCGCAGGCAGCACAGAGCGCACAGGCGGCAACTGTGGGAGCGGCACCGCCGACGGAAGGCCGCAAACAGACGCCCCCCCAGCCACGCACAGAGAATCGAGAGGGCGCAGCGCCGTCTGGGAGCATGGCGGGGCGCGCCGGTGCGCTGCCTGCAGTGGCGCAGGCGCAAGCTGCCCTGGCCCAGGCATTGGGTCGCACGTTGGCTGGCCAGATGACGGCGGGGGCAGCTGCGGTGGCGCTGGCGCAGGCGCAGTGGGCGCTGCGGGCTGCGCGCTTAGGCGAGGGCCCCGCGGGCGGCTTTGCGGGGATGGCGCGGCCGGGCGCAGGAGCCGCCGCAGCAGGGGCTACGGCGCGCGGGCCTGAAATGGCCCCACGCGGCGTGCGGCCCGATGGGCTGGCGCTGGAGCCACGCGGCCGCGCTGAGGGGCCGCTGGCAGCTGCCACAGGCGCAGACGCCAAAGGTTCGGTAGCAACGGGGGCCGCAGGCGTGCGTGAGGAGCGGGGGCCTAGCAAGCCACTGCTCGCGGGCGAACCGACGGAGATGCCGCATGCCCTGGCAATGGCTTTGGCGCTGGCCCCGAAGATTCGGCAGCGGGTGTCGCAGGACCGGGTGGAGCGGGTGGAACGCGACATGCCACGCAACGCTGCGCCGGAGCTGGAGGACGAAGATTTCTGGGATGCCTGGAGCGATGCCGATGAGGACGCGCAGGAGGAGCCCGGGGAGGCGCCAGGGCTGGAGGACATGAGCCGAGAAGCCGCTGCCCAGCACTACCGAGCGCTGCGGGTGTGGCTGGAGGCCAATGCGCAGCAGGCATTGTTGCGGGAGCTGGAGGCGGGTCGCTGTGTGTTGGTGCTGGCTCCGCCCGATGTGTCGCACATGCGCCTGTGGGGGCATGTACTGCGCCCGGATGCGGTGCGTCCGGGGCGGGCTGCTGGCGCAGCAGGGCAAGCCTGGCCGCTGGTGGCGCGCTGGACGGCAACGATGCCTGCCGATACGCAGTGGCGGGTGTGGCGCTTGCGCCAGGACGTGGATGCCGCAGGCCGGTGGCGGCTGGGAGCTTCGCGGCCAGATCGCCACACGCCGCAGCTGGTGGTGCATAGCGCGGCTGACGAGCCTGCGGCGGCGGGCCCGGGTGCGCCCGAGCGCATTGTGCTGCAGGAGCCACGCCGCCTGCGCCGCTTGCTGGGCACGCAGTGGACACTGATGGCACTGCGGGTGCCTGTACCGCTGGATGGCGCGGGCCTGGGTGCGCTGCATGCCGTGCATGCAGGGTGATGGCTTGAACAGCGTGGGCTTGGCGCAGGGGCTGCCTGCCGACTGGCAGGCCTGTGCGCTGACTGCTCTGGGCGATGCGATGGCAATGCTGGATGTGTCTGGCACAGGTCGGGTGCTTTGGCGCAATGCCGCGCTGTGTGCGGCAGTGGCCCACCCCACGGCGGGTGTAGAGCAGGACACCTGGCTGCCCGTGGGTGCACCCCTGGCACTGCTGTGCGAGCGGCTGGAAGGGTTGACGGCCGGGATGTGCGCGGTAGCCCAATGGCCGGGCTGTGATCACGGATGGGCAGGCACGGTGGAGTTGTGTGGCGAGCAAGTGGATGGGCACGACGAGGCACACGATGGCCGCATGCATGCCGCGCCTGGGGGTGCACGCACGCGCCCTGCCCGACTGGCCCCGGTGGCACCGCAGCAGGGACTGTGGGCGCTGTGGCTTGGGCCTGATGGAGGGGCGCTGAACCCTACGCGACGCCACCTGGAAGACCGTGAGCGACTGCTTTTTACGTCGCACAGCTTGGCGGTGGGCGAGATGGCGACCACGTTGGCACATGAGCTCAACCAGCCGCTAGGGGCGGTGGGGAATGTGCTGCGGGGCCTGAAGGCGCGGCTGGCATCCGCTGGTGAAAGTTTGCAGCCGCAGATGTTGCCGCCGCTGGTGCAGGGGGTGCAGTTGGCGTTGGAACAGGTGCAGTACGCGGCACGGGTGATTGGCCGGGTGCGGGACTACACGCGCAATCACCAACCGCAACGGGAGCCTCTGGATACGCTGACCTTGTTGCGCAGTAGCTTGGCGCTACTGGATTGGGACCTGGAGCGCCACGGGGTGCAGTGGTCCGTGCAGGAGGACGGCATTGAGCAGACGCTGCAGCAGCGCGGCTGGGCGGTGGTGGCCGATGGTGTGATGGTGCAGCAGGTGCTGGTGAATTTGCTGCGCAATGCGATCGATGCTATGGCGCAGTCGCCTGCGCACGAGCGACGTCTGGAGGTCGTATGTCGGATCGATGAGGTGGACCAGATGCTGGAGATGGCGATCCGGGATTCAGGGTGTGGCATGGAGGATGAGACGGCGGCGCAATTGTTCATGCCGTTTTTTTCGACGAAGCCCACGGGAATGGGTGTGGGGCTGAACATCTGCCGCAGCCTGATTGAACTGCACCAGGGCCGCCTGTGGTTCACGCCCAATACGGACCGGGGTTGCACGTTCTTCGTCGCGCTGCCGCTGGTTGCAGCGCCTGCGCCTGCCACCCAGGCCGAGCCGCAGGGGCTACCCGGCGATCAGGCCTGAGCCTGGCGGCGACACTGCGGCGCAAAGACAGGCGCGAGACCTGCCTACCCAATGGGGCGCCCCTGAGAATTTCGAATGCTATGAGGGAGAGATGGACACATGACAGTCACGCACGCTGGACGGACGACACGAACGCTGTACCTGCTGGACGACAACGCAGATTTCCGCACCACGGCCCGCTGGTGGCTGGAGGGAGCGGGCTACCGGGTTCTGGATTTCGCGGATGCCAACGCCGCCATTGCCACCCTGGAGCACCAGATGCAAGCGGGCACGCTGGCCGACAGCTGCTTGTTGCTGGATGTGCGGATGCCCGGGATGTCCGGGTTGCAGGTGCATGACGCGCTGATTGCGTTGGGTATTGCAGGGCCGAGTGCGCAGTGGCCACTGCCGGTGGTGTACATGACCGGGCACGGCGATGTGCCGCTGGCGGTGCAGGCCATGGAAAAGGGCGCCATCACGTTCCTGGAAAAACCGTTTGAAGACAGTGCGCTGGAGCAGGCGCTGGCCAAGGCGTTTGAGGCACCGGCCGCGCCGCATCGGCCACCAGCGTGCGCAGAGTTCCAGCGCAGGCTGTCCATGCTGACGGATCGGGAGTCCGAGGTGATGCGCGGGGTGGTGGACGGCAAGATGAGCAAAGAAATCGCCCGGGACCTGAACATCAGCGCCAAGACGGTGGAACTGCACCGCGGCCGGGTGCTTGGCAAGATGCAGGCCGACTCTGCAGTGCACCTGACCCGCATGGCCATGGCACAGAGGGTGCTGTAAGCACCTTTGCGCGATCTGTTCACGGCGCGCTGTGCACAACGCGCACGGACGGGCTGGACAGCGCGTTGCAAAGGTCTTCAGTTGCAACGAGTCGCAAGCAGCCGAAGCGCGCGACAACGGCTTCGACAGGTATCTGGCACTGGGAGCTGAGCTACTCCGGTGCAGGATGACAGAGTGTTGGGCAACGGCTGATATCCAAAGCAAATATGCCGCCAGCGCTTTTCTACAAAGCGCAATTAGCTACTATTTTTATAGCAATAAGAGATACTGGAATTGTGATCCGCGCATGCTTTGCGGGCGGGCGGATGCTGGGCCGGAGAGGTGCGCGGGTAGGTGTCCTCCCTAGCTAGGGGCATTCCTAGCTGGGAATCGCACATATAGCGCGGCAGACCCAAAGCCGGTTCAATCACGGCTGTCCCGACGGAGCCAGTGCCACAAAGCCGCAGCCCGATGGGGTCCTTGCCAGGGCGACCTGTGCAGGCAAAGGAGTCGTTCCAACCAATCACGGCCCGAAGATGGGCCAGTTTCAAGGAGTTTGTTATGGGTGCAGCAGTTGGCGTCGTGGGTTCCGCATTGATCGGCGGCGGCGGAATGGGCATGGGAGGTCTGCTCGGTGGCATCGGTTCGCAGTTTCTGAGTGGCATGGTCAGCGGCCTGCTGGGTGGCAATGACATGAGCAAGACGCTGGAAGGCTTCTCGCCAGTCAACATCCTGAATGCAACGACCAACCTGGTCAGCACCATCATGGGCGGCGGCGCACAACAAGCGGCGCAAACACTGCAGCGCGAAGATGGCATGCCGAAGTTTCTGCAAGACGCGATCAGCCAGGCGATCGACGAGGTGATGCAGGAATACTGCAAGCCCACCGATGGTGCTGGTGAGGCAATTTCCGATGTGGCATCGTGCGATATCCAAAAGTCGGTTGACGACATTGCGCAGCAGATCGTCGACAGCGTGCGCAACCAGATGGCCGAGAGCACGGGCGAAGGCGGCAGGGGCTGTGGCAAAGCCGGTGCCAAGAGCTGGCTGCAGGCCATTGCCCAGGCCATGGGCGAAGCCATGGGTGACAAAGCCGCCAAGATGGTGGAGCTGTCGGGCAAGCTCAAGGAGGCCGCCGGTGGTGACGGCGAGGATTCGGCCAAGGAAATGCAGGCTGTCAACGCAGAGTTCCAGGCTGTAAGCCAGGAGTTCAAGCTGCTGACCGATGCGTTCAATACCGCGCTGAAGTCGCTGGGCGAAGGCATGAGCAGCATGGCTCGCAAGCAATAAGCCCTGTCCGCCCGACGAGCGGATATCGCGATTTGCAACAAACGAAACGGACCGTTCCTCGGTCCGTTTTTTTCTTCCTCGACCGATACGATGTGGCCGCCTTGCCCGCCTGGTGGGCACCGCTGGAAGTCCAAGGCCGTTCTGCATGCACAGGTATCACCTGGGATGTTTGCACTTTTCTTTGTGCCCCGGACAGGGCTGGCTGGGTTGCGGAACTGTCCGCGTTTTTGACTGAACACTGACCATGAAATCCCTGAAAAATTTTTGCGCTGCTGTAGCGATCACCTTCGCAACCATGACTCCTGCCAGTGCCTGGTGGATGAGTTCGGACACGGGGATGAGCCTGTCCGTGGGCGCTGGCAGCTACTTGCTGAACAACGAAATCCAACGCGCTGCGCGCGCCAGCCGCAAGGGGGTGGCGGGCGGCGTATCCACGCAGCAGTTGGCGCGCACCGGCTTTCAGCGCAATGGCAGAACGGCGGCACTGGATATGTTGGTGGGCTACTACCCGCCGGCGCAGCGTCCACAAATGCGCCAGGGGTTTCTGGAACTGCACCGGCAGTACCCGCAGGTGGCGCGCCAGCTGGGTGTGCCGACCAACGATGTGGCCACGGGGCTGGCATCTTTTCTGGCGGGAGCATATATGGCCTACAACAACCAGAATGTGAGCAACAGCCATGTAAAGCCGCTGGCCAATCAGTTGCGCAGAGCGCTTGCGGCAGAGCGAGATTTCGCCCAGGTGACCGACGCGGAGAAGCAGCGCATGTATGACGCCACGGTGATGCTGGGCATGCTGATGGCAACGACGCAGGTGCAGTTGCAGCGGCAGCCTGATCCGATGCTGGAGGCGCAGATGCGGCAGCTGGGCAAGGAGATGATCGAGGGCTTCTTGAAGGTGGACGCCAGCCGCCTGCGCATCACATCATCGGGCATGCGCATCGTTTGAGATAGGTGCATCGTTCATCATTTGGGGCGAGCCTCTCGGGGCCAACACGCCCCGTGCCATCCCTCTTCACCTCCCCTCACCCGCTGCAGGTTTATGCCGGAGAAACGCTGAGCACCGCACGCTGGCGCTGGCGGCGGGACTGGGTGTGCCACGCCTGCCACTGGGCCTGGTCCAGGCGGTAGCGCCGGGCCTGCGTGCCGTTGTAAGTAGCCATACCTTGGCAGCCGAAGCCCAGCACTTGCAGACAGTGCGCGGCGGAGCGGTTGGTGGGTGCGCAGTGGCCCAGCACATGCGTTTGCAGCAGGGCACCAAAGGCGTGCTGCAGCAGCCACTCCCCCCCATCCAGTGCGAGCGTACCGTCCCAGGCCTGTGGCGCCAGTCGCGCGCCGATCTCCAGGATTTGCGGATCCTCCTCCAAATGCACCAGGCTGAACCAGCCGCAGAAAACCCATCGGGGTTGCACAAGCTTGGCCAACAGCACAGCGTCGATGTCGCCCTCGGCGTGCGCACGCAGTGCGTCGGCAATGGTGTCCGAGTCAGGCGGCTGGGCCCGCTCTGCACACCAGATGCCAGTGCCAGGGTATTGCAGATAGAACAGTTGCATGTGCGCGATGAAGCGGTGCGCGACACGGGGCTCATCCAGCGGTGCATCGTCGGCCAGGTGCGCGCGTACGCGAGGGTCGCGGTGCATGGTGAACAGGGCCTGGGCGTCGCGGCTGTGGAACTGGCGAATGCGCAAGCGTGGACCTTGATAGAGGATGACGGGTTCAGGGGACATAAGGTGTGCCGATGATGGGCGCTGTGCCGCAGTGGGTGGGTGCGGAGGCTGCCAGGAGGAGTGGCGATAGCCCGCCGCAATGGGCTTGCAGCACGCGCTGATAAGCCGCCCAAAAGGCGGTTTGCGGACCGCTCTGTTGCCAGACAGGCGCCGTGAGGAACTTGCTCGCCTCTGCACTCTGGGCGGGCCCGAGGGCGGCATATGCGGTGCCTGCCAGCCAGAGGTCTCCTTGGTGAGCGGCTTGCGGTGCGCGCCCGGTGGGCTGGGTATGGGGAGAGAGCTGCACTGGCGCAGTTGCGCCTGCGGGAGGGCCGCCTGGGGTATTGCCGGTGACCATGGCCCAAGCCCCCAGGTAGTGCCCCAGAGCCATGGCATGGGGATATGCCCCGCGCCGATCGCTGTGATGCAGGTACTCCGCAGGGGAGTGCATGCCATCGTGGCCCTGGCATAGCTGGTGGTGAATGAGCCGGATTTCGTGGGTGCGCTGCTGGGCACACAGGATGTGCAGGTAGCAAGCCAGGGCCTGGCCGTCAGGGTGCTGCAGGGCCAGGGCATTGACAATGGCACAGGTCTGGCTGGTAAGCAGCCGCGTAAGGGCAGGGGCGAGTACCGGCAGGGTCGCCCCTTGGGCAGCGACAGGTATGACCAGGGCCCACAGGGTGGCTTTGGCGGGTGCATCGCTGGCGGTGGCGCAGGCCTCCAGCGCCTGCCGCAGGACTCCGCCGGGGTCGGCCTGCGTGCGCACCGGGGTGTAGGGTGGTAACAGGGCGGTGAGCATGGCCCTGACCATTGCCACAGACTGTGCCGACTCCGGGGGGAGCGGCAGCATGGCTTGCAAGGCGGTGTCGAGGGCATGGGTACGGCCGTGCAAACTACCGAGCAACAGGCCGATCAAAGGAGCGCGCAGTGCATCTGGCCGGGGATGGCTGGGCAGGACGGGACCTGTGGTGGTGCCGTGGCTAGCCAGAGCGATCAGCAGGTCGAGCCTGTCACGATCGCTGGCGCTGCGCGCCAAGTGTTCACCCCAGCGCGCCAGATCTTGCTCCTGAACGGCAATCCGGGTGAAGCGTACCAGGTGCGCTGCATCGAGGCGCGTTGCGAGGTGCTGCAACAGTGCGTCTGTGTCGGCGTAGTCGAGCTGGTGGTACCAGGGTCGGGCCCGGCGACTGGGGGACTGCGCCAAGCTGTGTACCCAGGCCTGCAGGTCGGCGTGCTCCAGCCGCAGCAGAGCATCCAGCAAGTGGGCGGGCGACTGGGGGGCTTCGGCGTCGTCACCGGGCCATGGCCCGTTACCGCTGAAGCCCTGGCCGCCGCCCGGGTACCCCCCCAAGGCTGCAACGCGGCCACCGGGAGCAATGGCCCGAATGGGGGCCAGCGCGGCCCATGGCTCAGACATGCCAGATGGTGAAGGTGGGATAGCAGGGTGCAACGGGCCGCATGGGAGCCGCGTACCGGGGCCTCAACGCCAGGAGGCCGGCGGAATCCAGCCCTGCGCCAGCGCGCCAACCGTTGCAGCCGGCGCAGATTGTTCACCGTGGCGGGACGCAGCCATGAAGGCTTCTACCGCCTGGGTGGCCGCACGGTAGGGTTCGGGGTCCGCCTGAGACCAGCTCAGGGCCATGGCTTGCAGTGCGTGGCGGCTGCTGCGGGTCCAAGCCCCGTCGAGGGGGTCGTCGGCCACGCTGTGGAGCTTGGCGCAATAGAGGCGCCGGGCCGCTTCACTGTGCGATACCAAGCCCACCAGTGCGCGTGCGGCCTGGTCAAAAGCCACCGCCCCGAGGGTGCCGCGCCCGTCGGGCTGCGCGAACCAGGCACACAGGTACTCAATGGGGCCCATGGTGCGGGTGGCGCGCACGGACGCGTCCCATTGCGCCCCCCATGCGGCGTGCCGCCCCGAGGGCAGGCGGCCGCTTTGCAGAGCAAGCACCAGGGTATCGGCGACCGCAGCCTGGGCCTGGGGGTTGCCGTGTTCGCCAATGCGGCAAAGCACCTGCAGGAAGGCGGGATAAAGCGCATCGCCGAGCGAGAGGCACAGGCGCTCCATCCAGCGCACGCGGTCTTCACGTGAGGGCAGATGGGCGCAGCCTTCGATGAGGACCTCTGCCGCACCGGCCCAGTCGGGCTGATCGCGCAGGGTCAGATCGGGGATGGGTTGGGCCATGTGTGCTGTCGCAAAGGTGCGGCGCTCAGGGGGCGGAGATCAACCCCGGGTAAAGAGGCAGTCAATGAACCGGGATTGCAGCTGGGCCGGGGTGTCGCCGCTGAAGGGGGGGACAGACAGGGTGCGGGCGACGGCGTCGCTGCCGGTATAGCCAAACAGGCGCGCGGTGTCGCCGTTGTCCAAAGCTGGCCGGAGCGCGTCAGTCCGGGGCGCTAGGCCAGCGAGGCCTGCCAGCGACGAGAGAGAGGACGAGGTCACCATGTGTGGACGCGGATGAAAGATGGGATGTCTCCATCGTAAAAAACTTGCACCCGCTTGCGCTATTGGGAAGCCTCCTAGTGGAGGGGGTGTATTTGCAACAAAACGCTTCAAACCCCAAGCCTGAGGCCGGCGCTCGCTGGGTGTTCAGGTGGGCAGCAGAGTCTGCATCTTATGCAGCAGTGTCGGGAAAAGGGCAGCCAGGTAGTTCAGCAGTGTCTTGGCCAAGGTGGTGAGCATGACCAACCACAGCAGGATGGCTGCCACGCTTTTGAGGGAGCTGGACAACGAGTACAGATTGAGCTGGGGCGCGAAACGATTCATGAGGCCCAGCGCCAGGTCAATGGCATACATGACTACCAGGGTGGGCGCAGCGAGCAAGAAGCTCAGGCCCGCAAACTGCGCGAAGGCGCTCTCAAACAAGGTGACACCGGCTGGGCGCGGAGCAAGGCCAGGCTGGGCCAGGGGCCACAGCACAAAGCTTTCCATGAGGACGCCGATCCAGAGCATGAGGCCACCCGAGGCCATAAACAGGTACACAGCCAAGCGACCCAGGAAGGCCCCTGAAAGCGAGGTCTGACGCCCGGAGAGAGGGTCTGTGACCTGCGCCTGCGACAGTCCGATCGCGCCGTCAATGATCTCGCCAGCGGCGTCGAACGCCCAGAGTACAGCGGCCAGCAGCATGCCCAGAGCCAGGCCGATGAAGGCTTCTTTGGAGAACAACCCGATCCATTGGGAAACGCTCCAGCCGGTGACGTTGACCGCAGGCTGCAGGGCCAGTGTGATGACTCCGAACGCAAGAAAAATGGCGCCCCGCACGAGCTGGGGCACGGTTTCCTGGGCCAGCAGGGGCAACAGCACGAAGGCGGTAGCAAAGCGCACGCTGGCAAGCGCGGCCAGCAACGCCAGTTCGCTGACGTTATTCACCGCGGCAAAGGTCTCTCCCATGGGTGGTTGGCCTCAGCGTTTGACGAGGGCGGGGAAGTCGGTCATGACCCGGTCGGTGTAGCGGTACAGCGTGCCGCCCAGCAGCGATGCGGTGATGAAGATGGTGAGCACGATGGCGAAGAACTTGAGCGCGTACTGCAGGGTCTGCTCCTGAATCTGGGTGGCAGCCTGCACCAGGGCAACCAGTAGCCCGACCAGCGCGGCCACGATGACCGGTGGCGCGGACAGGAGCAACACCAGCCACAGGGCCTGGTACAGCAGTTGGATGGTCTGGCTTTCAAACATGGCGTACGAAGGGCATGGTCAGAGTGGGAAGGCGATGCACGGCGGCAAGGTCAGTGGCCGTAGGAGAGCACCAGGCCGTGGGTGAGCTTGATCCACCCATCGACAAGCACGAAAAGCAGCAGCTTGAACGGCAGCGAGATGGTGGTGGGCGAGAGCATCATCATGCCCATGGCAGTGAGGATATTGGCGATGACCAGGTCGATGATGAGAAAGGGCAGGAAGATGAGGAACCCGATCTGGAACGCTGCAGACAGCTCGCTGACGGTAAAGGCGGGCACAACCACCACAAAGTCGCGTTCGCTGATCTGGGCAGCACGTTCGGGACTGAGGGTTTTCTGGGCGGTCTTGAGGAAAAAAGCGCGCTCGTGGGCGGATGAGTGGCGAACCAGAAAGTCGCGCAGGGGCTCTTTGGCCGCATCGGCCACCGCCAGCATGCCAGAGGTGCTGCCGACGTTGGAGACGCTGCGGGCACGTTCGGCCATGTCCAGCCCCACGGGCAGCATGACGTAGATGGTGAGTACCAGGGCCATGCCGTTGAGCACCACGTTGGGTGGCACCTGCTGCAGGCCCAGGGCGTTGCGCAGCAGGCTGAGCACCACAATGATCTTGGTGAAGGAAGTGACCATGACGCCCACAAACGGCGCCAGGGAGACAACGATCACGGTGACCAGTGCCGAGGAAGGGGTAAATTGATTCAGGTCCATGGTGTCTGCGAATGGGCTGCGCCGCACGCGCGCCCGGTGGGTGGTTCAGCGGAAAACAAGGGGGCTGCAGGCACAAAGGCTGGTGTGGCACCGGGGGCGCTGCGGATTCGAAGGGCGTAGCCACCGGCCAGGGGAACCAGATCACCGTGGGCGCGCAACGCACCACCCTGCTGCAAGTGCAGCTCCCCCGGCAGCATGGGTGGTAGCCGAAGGCGAACCGGTGCTGTAGCTGCGGCAGGTGCGGCAGGTGCGGCAGGTACCGATAGCACCGCTGGGCGAGCCTGCCAGCACAGCCATTGCTCCAGCCCCATGGCGGGCATGCCGTGCCAGACTATCTCGGCATCGGCATCCGTGTTGGCATGGGTGTCTGTGGCGAGCGGCTCGGTGGCCGTGGGCAGCGGCGCATGCAGGTCCAGCCCCAGGGGCTCGGCCATGGGCGGGGCACCAGTGCGAACAGCGGGGCTGCGTACCAGCACACCCGCGCGCACTGGAAGGTGGCCGCCGATGGGCCGCACGGTGACGGGCCACTCGCACCCCAGAGAGGGCGTGAGCCAGACCAGGGAGCCTTCAGCGAGGTCTGCGACTGCGGCGGCAGGCGCTGTATCCAGGCACAGTTCCGTGCGCACGCTGGGCCAGGCGACATGCGGGGATTGCAGCCAGTCGGCCGGCGGACCCGACAGTGCCGCCCAAGGCAGGCGCAGGCGCGTGCCCACAGGGGCCAGTGCAGCGGTCTGCACCACGGCTTCGCACGTGCCGGATTCCAGGGCGACTGCTGGCGCAGCTTCACGGGGCTGCAACAGCCAGGGGTGGCGCAGCCATTGCTCGACAGCACTGATGAGCGGTTCTGCCTTGGCCAGCTGCAGCATCAGGCGCGGTCCGGTCCACTCCGTTGCGGTGTCCCCAGATGTGCGAGCAGGCGGGGTGGCATCCCGACCAGTGGTGCCTGAGGAGGCTGTTGGTGCATCTGGGTTTAGGGCTGGGGGCTGAGGTTCACACAGGCAAGGGTCTGGCTCTGGCAGCAGCGGCAGCCAGAGCTCGGCCCGGTGTGCTCCCACCGGGCCACAAAAAACGAGCCACGCCGGCGCGGGCACTGGTGGGGCGTGCGGGGCAGGTGCCGCCACTGCGGCTGGGTTGGCGGTATCAGGCCACGGTGTCATCGTCAAATCCGAGGTCGTCCATGCGACCGTGGCTGTGTTCGCGCAGGCGGTCGCGCAGTCGCTCCAGGTGCGGGGTCAGTTGCTGGCGGGTGGTGGCATTGGTGCCCATGCGCAGCTGCCACTGGCCGTTGCCGCTTTGGGCTAAGCGCAGGGCCAGGGTGGCGGCCTCGGCACCGCCCAGCGGCACTTGCAAGCGCAACGGGGTACCCACCCCGGGCGCGGCCGCATGAGGGGCCATGGGCAGAGAATCTGGCAGGAGGCCGGTGGGTTGGGCGGGTGCGGTGAGGGCTGCACTGCCCCCCACAAGGGCACCGCCCTCCCCTGCCGACCCGGTGTGCCCGGTCAGTGGCGGCAGCTGCCCCCAGAGGCCTGGGGACGGAGCCTCGGTGTGAGGGAGGTCGTTGGGTTCGGGGTCGTCCTGGTCCTTGAGCCGGCTGTCACTGCGTTCGTCGGCCCGCCGGATGGCGGCATCAAAGTCCCGCCGCGCCTGCGGAGGCACCCAGCCGCCGGCCTGTGAGGCCCGGGCGGCAGTGTCGGAGGTATGGGTTTTTCGGTCAGGGGTCGATGGACGGATGTCACTCACGGGGCATTCCTCAGGAGGCTGACCGCAGCGGGGGGTCTTCCCGCTCCAGCGTGGTTTCACGTTCGCGCCGCAGGCTTTGGCGGGCGTCATCGCGTAGCGTGGTGCTAGCCTGGTGCTGGACCACGGCCTGGAGCCACGCGGTGCGGGCTGAGGCGGCGCGGGTGCGCGCGTTGATCAGCTCTTCTTCCTCATCGATCAATGCGTATTCAGCGCGTTCGAGCTGGTCGTCCAGCACCTCCTGTGCGGCACTGGCGTAGCCGGCCACCACCCCCATGCGGGCGGCGTAGGGGCCAATCAGGCTGTGCTGCAGCTCCAGCCTGCGGGCCTGCAGTTGGCGAATCTGGGCTTCGCGGTCGCGCACCACTTGCTGGGCAGCTTGCAACTCGCGCTCGGCCTGCTGGCTGGCTTGCAAGGCTTTGCGCTCGCGCAACGCACGCAGTCGCTGCAGCTGACTGGCAGCGGCCAGGTGCTGGGCCATGGCGGAGGCGGTCATGGGTGAGCCCCCCAAGGTGTATGCAGGCTGTTCACAGTCACCGCTGGAACTGCTGCAGCGCAGCGAGGGTTTGTTCGAAAGGAGTCCCCTCGTCGGGCCGCTGTCGCAACAGGGCCTGCAACGCGGGTTGGGCGGCGATGGCGTCGTCGGCCAGTGCATCGCTGCCAGGCGCATATTCACCGACTTGAAGCAGGAAGCGGATTTCGTCGTGTTTGGCCATCAGGGCGCGCACGCGCAGGGCTGCGTCTTGGTGGGCGCGATCGGTGACGCGGTTGAACACACGGCTGGCACTGGCCAGTACGTCAATGGCCGGGTAGTGCCCAGCTTGCCCAAGCTGGCGCGAAAGCACAATGTGGCCGTCCAGGATGGAGCGGGTCTCCTCGGCCACAGGATCGGAGCCGTCTTCATCTTCAGCCAGAACCGTGTAGAAAGCGGTGATGGAGCCGGACGCATCGTTACCCGCCCGCTCGAACAGGCGCGGCAGCTCTGCAAACACACTGGGGGGGAAGCCCCGGCGCACGGCTGGCTCCCCCACAGACAGGCCGATCTCTCGCAGCGCGCGGGCGTATCGGGTCACGGAGTCCATCATCAGCAGGACGCGCCGCCCTTGCGCGCGGAAGTGCTCGGCAATGGCGGTGGCGGTCTGTGCGGCACGCAGCCGCTCCATGGCGGGCCGGTCGGAGGTGGAGACAACGATCACCGAGCGGGCCAGGCCCTGGGGGCCAAGGCTGTCCTCCAGAAACTCGCTGACCTCACGCCCCCGTTCGCCAATCAGGGCAATGACATTGACATCGCTGTGTGCGAGCTTGGCAAGCATGCCCAACAAGGTGGACTTGCCACCCCCGGCCATGGCGAACACGCCCAGTCGCTGTCCTTCACCGATGGTGAGCAATCCGTCGAGCGCACGCACCCCGGTGATGAATGGGGTATCAATGGGCCGCCGGGTCAGCGGGTTGGGTGGCTCGGCGTGGAAGGGGCGTAGCGGCAGGTGGGCCGGGAGGGCGTGACCATCCAGGGGTGTGCCGAAGGCATCGAGCACGCGGCCCAGCAGGGCGTCGCCCACGGGAATGAGCTCTCCGCCATCCAGAGGTTCCACCTCGGCACCCATCGAGACGCCGTGCAGGTGCCCCAGTGGCACAAGAATGGCGTCATGCTCGCGAAGCCCGACGACTTCTGCGCGCAGCACGTTGCCATGCGGTTGCGCGGGGTCACGAATCAGGCATTGCTGGCCGATGACGGCACGCAATCCACTCACGCGCAATGTGGTGCCAAAGGCTTGCACAACCCGCCCCCGGGCAGCCACCGGCTGCATGGAGCGCAGCGAGGCCAGGATGGCAGGATCGAGCAGAGGGCGGGGGGATGCGTCGGCGTGCATGTCGCAAATCGGTGGCGCGCTCAGGCGGCCCTGGCTTCGGGGGCTGCCATCTGACGCTGGGAGGTTTCAATCCGCTGCGCAGCACTTGCCAGGACGGTGTCGAGCCCGGCCAGCAACGCACCAGCCTGGGACTCCACCACACAGTCCAGTCCGTGAAGTTCTGTGTCGGCGAGACATTGCACAGGCATGGGCAATTCGCGCGTGGCAAGTTGTGCGCGCACGGGCTCGACCAGCTCTGCGGGCAGGCGCAGGCGCACGGGCTGAGGAGGCACTACCTGCTCAAAAGCCTGCAACGCCAGGGCGGTCACCACTTGATCGGGCGCCAGTGCCGAAGCCATGCAGCGCACCATAGCAGTGGCCAGCGTGACGAGGGCGCTGCGCAGTTCTTCACGCTGGTGCTGGTGCTGTTGCGCCAGCGATTGCAGCGCTGCTGCAATCTGTCCCGCCGCTTCCTGGCGGGCCTGTGCCAGCCCAGCGGCAAAACCGTCGCGGTGGCCTTGCTCGCAGGCCGCCTGCTGCGCCTGCGCAGCCGCGTCACGGGCGCTACTGGTAAGCGTTTGCAGCGCAGCGGCCAGGTCCAGAGCGGTCTCCAGCGCCTGAACGTGCTGCGCCGGCACGGTACGTTCCGTGGTGGCCAGGGTCAGGGTGGCGTCTTGGTGCAGGGTGAGCAGGTAACTCATGACGGTGTGGGCAACGGGGTTACGGGCTCGGTCTGCGGGGTAACACTGGCGGGTGCTGCCAGCGCCGGTGCGGCCGCATGTGCCTGCTGCAACGCAGCCTGGGCCCAGGCCGGATGAGAGCCCACCGTGGGCAGCAAAGCCAGCGAGGCGCTCCAGCCAAGGTGGTGGGCTAGGCGCGCCTGAAGTTCGTGCACGCAACCCCACAGCAGCATCGCCTGGCCCCAGGCACGAACGTACGACACGATCGTGTGGGCAGGCGGCAGCAGGGGCCGGGGTGCCCGCGCCAGCAGTTCCGGGGTGTCCGGAGCGTCAAGGGCAGCACGGAAGAGACCGATCCCGACACTGCGCGACAGGGGTGCGAGTTGCCGCCCGTCGATGCAGGCACGCAGCGACGCCTTGAGCCAGTAGATGCCAGACAAGGCACTGAGGGCATCGCGGGCCGGCGCGCGATCGGCCACCCACAGAGGACACAGCATGAGCTGCTGCCAGCTCAATGGCTCGGCCTGCAACTGCCGCGCAAGCGCTGCCCGCGCGCGCCGCTGCGCGGCCACATGGGTCAACGCCGAGTCTTCACCCAGGTCCACGGGCTGCATCTCAGGACTCGCTGCCGACACGGGGCTGCGCGGGGGATTCGACCGCAACGGCGGTGCCCCGGCGCAGCGGTGCCACTGCGGCGCCGACCATGGAGGCCAGCCCGGTCTCGGCCAAGGCTGCTGCGGCTGCAGGGCGGCGCTGCCACCAGGCCATGGCCGCCACGGCGGCCGCCATGAGGCTAAGCAGCCCCGCCACCATCATGACCACGCCGCCATACTGCGCCCACAAACCGCCCAGGAATGACGGCGGGGCCGCAGGTGGAATAGGTTCGGCAGGGAACATGGCAACGGTGACGTTGTCGTAGGGCAGCCCCTCCATGGCGTTGACCACAAGGGCTTTGATCTTGCCCGTCTGCTGGCTCAGGTCGACCCCGGGGCGGTGTTTGATGAACACCGAGGCCGTCGAGTGCTGGGGCTTGTCGGACAGGGGATTTTTCTCGGGCACAGAGACATGCACCCGTGCCTGCACCACACCGTCAATGCTGGAAAGCGTGGCCGAGAGCTCTTGCGACAGGGCATGGGTGAAGCGGGCCCGCTCTTCGAGTGCCGATGACACGAAGCCCTCTTTCTTGAATACCTGGCCCAGGGTGTCGAAGGAGTCCCGTGGGAACCCTCCGGCGTGCAAGATCTCTACAGCGCGAGAAAAGTCGTCAGGCCGGGTGCTGACGACAAAGGCCTTGCCGTCGCGCGAGGCCGCTTTTTCTGCATGCAGGCCCGCATTGCGCAACACGGCCACCATCTCGTTGGCCTGGCGCTCGGTCAGCTGGCCATAAAGCTCCTGCTGAGAGCATGCGGCCAGGAGTGCCAGCGTGACCGTGACGAGGACCCGCGCGGGCCAGGAGGGTGTCCTGGCCTTGTGGGCGTTGGCCCCGGGGATGGGGCAGGTGCGCAGAAGCGTTCTGGCAGAAAGTAGCGGTCTCATGCGATATAGCGGTCAAGGCAGGCGGTCAGGCCTGTTGGCGGAACAGTTGCTGCAGCCCGTCGGAGGTGCGGTTGGCAATGTTGGCGGTGAGCTGGCTGTGGAACAGGAACTCGTGCGCCCGGACGGTCAGCATGACCATCTCACCCGGTGTCATGTCGTTGCCCGCTGCCATGGCCGCTTGCGCATGCTCCTCCAGCGAGACCGCCTCGGCGTTGATGTGTTCGAGCGGCTTGAATAGAGCCTGCATCCCCTCGCTCATTGCCTGCACAGGCTGGGCCTGCAGCGTGCTGCCCGCGCCCGCTTCTGCACGCGCAATAGCCTCGTGAAAGCCGGACATGTCGGTCAATGAGATGCCATAGCCGGCTTGGACGGGGCTCTGCCCCGCCGAGACGCCGACACTGTCTGCGCCCGAAAGCGAAAGGCCCATGGTGGTAGTGGCGTTCATGGTGTCAGCGCCACATCACTGTTTGCGGGCCATGGTTTCCAGTGCCGTGCCCACCGATTGCAAGGAGGTGTGAGCACTGTTGGACATGAAGCCCATTTGTTGGGCCAGCATGGTCATGTGGGTGATGTGGGCAGGCTTGTCGTTGCCGTCGGCCAGGGCATCCCCTGCGGCCTCGATTTCACTCGCTTTGGCGTCCAGGGTCTTGCCCCAGGCATCGGCCATGACCTCGAACCAGCTAGCGCCTTTGCCGCTGCGGCTTTGGGAGCTGCTCAGTCCAGTGGTGGCGACCATGGCCAGCGGATTGATGGAATTGCTCATGCTCTGACTCCTACTTTGCAGGTGGTGCTGGCGGTGATTGCCAGCGGGGTGGTTGAACAAGGGGTCGGTCCGAGGACCGATGTGGCACGGTGACGTTTCAAGGTTTGAGGTAAACGTGGTGCGGTGGGCTCACCTGGGTGCCCAGATGCACTGGTGGTGAAGCGGTTGATGCGGGGCTTCAGAACGACAGGACGCTGGCCACGCCCTCGCGTTCCATCTGCACCTTGTCGGACAGGATGGCCACAATGCGGTGCCCACTGGGCAACATGGCCCCCTCGAAGTAACGGGTGCCGTCCACGGTGACGAGGTAGGCAGGCTCTCCGGGCACGATGGCAGCGACACGCTTGCCAGGATCGTGGATGGCCGATGCAGCCGGAGGCGGCGTAGGGGGAGCCTCGTTGACAGCGGCCAGCTGCTGCAAGCCCGGCACATCACGGCGAGCCAACGCCTGAACATGCTCAAGCTGCCGCGTATCAGACACCGCCGTGCGCACCCGCACCACCCCCGCACCAGCAGCTTCCACTTGCGCAGCGATGCCGTTGAGTCGATAGACCTCGGCCACACTGGCTGCCACCTGCTCATTGACCCATACCGAGAGCCGGGCGGGCGAACGGTCTGCAAGCGCCTTTTCCAGTCGGGTCTTTTCAGCCTGGGACTCCAGGTGCCCAGTCACGTACAGCTGCCCGCTGCGGGACTCGACATTCAGTGTGGGCATGCCCAGGTGCGACAGGGTCTGGCGGATGTTCGCGGCGTGCTCTTGCGGACTCAGGGTGGAAGGCCCCATGGCCCAGGCCAGGGTGAGGGTGCACACAGAAACGCCCACCAACGCGGTGCCGCCCAGCATCAGGCGCGAGCGCCAGCGCTGCAAAGGGGACGTCTGGCCTGCCGCCATGGCTGCAGGGTCCTTTGCTGGCGTAGCTGCGGCAGAGGAGGCCTGCGAAGCAGACGCACCCATACCAGCATGCGAACGCGCCTCCGAGGCTGCTTCTGAAGCAGGAGCAGACTCTTGCGCATGCGGTGTAGCCGACGTGGCACCTCCGTCTGGTGCCGCGTCGGTGAACAGCGGCGCCCATTGCTGCGCACCGAGCTGACCCACGGCAAGCCGGATCCCTCCGACAGTGAACGGCTCGTACAAGCCCAGCTCTGCGCGCGCGCCTGCCTCCAGCGTCCTGTGGGCTACGGCACCGCCGCCCTGCTGCACCTGCAACACCAAGATGCCTGTGGGCGAAAACGACAACACAGCAACGCCTTCGGCCTTCTGAAGCACGACTTCATTGATCCAGTCCTGTCCGATGCGCAGCGTCTGCCCAGGCTGAATGACAGAAGATGCGCCACGCTGCTCGCCGCTGAGAACGCGCAGTTCGTACAAAGTTTCTGTGCTCATTCCACGGTACTCCTCGGCCCAGACATGCGGGCCTCGTTCGCTCGATTCGTTCACGGCGCCTGCTCACCCAACCCCTGGGCTACGCCAGGCCTGGGATCGCCCGTCGCGGGGTTGCGGGTAGACGTTGTGGTCTCCTCCAGTACAGGCATGGGTGGGGCAGCCACGGCGCCACCGGGCCGCAGTGGCCCCGTGGGTGCTGATGCATTGGTCGCGCGCCGTGCAGGGATGAGGCGGGGCGAAATGAGGAAGAGGCGTTCCACCCGCTCTTGCTGGTCGTTGTTCGAGCGGAACAGCGCGCCCGCCAGGGGGATATCGCCCAGGAATGGAACCTTGGAAACCCCTTCGCTGCTGGACTCCTTGACCATGCCGCCAATCAGCAGGCTCTCGCCCGCGCCGATCAGCGCCTGGGTATTGATGGAGGAACGCTCGACGATGGGGATCGAATCAACCTGGCTGGCTCCATTGATGCCGCCGTCTTCGATCTGGACGAGCAGCTTGATGCGCACGTCTGAGCCTTCCTGGAACACATGGGGCGTGACACGCAAGGAGGTCCCTGCCGACACCTTGTAAAGATCGACTTGCTCTCGACCTGCCACGCGCACGTAGAAACTCTTGTTGGTGTCAAAGAGCGCCTCGACGTTGGACAGCGTCATGACCTGGGGGCTCGAAACAATGCGGGCTACGCCCTTGTTCTGCAATGCATTGATTCGCGCCACAAAGTTGTTGCGCCCGCCCAGCACCAGGGACATGAATCCGCCCTCGCCTGCTGGCGTAATGCTCTGAACCGGCGTGCTGCCCAGCAGACTGGTGTCGCTGGCGGTGCCATTGCCAAACAGGAAGGAATAGCGGTCGCCACTCAGGCGCCAGTTGATACCCATCTCACGCAACTTGTCGGTGCTCAGGTCGATGATGGTGGCTTCGATCTCCAGGGCCTGGGGCTCAATGTCCAGCGACTTGATGAGCTCGTCGTAGTAAGGCAGACGCTCCGGGAGGTCTCGCACGATCACTGCATTGAGACGGGTATCGGCCTCCACACGGGCCTGGTTCGCGACCGAAGCCGCGCCCAGGCCTTCCAGCAACGCAGCGTCCACGGTGGCCACCTGCACACCTCCTACGGCTCCAGGTCGGCCGCCCCAGGCTTGCTGCACGGTTTCGGCAGAGGCCTGCATGGGGTTGGCACCAGCGGCTCCCAGCGTGCCTTGTCGAGCCAGCCCCTGGCCGCGCAGACCCGGCTCAGAGGCGCCCCGATACTGCGTCAGTGCCGGTGACGGGTTACCTCGCTGGGCTGTCAGCAAAGAACGCAGGATGCTTGCCACACCAGGGATGACCGTGACGGTGCCGCCGTACTGGGCACTCACATCCTGGGCCCATGCGTATTTCAGGTAGTACACCTTGAAACCCACGGGAGCCAGCGTGGTGGACTGGCTTTGCTGACCTGAAGCCAGTTCGCCGACCAAGTCTACAAACCGTCGGTTTCCGCTGGCGATGAGCCCACCACTCTGGCTCACACGCAGGGTGTTGCGCGAGTCCATGATGTTCATGTCACGCGCGGTATTGATGACCTGGCGAGCATCTCCCTGGCGCATGGCAAAGGTGCGTGTCGTGACCTCTGCCGGTGTGTACACGTGCACGACGGCGCCGTCGTAGTAGGCCATGAGCCCAAATGAGCGCTGGATGCTGGAAAACACTTTTTCGGCCGTACCTCGGAACACTCCGTTGACCGCGCCCTTGACACCAGAACTTACCGACACGGGTACATCCATGGTCCCGAAGAAGTCCTGCAAGAACGCCGCAATCGGCTGCTCTCGCACGGTCATATCGACCTGTCTCTCCCCGAAAGGAATGGGCGAGGCCTGCACCGCCGTGGCGCACAACGCCCAACCCAACGCACAGCCTGCCGCCCAGGCGCGCCACGCGCCCGCCTTTGGCCCCGACAGCAACGGACTCCAGTTCCCCTTAGCTACTACTCCCATTCTCACTCCCTTGTTTGAACTCATTGTTGGTATCAGCGCATACGCTCATCGGCGAGGCTGTTGAAGAACAGACTCCGCCTGAAAACAGTCGGCGACTGCCGACCGACTTACTACGACGCCCCCTGCAACATGGGGGCGTCGTCTTTTCCGACATGGGCCAGTACGCCCAGGTGCAGCGTCGGAACCAATTCGTGGTAACTGAGCACTGGAGTGTCAAAGCACTCGATCTCGATCAACTTGCGTACGTGGCGGCGAATGTCCACCGCCGTCACGATGGCTGCTGGCCGGTGATGTGCGATGGCCTGCGTGAATTTCTGAATCAACTGCGTGGTTTGCGCAGGATCGAGCGCCAGCTGCTGCACCCCGCCGTTGACCCGCACAGCGGATCGCAGCAGCTCCTCGACGGAGGGATCGATAAGCAGCGCGCCCAGGCGGCCGGTCGGCGCGTAGCGATAGCACAGCTGGCGCTTGAGTCCGATCCGGACCAGTTCCGTCAGAGCGAACACATCTTTCTCCCGCTGGGCCGCATCGGCGAGGGTCTCCAGGATGTCGCGGAGGTTGCGGATGGCCACCTCTTCTTCCACAAGGCGACGCAGGATTTCAGCCACCCGTGCCAGAGGCAGAGCACGAAGGGTTTCCTTGACCACATCGGGCAGGTCGGCGCTGGCACGGGTCAGCAAGAGGTTGGTTTCCTGCGTGCCCAAGAACAGCGCGGCGTTGCGACGGAGAGCTTCCCGCACGGCCGTGGCCAGTGCCGCCGCAACACCGTCGGCCACCATGTCGCCCTGGGCAACCGGCACCTCGTGCACCATCAGGCGCCAAGCAGGCGCTGGCGCGGCTGGTTCGAGGGCCAGTGCGCTGGACCCCGGCACCGCTGGCGCCGGCGTCTGAGCAGGTCGCGCGGGCACCATGTGCACATCGATGCGCGGCAAACGCAGGCCCAGGTGCAGCTGAAAATGGTCGAGCACGCCTTCAAGGCCGTGCAGCAGGTCACGGCTGTCTTCGCCGCGCAGGTGCCCGGCAGGCAACTCAAGTAGGAGGGGCACGTTGGGACGCACCGGGATGGCATCGGTGAACATCAACTCGGGGGCGTGCGCGGGCTTGCGGCGCACAGCCACCAGCTTCGGCCCGATCCAGCGTTCCCAGCGCTCCCGCCACGCGGGCGTCAGCATGGCCCCAACCCCAAAGAACACAAGACCCAGCAGACCAAAGACCACGGCGGGAAAGCCAGGCACGGCCGCGAAAAGAAAACTCAGGCCACCGGCCACCAGCAACACGCGGGGCTTGGCCGTCAGTTGTCTACCAATGGCGTCGCCCAGATGTTTGTCATGCTCATCGTCTGTAGTGCGCGTCACCAGCAGACCTGCGGACATGGCCCCCAGCAATGCGGGGATCTGCGTCACCATGCCATCACCAATGGCAAGGATGCAGTACTTGATGGCCGCTGCCGACATGGGCATTCCCTGCTGGAGCACCCCCACGGCCAGCCCTCCCAGCAGATTAATGATGATGATGATGATGCCCGCGATGGCATCGCCTTTGACAAACTTCATGGCGCCGTCAAGGCTGCCGTTGAGCTTGCTTTCGCTTTCCAGTTGGCGACGGCGACGCCGGGCCTCGTCCTTGTCGATCAGGCCTGAGCGAAGGTCCGAGTCGATGGACATCTGTTTGCCAGGCATGGCATCCAGCGAGAAACGCGCGGCGACTTCAGCCACGCGCTCCGAGCCTTTGGCAATGACGATGAACTGCACCACGGTAATGATGAGAAACACCACCAGGCCCACCACGAGATTGCCGCCCGCCACCATGTTCCCAAACGTGTCAATGATGTGGCCAGCTTCGCCGTGCAGAAGAATCATGCGGGTTGTCGCGATCGACAGCGCCAGCCGAAAAAGCGTGCTGATCAGCAGCACGCTGGGGAACACGGAAAATTCGAGCGGATTGGCCACATAGATGGCCAGCAGCAGCAGCAAAACCCCGCCCGAGATGTTGACGGCCACGAGGGTGTCAAGGGCCCAGGTCGGCAGCGGCACGATCATGAGCGCGATGATGGCCACGATGCCAGCCACCAAGGCGATGTCGGTGTACCGCGCGAGCCCGCCACCACTGCGGTCGGCACGCGCGGCCGACCGGAAATAGCTAGCCAAATTCACAGCGAGTCTTTCCCTGTGAAGGCATGGCCCGCTTGCCTGGCGCTGACCCCGCGCAGCAGCACGTATTCGGCAAGCACTTTGCGGACGTAGTCCTGAGTCTCGCGGTAGGGTGGGATTTTGCGTCCGTGCTTTTCTACGGCGCCCTCACCAGCGTTGTAGGCGGCAAGCACCAACTCCAAGTCATTGCCAAATCGCTGCTGCAAGGTTTTGAGGTACCGGGCGCTCACCCGCAGGTTCGTCTGCGGGTCGTGCAGTTGCTCTGCGCCCTCCACGCCAAAACGGCGCGCGGTCGGGGGGATCACCTGCATCAAGCCTCGGGCTCCTGCATGCGAGATGGCATCGGGCTGGTGACGGGACTCCACGCGAGCGATGGAGTGCAACAGCAACGGGTCGATGTCGTGCTCCTGCGCGGTGCGGTCTACCAAAGGTGCCAGCCCGACGGGGCTGCTGGTTCGCAAGGGCTGGGCGTCGGGGCTGCGCGATGGCATGGCTGTGCGGGGCGGGAGCTTGCCGGTCATGGCTGGCTGCGCTGTGCGGGCGCCTGCACCGACAGGCAACAGACGCGACGAGGTGTGGCGATACAACCCCATCTGCGCAGCCAGAACTGGTTTGCTGGATTTGGCGGCAGACACTTGGCAACCGCGAACAAGCGCTTCGGCGTCCCGTTGCGCGGGTGTCAACAACTGATCCCACCCGACGGCACATGCGGCTGTCGGCGCTGGCGCCAAGACCGCAGGTCCAGGTGCAGCGTGGGTCAGGCCCCCAAGGCCCAGTCCGCAAGTCCCCATGAGGAACCACATCCCAGGGAGCCTCGCCAAGGGCCGAACCAACAAACGCCGGGCAAGCAGATGAACACGATGAGACGATGGGGAACGCACAAACAGACTTTCGCTTTTAGAAGCAGACTCAGACACGAACGCAACAAGGTAGAGCTAGTGTTTCCGCTCAGCCTGTCGAATTTGTGGCAAAACGTGCTGCTTCACGTATCCATTTGTCAGCAACGAAACACAGATGCAACGCACGCCCATTGCGGGCACGTGCTTTCGCTTGCATCCTGTTTCAACATTCATGTGACCGTTGGCACACTGCCCGACACTTCAGTTTTGTGCACCGCTGCCAAGCTTCCCCGTGATGCTGCAGCGCCTTGAGCCCAGGGCCAGCACGGCCTGCGGCCCCACCCGATTTCCAACAGGACTCTCCGCACATGGCCGGTCAAGACGACAGTGGCGACAAGACAGAAAAGCCGACACCCAAGAAGCTTCAGGACGCCCGCAAAAAGGGCGAGGTTTCCAAGAGCAAGGACCTTACAGCGACAGCAACATTGCTGACCGTGCTGTTGCTAGCCACGGTGGCCTTGCCGATGGTGGGGCAGCAGATGACGTCACTGATTGAACTGAGCCTGTGGGGATTGCAGATCCCTTTTCCTGAGGCACTCGCCCAACTGGGGCGGCAAGCGCTGCGCACGTTGCTGTTGCTGGTGGGGCTGGTGGTGGTACCCGTTGCGGTGGTCGGCGTCCTGGTGGAGTTTCTGCAGACCGGCCCTGTGCTGACGATGGAGAAAATCTGGCCCAAGGCAGAACACCTGAACCCCGCCAGCGGCCTCAAACGCATGTTCTCGCTGGACAACCTGGTCGAGCTGCTCAAGTCACTGCTCAAGACCGTGCTTGTGGCCGTCATTGCCTGGATTGCGCTGAAGGACTTGCTGCCCGATCTGCCACTGCTTGCGCGCGCGAAGCCAGAGGCCGTGGGATCGGCTCTCTGGCAAGCCAGCTGGACGCTGCTGGCATGGGTCACGGGCGCGTTTCTCCTGGTGTCGGCGCTGGACCTGGCATGGCAACGCTACAGCTTCATGAAGAAGATGCGCATGAGCATGCGCGACATACGCCAGGAAATGAAGGACGCCGAAGGCGACCCGCATCTCAAGGGCCATCGCAAGCAGCTGCAGCAGGAGTGGGCTCAGCAAGGCGCCAACAAGGCGGCAGCTAGCGCCCATGTGCTGGTGGTCAATCCCACCCATGTCGCGATTGCCATCGACTACCACCGCGACCGATGCCCGGTGCCCACGGTCATTGCCAAGGCACAGGACGATGATGCTCTGGCCATGAGAACCGCCGCGCAGGAGGCCGGCGTTCCCGTACTGCGCAACATCGAAATCGCCCGTCAATTGCTGGCCGACACAGAGCCCGGCGACGTCGTTCCTGCGGAGCTGTTCGACATCATCGCGACCGTGATCCTGTGGGCGCAAGATGTGCGCTATGAACTCGAACGTGCCTCGCAGACCTCCCATGCGAAGTCTTCCACAGAGTCAGAACCGCGCCGTCCTCGACGCCCCGCTCCTGGTGAAGACCTGACCCGGTACCCGCCCTCTACGGCCCATGACGCAGCGGGCGCAGCCGCCACCCCCGGGCGCTGGAGAACCAACCGCTTTGCCCGCTATGTTCCCAGACGGTGGCGATCCAGAGCGGCCACTGACACTGCATCATGAACAAGCATTCACATACAGACACCGCACAGCCTTATGAAGGCACTGCCCCTGCCCAATTGGTCGAGGTGACGAGCCCCCAGACCACTGCCAGCGTGGTGCTCCCGAATACTGCGCCATATGGCGTAGCTGACGCGCCCGCAGCCCCACTGGCCGGAGTGCTGGGTACCGTACTGGCACTGGCATTCGTGCTGGCCCTGGCCTGGATACTTCTGAAGGTGCTGCAGCGTACCGGCATCGCGCGGAATCAAAGTGGTAAAGCCGTGCTGCAGGTCGTGCAGCAAATATCTCTTGGCGGGCGAGAGAGAGTGGCCCTGGTCCGGCACGGGGACCGAGAATATCTGCTGGGGGTGACACCGCACCAGGTACATCTGCTGGCTGAATCCGCTCCTGAAGGTAGAGAGAAATCGCCGACTGTTCCTTGACGCGTTCATGCAGGCATTGCGGCAACTGCGTGCGCTCCCATGGTGGCTGTACCAAAGACTGCGGGGCACCCTCGGTAGGGTGCCAGAGGTGCCTGCCGCTGCGCCTTTTCCTTGGGCTGTAAACAAGCTGCCACATGGCAGCTTGTTTTCTACGCTGGAGGACCATGCCCTTGGGCGGGCACGCCCACCCATTCAGTACCGCATGTCAGCCGCTCACCCTTTGCTGCGTAGCGTCCGGCTCAGCAAGATCACCGGCACCAACCCCACGGCCACCAGCGCCAGGGACGGCAACGCCGCCTCACCCAGCCGCTCATCGCGCGCCAGCTGGTAGGCCACCACGGCCAGGGTGTCGCTGTTGAAGGGGCGCAGCACCATGGTGGCGGGCAGCTCCTTCATCACGTCCACAAACACCAGCAGCGCGGCAGCAGCGGTAGACCGCTTGAGCAGCGGCCCATGCACGCGCGCCATCAGGCCCACGCTGCCCATGCCCAGCATGCGGGCAGAGTCATCCAGGCTGGGGGGAATTCGCGCGTAACCGCTCTGAATGGACTGCAGCGCCACCGCGCAGAACCGCACCAGGTACGCCCATACGATGCCCAACGCCGTGGCGGTGACCAACGCACCCACGCCCCACTGTGGCATGGCCGCCTGCAGCCAGCCCACGGGCAGCAGCAGGCCCACCACAATGACGGCGCCCGGCACGGCGTAGCCCACGCTGGCCAGTTGCACCACGCCGCGTGTGATGGCGTCGGGCTGGCGGCGCACTGCAAATGCCAGCGCCAGGGCGATGACCACGGCCAGCGCGGCGGTGATGCATCCTAAGCGCACGCTGTGCCAGGCCCATTCCATGAAACGCTCCCACGGCAGCACCGACCAGTCGGCCGCCAACGGGCGCAGCATGAAGAGGACTGGGGCCACAAAACCCATCACCACCGGCACCGCGCACACCACCCAGGCGGCCCAGCGGCGTGCGCCGCGCAGCGCCAGGGGCTGTGCCTCGGCCGAGCCTGCGCGCCCGCCGCCCGTAGCGAAACGCATGCGCTTTTGCGCGCGATGTTCCAGGTGCAGCAGCGCCATCACCACCACCAGCAGCATGGTGGCTAGCTGCGCGGCGGCCAGGCGGTTGTCCATGGACAGCCAAGCCTTGTAGATGCCGGTGGTGAAGGTCTGGATGCCGAAGTAGCTGGCCACGCCAAAGTCAGCCAGCGTTTCCATCAGCACCAGCGCAACGCCTGCAGCGACTGCCGGGCGTGCCAGGGGCAGCGCCACCGCCCGGATGCGACGCGACAGCGGAGCGCCCAGCAGGCGCGCGGCCTCCATGAGGTGCGCCGCGCGCTCACCCAGCGCCGTGCGCGCCAGCAGGTACACATACGGGTACAGCGAAAAGATGAACACCCACACCGCGCCGCCCAGGCTGCGCACCTCGGGCAGCAGGCGGCCTTCCAGGCCAAAGGTGTTGCGCAGGCCCACCTGCAGCGGGCCGCTGTACTGAAGAAAGTCGGTGTAGGCATACGCCGTCACATACGCGGGCATGGCCAGGGGCAGCAGCAGCAGCCACTCGAAGGTGCGGCGGCCCGGGAAATCAAACAGCGTCACCGCCGCCGCCGTGCCCGTGCCCACAATGGCCGCGCCCAGGGCCACCAGCACGCTCAGCCACAAGGTGGTCCACACATAGCCGGGCAACACGGTGGCCGCCATCTCGCGCAGGATGGCGCCCGCCTGCGCATCGCCCTGCCCCACGGGCAACCACGACGCGAACACGGCCAGCACGGGCAGCGCCAGAAACCCCGCGAACAGGATCAAAGGGATGGTGCGAAGGGCAGAAAATGGCGTGCGGCGCAAGGCGAGTGGCTCGGCAAAGTAAGAAAGCGCACACCCGCTGGCAGGCTCAGGCCGGGCAACGATCAGGAATGCAAATGCGAATTTTAAGCATTCATCCCTGCCCGCCTAGAATCAGGCGATGTTTCTAGAGGTCTCCCAACTCGAAGTGCGCTACGCAGGCCGCCCCAACGCGGCGGTGGAAGGCGTCACGCTGGGCCTGCATGCAGGCGATATCGGTGTGCTGATCGGCCCCTCTGGCTGCGGCAAAACGACGCTGCTGCGCGCTGTGGCAGGGCTGGAGCCCGTGACGGGCGGCGAGATCCGTCTGACCAAAAGTGTGGTCAGCAGCGCCACGCTCAGCGTGCCGCCCGAGCTGCGGCGCATTGGCATGGTGTTCCAGGACTACGCGCTGTTCCCGCACCTGTCGGTAGGCCGCAACGTGGCGTTTGGCATCCACCAGTTGCCCCGTGCCGAGCAGGCCGCGCGCGTGGCAGAGGTGCTGCAACTGGTGGGGCTGGAGGGCAGCGAAAACCGTTTTCCGCACGAGCTTTCTGGCGGGCAGCAGCAGCGTGTGGCCCTGGCTCGGGCCTTGGCACCACGCCCGCAGCTCATGCTGCTGGACGAGCCGTTTTCCAACCTCGACGTGGACCTGCGCGAGCGCTTGGCCCACGAGGTGCGCGGCATTCTGAAAGCCGCTGGCGCCACCGCCCTGTTTGTGACGCACGACCAGTTCGAGGCCTTTGCCATTGGCGACGTGATCGGCGTGATGCACGAAGGCCATCTGCACCAGTGGGACGATGCGTACACCCTGTACCACCGCCCCGCCACACGGTTTGTGGCCGACTTCATCGGCCATGGCGTGTTCGCCCCTGCCACGCTGCTGCAGCGCGGCAACAACGTGGTGGCGCAGACGCCGCTGGGCGAGCTGACCGACCTGGAAGAATGCCCCCTGCCCAGCAGCTACCCCGGTGGCGAATGTGATGTGCTGCTGCGTGCGGATGACATCGTGCACGACGACCATGCCCCCGTACAGGCGCAGATCGTGCGCAAGTCGTTCCGGGGTTCGGAGTTTCTGTACACGCTGCGCCTGGCCAGCGGCCACACGGTGCTGGCGCATGTGCCTAGCCACCACGACCACGCCTTGGGCGAGTGGATAGGCATCCGCGCCCAGGTGGACCATGTGGTGACGTTCCCCCGCGAACAGGGAACCACCATCTAGGCAAAAATAGGCTCTAGCGGTTATCTATAAAGCGCAGGCTGCTATTATTTTTGATGCAACATTGCGCCACGGCGCACTGCAGCCTTCAGGATTTGCCCTTGCGCTGCAGGCTTTCCAGGGCATTGAGATCCACCTGCGACATGAAGCCCCGCAGATCCTTCACACCCATGTTGTCGCCCTCAATGCTGACCACCAGGCCGTTTTTCAGGATGGTCTTGAACTCGGCACGGCTGCCGTCCTTTTCATAGCGCTGGTGCAGGGTGCGGCCACCCTCCTGCCAAGTCTTCTCGGCGCTCGTTGGGTCTTCTTTTTCGCCCTGGGCCATGCCCATGGCCATGACCGCCATCTGCCCCAGGCCACCGATGTCCACGATCTCCAGGCGCACCTGCTTGTCATCGCTGCCGTACTGCGCACTGGCCTGGCTGGTGGGCAGGCCCAGGGCGGCACCGTCCTGCACATCAAAGCCCGTTCGCGGCAGGCCGGCGAGCTTCTCGGGCAGTGCCGCCTTGAGCGATTGCGCCGCAATGGCCTGGCCACCCCCCAGCGCACCTGCGGCGGCCTTGGCTGCATCACCAGCAGCAGCGGCAATGGCGGCGGGGTCCTGGCTCTTTTGCGCTTCTTCCATCTTGCGGGCGGCCTCTTCCATCTTCTTGCCTGCGGCCTCCAGGCCGGCGGTGTCGATGGACACCTTGCCGCCCGGCGTATTCATCGTGATGGCGGGCGCGTCGGCCCCGCCAAACATCGCTCCGCCACGGGGCAGAAAGAGCGCACTGACGGCGCCGATGACCACCCCCATCACAATGGCCGCGATGATGACCACCACGGTGTAGACCACCGACTTGTCGGGGGCGTTTTTCATGAGCACCGGCAGGCCGGTGTAGAGCAGGTAGATAGAGTACAAAGCCGCCAGCAGGCCCAGCATGGATAGTGCAGGCAGCAGGCTGAACACCCCGCCCAGCATGGCCGCCGTGCTGGCATACACCGCCACCTTCAGGGCCTGGATGGAGTTTTTCTGGCCGCCAAAGGTGGAGGCCAGCGCATCGATGATGAGCCCGAGCACGAAGATGCCAACGAGGCTGAGCACATACGACACCACCATGTTCACCAGCCCCGAGACAAAGGGCACGCGGATGGTGACGCCAAAGCCCCCAAAACCGATCAGCGACATGCCAATGAAACCGCAGACTGCCGGAATGGCGGCCAAAATCATGGCGTAGCGGGTGTACAGGGTGGCGGCGTCGGTGCTCTCGGCCTCAATGGTGACCCAGGTGTCCTTGGGTTGCAGAAGAAGGCTCTTGGCGCGCTCAATCAGGTTCATGGTGCCCTCCCGGCAGTGTGGATGAGCCTGCCCACGCATTTGCAAGCGCTTGCAGGCGAAAGACGCGGACGATACGGGAAATTGCGTGCAATAGAGATCGGATGTGCAGACCGCGCGGCTGCAAACGTGGAATATGCACGCTTTTGCCCACGGAAACCACCCCCTGCCCCCAGAGCGCCAGCTCAGGCTTTGCGCAACTGATCGACCGTATCGTGCAGGTGCTGCGTCCAGGTACGGCGGTCGCGCTCGCCCGCCAGCTCGGGGGGGCCGTAATGCACCACAGCCTCGATGGGCGGGGCGCACAGCGTGCGCCAGATGGAGCCCACCAGGGTTTCGTCGCCGATGTAGCTGGGCGCAAAACTGGTGGCACCCGTGGCCTTGTCGGCAAAACGCAGGCCCACGGGCTGCACCGGCGCCTGCGCCACCACAGCGGCTTGCAGCAAATTGGCGTGAAAAGGCAGCATCTCGCGCCCATCGCCCGTGGTGCCCTCAGGGAACACGGCCAGCACCTCGCCCCGCTCCAGCGCCTCCTGCATCGACCGCACCATGCGCAGCGCATCACGGCGCGAGCTGCGCTCGATGTAGAGCGTGCCTGCGGCCGTGGCCAGGGTACCGATCAGCGGCCAGCCCTGTACGTCGGACTTGGAGACAAAGCGGCAATGCCGCGCCGCGTGCATCACCGGGATATCAAGCCACGAGATGTGGTTGGCCACCAGCATCACCGGGCCGGTGAGCGGGGGCTGACCCAAGATGCGGAGGCTGATGCCAAGGTGCGCCAGCAGCTGCAGCGACCACACCTGCACCCGGGCATGCTGCTGGTCCGGCGAGAGCGCTGGAAAACGCAACGCCACGATGGCGAGCCCTTTGACAATGTGGCCCAGCAGGCGCAGCAGGCGCCAGCAGGCACGCAAAGACTTCACCGCAGGGCCTCGCAGCGTCGCACTACCTCAACCCCGGTCAAAAGCCACCTGGCCACCGACGAGGGTCATGCGCACACAGCCAGGCAGTTCGTAGCCCGAGAACGGGGTGTGTTTGCCCTGGCTGCGCAGCGCATCGTCCTGCACGGTCCACGCGGCCTGCGGATCCAAAATGCACAAATCGCCCACGCCGCCTTCCACGATCTGGCCCACGCTGGCCTGCAGTGTGCCCAGGGCGCTGCCGAGCACGCGCGCGGGTTCGGACGTGACGGTGGCGAGCGCACGCTGCAGGGGCACACCGCTGTCCTGCGACCACTTGAGCGCGAGCGACAACAGCAGCTCCAGCCCCGTGGCGCCGGGCTCGGCTTCGGCGAATGGCAAGGTCTTGGCGTCTTCATCGACCGGCGTGTGGTCAGACACCAGCGCGTCGATGGTGCCGTCGGCCAGCGCGGCGTTCAGCGCATCGCGGTCGCGCTGCTGGCGCAGCGGGGGCGACAGGCGCGCACGGCTGTCGAAGAAGCCGATGTCCACGTCGGTGAGGTGCAGCGAGTTGATGCTGACATCGGCCGTCACCTTCAGGCCCTCGGCCTTGGCGCGGCGCAGCAACTCGACACCCGCAGCACTGCTGATGCGGCACAGGTGCACACGGGCGCCGGTGGTCTTGAGCAGTTCAAAAATGGTGTGCAGCGCAATGGTCTCGGCCGCCACGGGCACGCCCGACAGGCCTAGCCGCGTGGCCAGCGGGCCGCTGGCAGCCACGCCCTTACCCAGGTGCATCTCTTGCGGACGCAGCCACACGGTGTAGCCAAAGGTGGCGGCGTATTGCAGCGCGCGCTGGAGCACCTGGGTGCTGGCCAGCGGTACCTCGGCCTGGCCAAAGCCCACGCAGCCAGATTCGGTCAGCTCGGCCATCTCGGTCAGCACCTCGCCGGCCAAGTTGCGCGTGAGCGCGCCCAGCGGGAACAGGCGCGCCTGGTGCAGCTTCTCGGCGCGGAACTTGAGCATCTCCACCAGACCCGGCTCGTCGAGCACGGGGTCGGTGTCGGGCGGGCAGACCAGGCTGGTCACTCCACCGGCCACGGCGGCAGCCATTTCGGATTCGAGCATGCCTTCGTGTTCGTGGCCGGGCTCGCGCAGGCGCGCCGCCAGGTCCACCAGGCCGGGCAACACGATGCAGCCAGCAGCATTGATGGTGCGGTTGGGCGCAAAGTCGGGCGGCACGCGGTTGACGCTCACGATGCGGCCTGCCGCCAGCGCGATGTCGCAGGTCTGGTCAAGCCCCGAAGCGGGGTCGATCACACGGCCGTTCTGGATCAGTATCTTCATGATTTCAAGCCAAATTGGCTGCTAGCGCATATTGGATAAGCGCTAGCAGCTATGAAAACAGGAGCATTCATTCCAAGCGTCATGCCTCGTTACCAGCAACGATGGACATGACAGCCATACGGACCGCAATACCGAAAGTCACCTGCGGCAGGATCACGCTCTGCTTGCCATCGACCACGGCGGAGTCGATTTCCACGCCGCGGTTGATGGGGCCGGGGTGCATCACGATGGCGTCGGGCTTGGCCAGTTGCAGCTTCTCCTGCGTGAGGCCGAAGCTCTTGAAATACTCCTGGCTCGACGGCAGCAGCGCACCGCTCATGCGCTCGTTCTGCAAGCGCAGCATGATGACCACATCGGCATCCTTGATGCCTTCTTCGAGCGTGTGGCACACGCGCACACCCATCTGCGCCATGTCGGACGGCACCAGCGTGCGCGGGCCCACCACGCGCACTTCGGCGCAGCCCAGCGTGGTCAGGCCGTGGATGTCAGAACGCGCCACGCGCGAATGCAGCACGTCGCCCACGATGGCCACGGTGAGGTTGCTGAAATCCTTCTTGTAGTGGCGGATGGTGTACATGTCCAGCAGCCCCTGCGTGGGGTGGGCGTGGCGGCCATCGCCTGCGTTGATCACGTGCACATGGGGCGCCACGTGCTGGGCAATGAGGTACGGCGCGCCGGATTCGCTGTGCCGCACCACGAACAAATCCGCCGCCATGGCCGACAGGTTGGCGATGGTGTCGAGCAGCGATTCGCCTTTGCTGGCCGAGCTGCGCGCGATGTCGAGGTTGAGCACGTCGGCCGACAGGCGCTTGGCCGCGATCTCGAAGGTGGTGCGGGTGCGCGTGCTGTTCTCGAAGAACAGGTTGAACACGCTCTTGCCTCGCAGGAGAGGCACCTTCTTCACTTCGCGGTCGTTCACGCTCACGAAGTTGGCCGCCGTGTCGAGGATGTGCGTGACGATGTCGCGCGGCAGGCCCTCGATGGACAGCAGGTGGATGAGTTCGCCGTTGCCGTTGAGTTGGGGGTTGCGCTTGTGCAGCACGGTCAGGCCTCTTTGACTTGGAATTGGAAGGTGCCGCTGTCGTCGCGCGCCAGGGCCAGCGACTGGGCAGCAGGCAGGGCCACACGCGCGGCGGCAAAGTCGGCCTGCACCGGCAGCTCGCGCCCACCCCGGTCCACCAGCACGGCCAGGCGCACGCTGGCGGGGCGGCCATAGTCGAACAGTTCGTTGAGCACGGCGCGGATAGTGCGGCCGGTGTAGAGCACGTCGTCGAGCACCAGCACGTCGGCACCGTTCACATCGAACGGCAGCGCGGTCTGCGCGCTGGCCGACAGGCCACGCTGGGCGAAGTCGTCGCGGTGCATCACCGACGACAGCACTCCTGCGGGCCCTTCGAGGCCCAGGTCTTTTTGCAGGCGCTCGGCCAGCCAGGCGCCGCCGGAGGCAATGCCCGCCAGGCGCGTGGTGGGGGTCAGCATGCTGCGCACTCCGCGCAGCAGTTCGCGGTACAGCGCCTCGGCATCAAGCACCAGGCTGCCGGACACTCCGGGGGAGGGGGTGGTCATGGGAGACTCCTCAAAAACTGTTCCAGGATGATGCAGGCCGACGCAGCATCGGCATCCTTGGCGCCACCTGCGATGGCTTCGGTGGTGCTGTAACGCTCGTCCACCTCGAACACCTGCAAACCAAAGCGGCCGCGCAGCTGGCGGCCGAACTTGAGCGCGCGCTCGGTGTTCTCATGGCTCGCGCCGTCAGGGTGGTAGGGCACGCCGATCACGATGGCGTCGGGCTGCCACTCCTTGATGCGCTGCGCCACCTGCACAAAACGGGCGTCGCCCTCGGCCTTGATGGTGGTCTGCGGCGTGGCGCTGCGCAACATGCGGTTGCCCGTGGCGACCCCCGTGCGCTTGAGGCCAAAATCGAAAGCAAGAAAGGTCTGGAAATGCGCAGGAACGGCGGGCTGAACGGGCAGGCCGGTCATGCGTGCCCCGCCTCGGGCGACAACATCCAGGCCTTGAGGCCCAGCAGCGAAAGGGCCCGGTCGTAGCGCTCGGGCACAGGGGTGTCGAAGATCACGGACAGATCGGCCGCCACGGTGAGCCAGGCGTTCTCGGCCAGCTCCGATTCAAGCTGGCCCTCACCCCAGGACGAATACCCCAGCGTGATGAGCACGCGGCGCGGGCCTGCGCCCGTGGACAGCGCTTCGAGCACGTCCTTGGAGGTGGTCATCTCCAGCCCGCCGGGGATGGTCATGGTGGAGGCATATGCCGATTCATCGGTTTCTGCCTTGTCCATGAGCATGGGCTCATGCAACACAAAACCGCGTTCGGTCTGCACCGGGCCGCCTTGGAAAACAGGTTCCTGGGTGAGATCTTCGCGCCGCAGGGACAGGTCCACCTTGTCAAAAAGGCCTTTGAGGGTGATGTCCGAAGGCTTGTTGATGATGAGGCCGAGTGCACCGCGTTCGCTGTGCTCGCACAGGTAAACGACGCTGCGCGAGAAAGACTCATCTTCCAGACCGGGCATCGCAATCAGGAAGTGATGCGTCAGGTTGATGGGCGCAGAATCGAAAGACATTCGGCAATTTTAACGGTGAACATGGCCCCCTCCTCCGAGCCCTCGTACCCCAGCGGTCTGGTCTGGTTCCGCCGCGACCTGCGCGCGAACGATCAGGCCGCTCTTTACCGCGCACTGACTCAATGCCAGGAGGTGCACTGCGCCTTTGTTTTTGACCGCGAGATCATCGACGCCCTGCCCCGGGCTGACCGGCGGGTGGAGTTCATCCGCGAGTCGCTCGTGGAGCTGGATGAAACGCTGCGAACGCTTTCCGGGCATGAACAGGGTGGCCTCATCGTGCTGCATGCAGTGGCCAGTGATGCCATTCCAGAACTGGCCAACGCCCTGGGCGTGCAGGCCGTGTTTGCCAACCACGATGACGAGCCCCAGGCCCTGGAACGCGACCGACTGGTGCGCACACGGTTGGCCGCTGCCGGAAGGGCATTTCACACCTTCAAGGACCACACCATTCTGGAACGCAGCGAGGTGCTGACGCAGACCGGCAATCCGTACAGCGTGTTCACACCGTACAAGAACGCCTGGCTCAAGAAGGTGGATGCGTTTCAACTCACCGGCTACCCCGTGGAGCGCCATGCACACCGGTTGGCACCGCGCCCGCAGGCGCACTGCCAGGCGGTGCCCACCCTGGCACGCCTGGGTTTTGAGGCCACGGCCCTATCGCAGCTCAATCTGCCCACGGGCGCCAGCGGCGCGCTGCGGCTGTTCAACGACTTCCTGGGCCGCATCGAGCGGTACGAGGACACGCGCAACTTTCCAGCTGTCAAAGGGCCCAGCTACCTCAGCGTGCACCTGCGTTTTGGCACCATCTCGCCGCGCCTGCTGGCCCGCACCGCGCACGGGCTGATGCTGCAAGGCAACCCGGGCGCCGCCACCTGGCTCAGCGAGCTGATCTGGCGGGACTTCTACTTTCAGATCCTGCACCACCATCCCCATGTGGTGGGCCACAGTTTCAAGCCCGCGTATGACGCGATCCAGTGGGAATCAGGCCCCGAGGCCAACACCCTGTTTGCCGCCTGGTGTGAGGGGCGCACGGGCTACCCGCTGGTGGATGCGGCCATGGCGCAGATCAACCAGACGGGCTACATGCACAACCGCTTGCGCATGGTGGTGGCGAGCTTCCTGGTCAAGGATCTGGGCATCGACTGGCGCTGGGGCGAAGCCTATTTCGCCACGCACCTCAATGACTTCGATCTGGCCGCCAACAACGGTGGCTGGCAGTGGGCCAGCTCCAGCGGGTGCGATGCCCAGCCCTATTTCCGCATCTTCAACCCCGTGAGCCAGAGTGAAAAGTTCGACCCCGAGGGCAAGTTCATCCGCCGCTATCTGCCGCAGCTGGCGAGTTTGCCTACCAAGGCGTTGCACGCGCCCTGGCTGGCGCGCCCGCTGGAGTTGCAGGATGCGGGAGTGCGGCTGGGGGATACCTACCCGCTGCCGGTGGTGGAGCACGACGCAGCGCGGCACCGCACCCTGGAGCGGTATGCGGTCGTAAAGTCTGCTGCGGCCTGATCCCGGCACTCACCGGCGGGTGGCAGGCGGTGGAACGCTGTCGGGCCCAGCGGGCTCATCCGGGCTCATCTGCATGCCCTCACCACCCAGCGGCGCCCCCGCCGCCAGCCGAAGGCGCAGCCGCACATCGGTGCGGTTATCGGCATTGGCAATCGCTTCTTCGGGCGATATGGCACCGGACTCGACCATGGCCAGCAAGGATTGGTCGAAGCTCCACATGCCTTGCTCTGCGCTGCGGGTAATGGCGGTCTTGAGTTCGTCGATCTGCCCCTTCTGGATCAGCTCGGCCACATAGGGCGTGAGCAGCATGATCTCGGTGGCAGGCACCAGGCCACCCGCGAGCCCCGCCACCAGGCGCTGCGCTACGACAGCGCGCAGGTTGAGGGACAGGTCCATGAGCAATTGGCGGTGGGCGTCTTCGGGGAAGAAATTCACAATGCGCTGCACCGCCTGGTTCGCATTGTTGGCATGCAGTGTGGAAACACACAGGTGGCCGGACTCGGCATAGTGGAGCGCGTGCTGCATGGTGGCCCGGTCGCGGATTTCACCAATCATGATCACGTTCGGCGCTTCCCGCATCGCGCGACGCAGGGCCTCGTCATAGGACAGCGTATCGAGCCCCACCTCGCGCTGTGTCACGAGTGACTTCTTGTGGGTATGAAGGTATTCGATGGGGTCTTCCACCGTCAGGATATGCCCGCCCGTGTGGGCATTGCGGTGGTCCAGCAGCGCGGCCAATGTGGTGGTCTTGCCAGAACCCGCCGACCCTACCGTGAGTACCAGCCCCCCTTTGAGAAACGCCAGTTGCTGGAGCACGGGCGGAAGGCCGAGCGCCGCCAGGCTGGGGATCTGGGCAATAACATGGCGGATCACCATGCCTACCTGCCCACGCTGCCGGTGCACATTCACACGAAACCGCTCGCCCTCCGGGGTCTGCAAGGACAGGTCGCACTCCATGGTGGCATCGAACTCATGCCGCTGCGTTTCGCGGAGGATGGAATACGCCATCTGCTTGACATCGTCGGCGGACAGCTGCTGCTGCCCCATGGCCACAAACACGCCCTGCCGCTTGAGCGTGGGTGGTGCACCCGCCATGATGAATAGATCAGAGGCCCTTTCCCGCACCACCACAGCCAGACAAGCCAGGAGGCGAGGGTCCGGAGAAGGAACAGTTGCCGTTGGCTCCATCAGGACCGCCTCCAAAGGGAAGCTGCCGTGGCCAAGGCCCGCACCAACAGGAATATTGGCAGGCCACAGGCCCGCCGGTTCAAGGCAGACCTGTGGTGCACATGCATGCTGTCTAGGCCTCTGCGGTTGCCGCGATGCGGGCGTAGTGCTGAATGAGGCTCAGCAGTTCTTCGTCGGAGTAAGGCTTGCCCAGGTAATGGTTAACGCCCAGCTCCATCGCATGCTCGCGGTGCTTTTCAGCGATGCGCGACGTGATCATGATGATGGGCAGATCGCGCAGCGCACCGTCTGCACGGATGTTCCGCGCCAGGTCGAACCCGTCCATGCGTGGCATTTCGATGTCGGACAGCACAACGGTGGGGCGCTCTTCCTGCAGACGCTCCAGCGCTTGCAAGCCATCGGCCGCGAGCGCCACACGATAGCCTTCGCGCTGCAGCAAACGCTGCGTAACCCGGCGCACCGTGATCGAATCGTCCACCACCAGAACCAGAGGCACCTGGCTGGGGCCCGCCAATTGGGGCGAGACGACCGACTTGCCCGCACCCGAAGAGCCATCGGCCTCCAGCACTGAAGGCAGACCGGCGCTGGCGGCACGCACCTGATCGCCATACACCGTCGCCAGCGCCACGGGGTTGTAGATCAGCACCACAGCACCCGACGCCAGCACCGACATGCCGGCCAAGCCGGGCAAACGGGACAGTTGCGGACCCAGGTTCTTCACCACGACTTCCTGGTTGCCCAGAACTTCGTCCACGTGCATGGCGATGCGCTGCGATGCGCTGCGGAAGATCACCACAGGGCGCGTCTTTCCAGCAGGCTCGTTGCTGCGGGAAGAAGCCTGCAGGAGCGCTCCAGCCCAGAAGAAAGGCAGTTGCTCCATGCCGTCATCAAAATGGCCCGTGCGGTATGCAACCTCCAGGTCTGCCGCAGACGTGCGCCGAACGATCTCGACCACGTTGGCCGGCACGCCGATCGCGAGGTCACCCGCGCGCAGCATCACCACCTGCGTCACCGCCGTGGTCAAGGGAAGGACCATGCGGAAGGCCGCGCCCTTGCCAGCTTCTGTCGAGGTCTCGATCCGACCGCCCAGTGCATTGATCTCGGCACGCACCACGTCCATGCCAATACCACGCCCTGCCAAGCCGGTCACCTCGGAAGCCGTGGAGAACCCGGGCATGAAAATCAGGTTGGCAGCTTCGGCATCGCTCAACTCGGTATCGGGCGCCACAATGCCCTGCGCCAACGCCTTTTCACGGATACGGGGCAGGTTCAGTCCGGCACCGTCATCCCGGAACTCCACCGACACGTCGTTGCCTTCGTGGTGCAACTCCACAGTGATCGTGCCCGATGCAGGCTTGCCTGCGGCCGTGCGCACCTGCGGATCTTCAATGCCATGGGCCACGCAGTTGCGCAACAGATGCTCGAACGCGGGGGTCATGCGGTCCAGTACACCACGGTCCATCTCAATGGAGCCGCCGGTGATGTCGAGCTTGATCTGCTTGTTGGTTTCCTTGGAGGCCTGGCGCACCACGGCATACAGACGTTCAGCAATGCCTTCGAACTCCACCATACGGGTGCGCAGCAAGTCGCGCTGCAGCTCCCGTGCTTGGCGGCCTTGGGCAATCAGGTCGTCTTCGGCACCTTCCATCGCGCGCTGCAGGTTGCGCTGCACGGTGGCCACGTCGTTCACCGACTCGGCCATCATGCGTGTGAGCTCCTGCACACGGGTAAAGCGGTCAAACTCCAGCGGATCAAAGCCCGCCGCCGAGTCCTTCGACAGGGCCAGGCGCGACTGCATCTGCGATTCAGCTTGCAGCTCGATGTCCCGCAATTGCTGGCGCAGACGGTCCAAATTGCCCGACAGGTCAGTCAGCGAGCTGCGGAACTGACCCAGCCGCACATCCAGGCGCGAGCGGCTGATCATCACCTCACCCGCCTGATTGACCAACCGGTCCAGCAACTGGGCACGCACACGCACCGACTGGTTAGCAGCAACACGCAAAGGCGCGAGCTGCGAAGGACCAGGCAGGCGCACCGCTGGAGCAGAGGACACGGCAGACGCGGGTACAGCTGCTGGCACTGGAGCTGATGGGGCCTCGGAGGCTTCAGGCTGGCTGCGCGGTGTTTCAACGGGTAGAGAAACCACCGTATCGGCGGGCCCCTGGCCAATCGCACGCAGCGCATCAAAGTTCGCCTGGAGGCCGTCAAAACTACCCTGCAAAGGCTCGATTTGATCGGATGTCACCGTCTCAGCGTCAAGCTGCTCGATGGCGGATTCCAGCCGGTGGGCCATCTCACCGAGGCGCATGGCACCTGCCAGGCGCGAACTTCCCTTGAGGGTGTGCAACGCACGCAGCACTTCACTGCGGGCACCAAGGTTGTCGGGGCGCGAGGCCCATTGGCGTAGCGCACCACCAAGCTGTGGCAACAGCTCGGCAGCCTCTTCCTCAAAGATCGGGAACAGATCCGGGTCGATAACGTCAATCGCATCGATATCGTCATCCACATCCGAGCCGAGCGCCACAGCATGGGCGATCGCGTCATCAACACGCTGATCGTGGTCGTGGATGACGGCCGACAAAGCAGGGGCCACATGCCCTTTGGGCTCCACAACGGCTGCAGGCTCCGGTATGGCTTGCAGGTCCGGCTCGAGTTCGACAGGTGGCAGTGTCTGCGCCACTTCTGCTTCCACCGGCGCAGTCTGGCCCTGCACAGACAACAACTCGTCTGCAGCCTCCTCTTCAGGCGGTGACAAGGTGTTGTCCACCTCGGTTTGCAGGATCTGGCGCAGCTGCTCCAACACCTCCTGACTTGGCTCCTTGAGGAAACCTGCTGCAAACTGGTGCAGCAAACGACGGATATCTTCCGCCGCTGCCATGAAGGCCTGGGCCTGCTCCTGTGTGCCGCCAGACTGCAGCGTCACGTGTTGAAGCGCGTGTTCGAGCACCCTGGCCATCTCTGACAGGGCATTGAACCCCACCGTGGCGGAGCTGCCCGCCAACGAGTGCGCCAATGCCACGGCCATATCGGGCAGAGGTTCGTGCAGCTCCAGCGACCATTCCTGCAGGCAGGTCACCAATCGGCGCGACCACTCGTCGGCCTCATTCAGATAAACGTTATAGAGCGGGATGCCAATGCGCAGGGTGTCAATGACCTTCACCGCTTCATCGCTGGCGCTGTCTTCCGGCTCCTGCGGCACGGCCTCGATGGCCTGCGGCACTTCAGAGGCAGCCTCAAAGGCCACAGCCTCTGCGGCTTCTACGACTTCGGCCGGTACATCCTGACCCACAGATTCCGACCCATCGGCACTGAGCAGCAGGGGCTCGGGCTCTGTCCCGCTCGGCACTTCATGGGATTCGATGTCATCGAGCGACTCGACAGGCAGAACAAAGGCCCCATCCACCACTGCAGGTTCGTCGGGCACCACGGGTGCCTGCGACAGAGCATCCACCTCAGGAGCGGTCGCGACAGGTTCCAGGTCTGGGAGTTCGAGATCCAGAACAAAGTCGACACTAGAGGGGGCGATAGCTTCAGGAGCAGCAGGCGCCTCATTGAGCGCAGCGGCGAACACGGAGAAATCGATCTCCTCGGCCACCTCGGGGGCTGGAGCGATCGCCTCTGCCGGCAGTTCGGGCACATGGTCGAAAATTTCGGTGGCTTCGAAGTCCGGCATCGCCAGCTCTTCTTCCGCGACCTTCGGAACTTCTGCAACCGTTGGCGCGGGCACCTCAGGAGGCAGGTCATCCAGTACAAACACCTCAGGCTCAACTGCCACTTCAGCCAGGACCGGGGCTTCTCCGTCGGCAGACGGCACCACCAGCGGCAACAGGGTTCCGTCCAGGCGCATGGCATCCGCAGATTGCCGGAACGCGTCCGGCTGCCAGCCAGAGGCTTGGCCCGCCGCAATGTCGTCCGCCCAGCGGCTGAAGGCCCGCAACGCGTCGGAAGAAAGCTGCAGCAAGCCAGGGTGCATCGGCTTTTGCTCAGCCAGCCAGGCATTGAGCAACTGCTCCATCGACCAGGCGGCCTCGCCAAAATCGTTCAGCCCCACCATCCGCGAACTGCCCTTGAGCGTGTGGAAGGCACGCCGCAGCGTGGTCTGCTCACTCAGGTTGCCCGGATCGTCCGTCAGCACCTCGATCGCAGCCAGACCATTAACTACAACCTCGCGCGCCTCTTCCAGGAAGACCTCCAGCAATTCGTCCTCGATCTCCGGCACCTGCGCAGGGGCGGGTGCGGGCGCTGCCGCAGCCAGGGGCAAGGGCGCCGGCTCGCCGCCTGCCACAGCGGGCAGATCGAACGAAATATCAGGGGCCAGCGAATCCGGCTCTACAGGAGCCAATGGCTCAGCGGCAGCCACTGCGGGCATGTCCGGCAACGAAGGCAGCGAACCGAAATCGGTCGGCTCGCTAAGTGGTTCCTGCACAGGAAAACGCGGCACGACGTCAGGCAGGGGAACGGCCGACCGCTCCTCCAGCTTGGCAGGAGTCTCTTCCAAAGCATCCGAGGCACGCGGCCGACTCTTGCCCGTGAGAATGCGCAACTCGCCCAGTTCCTCGTCATACACAAACAGCTTGCGCGCCATGGTGCGCTGGTAGCTGAGCATGTCGATCAGGAAGCCCAGGGCGCCCAAGCTGTTGCCCAGTTTCTCGAACACGCCTTGGCGGTCTGATTCGGGGACTTCATTGATGAGCAAACGCTCCACCATGTCGCGCATGCGAACCACGGCGAGCGATGCCTGATCCAGCCCCAGCACCGACAGCACGCCGCGCATTTGGGCAAGATGCCCCGGTACGGTTGCCAGGACTGCAGTGTCCTGCGGGCTGCGGAAGAACTGGTCCAGCGCCTTTTCCGCCTCGCCGAGCGTGGAGCGCAATTCGTCCACCACACTGCCCATGGTCTGGTTGTCGCTGACCCTGCGGTACAGCTCCTCCATCCACTGCTCCAGAGGTTCTGGCTCTGCGCCCGCCCCCACCGCATCCAGGCGCTCTGCCAGTCGGCCCGCGCGGATTTCCATCTGATTGCCGTCCGCATCCAGCTCTTCAAAGGCTGCTTGCAGATACAAGACCGAGGTGGCTACTTCCATGGCCAGCGCGGCCGAGGGAGGTTCACCCGATCGAGTGGTGGATTCCAGCGCGCGGGTCAGCGCCTGAGCGAGGCTTTCGCTACCGGGGTGCAGCTTGCGCAGCGAGTCGCATACCAGACTGAATTGGTCCGCCGCTGGCTTGAGCTTGTTGCGGTCGCCGCCCGCCAGGGCAGACCAGGTTTCCGTGGCAGCAGCTATTCGCTTGCGTGCCTGCGCCAGCATGGCAGGATCAAACCTGCCAAAACGGGCTGCTTCATAGTCCACCGGCTTGAACCGATCAAGGGCAAAAGCCTGCCGGACCGCCTGCAAAGACGGAGCCGCACTGTCATTGGATTCGGCTGGCTTGGCTTGCGAACAGAAGAACAGCAGATCCTGAACCAAGCGGTCTGCAATCGTCGTGTCACCCTTGGCAAGGGTGGAGTACTGCATCAGCACGCGGGATGCCACACGCTTGACGTAGACGTCTGCAGGCAAAAGGCCGGAGCCGAAAGCCTCAAAAAAGCCAGCGCATATCTTCCAGAAAGCGCGGGACTGGCGGTCTTGCTGGGATGCCACAAATCCCAGGCAGGTATCCCGCAAACTCAACGAAGCCCTGAGATCGCCGGATTTGACGATTCTTAGAACTGCCGCATCCAGGCGAGCGCGCGCCTCAGGCCCGTAGGGCAGCGGCGTGGCTGCAACAGCCCCCTCGGGCTCGCGAAACCGGCGTTCCACGGGCCACAGATCGGCCGGATGGACACGGTCTGCCCCTGCCAGGGCCTGGGCATCGCGGTACTGGGGAAACAACGCGACAGGCGACGCTGCCTTGCCAGCCAGAACGGTTTCCAGGTATTCGATCAGCGCAAAGCTCGCACGCTCAATCACTGCGGCAGCATCGTCGCTGCAGGTCTCAGGCCGTTGAACGAACTTCTGGACTGCCGACTCCATGGCGCGCAGGACCAAAGCTGGAGGGCCCATGCCCACCATTTCCAGCGCACCACACGCTTGGTGCAACTGCTGGCGAGCGATGCGCAGTGGGCCTGCGTCCAGCGCTGCAAGATCCGACTCGCGTGCGGCTTCTGCATCTCGCACAAAACGGCGCATGGCCTTGACAGCGCCATCCAGAGATTTGCGCAGTTCGTCAAGCACCCACGCCAAAGGACCCAGGTCCTGATCCCCCTGGGTCCCATCCGCGGCCGGTGCATTGTTGACATCAATAGATGACATGGATTCGTCCCCGGCTGCTATGAGCCAGCTGGTTGATGACTACAGCGTCAGGCAATCTTGAACCGTGCCACCGATTGGCGCAGTTCCTCAGCCATGTGCGACAGCTCGCGCACCTGCTGCGCTGTGGTACGGGTACCTTCACCCGTCTGCTCGGTCACCGCAAAAATGTGCTGGATGTTGTCGGCCACTTCGTTGGCCAAAACGGCTTCCCGCGAAGTTGAAGACGAAATCTGCTCAATCAGTTCGGCGAGGCGACGCGACACGCGGTCAATCTCGGTCAGTGCGGTACCGGCGCTGTCAGACAGGCGGGCCCCTTCCACCACACCCTGCGTGGAACGCTCCATAGCGGCCACGGCATCCTGGGTGTCGGTCTGAATGGCCTTCACCAGCGCAGAAATCTGGCGCGTCGCATCAGCGGAACGTTCGGCCAGCCGCTGCACTTCTTCCGCCACCACCGAGAAGCCGCGACCAGCTTCACCAGCGGATGCGGCCTGAATGGCTGCGTTCAGAGCCAGCACGTTCGTCTGCTCGGTAATGTCAGAGATCAGCTCCGTGATTTCACCGATCTCCTGCGACGATTCGCCCAGTCGCTTGATGCGCTTGGAGGTGTCCTGGATCTGGTCACGGATGGAGTTCATACCGCCGATGGCGTTTTGCACGGCCTGCAGACCGGAATCAGCCGCTTGCAGCGACTGGCGGGCCACCGTGGCGGATTCTTGCGCCTGTGTGGACACCTCGTTAATGCGGGTCGCCATGTCGAGCACCGAGCGGCCGGTTTCGCGAATTTCGCGCAGTTGCTCGGTCGATGCTGCCAGCAGTTCGGTGGAGGTGTTGTCCACCTGAGCCGTCGTTTGTGCCACGCGGGTCGCCGTGTTCTGCACGCTGCCCACCAGTTGGCGCAGCTCTTCCACCGTGTAGTTCACCGAGTCGGCAATGGCGCCCGTGATGTCTTCCGTCACCGTGGCTTCTTGCGTCAAATCACCCTCAGCGACCGATTGCAGTTCGTTCATCAAACGCAAAATGGCAGCCTGGTTGGCGTCGTTGACGCGCTTGGCTTCTTGCTCCTGGCGCTTGGCGTCCTTCTGCTGCATTTCAGCAGCCGCCTGGCGGCCACGGCTGTCAAGCAGCTGAACACGAGAAATGCCCACACCGCAAAAGATCACAAACAAACCAGCAAGCGCAAGAGCTGCCAGTTGGCCGCCGCCCACACCCGTCTGGGCCGACAGTTTGGTTTGCAGTCCTTCGAGCTGACGGCGCAGAGGCTCACTGTCAGCAATGATGGCGGACTGCGCTTCACGGGCCGACACCAGACCTTGCAGGTTGCCCAGAATGGCGCTGGCCTGGGTGCGGGTCTGCTCATAGAGCTTCACCAGAGCTTCCAGCTGTTCGCGGGTCTGGGCATCCTTGGTGGCAGCCAGACGCAGTTCAGGACTGCCATCCAGCAGGCCTTGGGCGATTTCCTTGAACGAATTCAAGTCCTTGCCCAGCAGGAACACCGCTTCAGGGCTCACACCTTCCATGGTCTGGAATTCGTTGGCGGACTTGCCGATCCGCTGGGTCAACATCACCAGCTGGCCAGCCGCAGAAATCTCGGCAGCGGGGGCGTTCTGCTGCAGCTTCAGGGAAGACACAGTTTCTGCGATTTCGAGCAGGTCCGAGGACTGGCGGTTGATGGTGCGCAGAGCGTCGCCCACCTGGGTCAGGATCTTCTGCTGTCCCATCACCACGCTGGCATTGCGCTCGGCACGTTCCATGAGCGGGTTCACAGCGTCCAGATCGGGCTTGTAGGGCTCGCCCAGGGATTCCACGCCAAGTTCGCCATCACCCGCGTTGAGGGCACGCACATTGCGCGCCAGCACGCCAGAGCTTTCCACCACGTCCGGGAAGGCCTGGGGACTACCCACCAAGGCCTGAGATACGGACTTGGCGAGACGCTGTGATTGCATCAGGGATTGGCCGGTAGCCGCAAGCTGCTGAGCCGATCGGTCTGCCTGCTGCAGCACCCAGAAGGCAATCAACGCAAGAACCGCCACACCGATACCAAGCAGCGCGAGCAATCGACGCTGGTGAGCGGCGGCCGTGGCACGCCCCAGCACCGGCAGCGCGATCAGGTCTTCCTCTGCGTCCGATGCGGCCAGTTCCGGCGAATAACCATCTGGATCGCCCTGCACGCTGTTCATCGCTTCAGCTTGGTAGGTGTCGCGCAGCTGCGCACCATCCAGCGAACCCGTGGCAAGAAGATCCTGCCCGTCGTCGGCGGCGCCGGCAGTCGCGCCGGCTTCCGGCGTGGCAGGTTTCCGGTTGAACAGTTTTCCAAATTGATTGACGACGGACATGGTGCAGCCTTACAGAAAAACTCAAGCACTGATGCTCAGGAAAGCGGGATGTTGGGACAGGATCTGCAAATTCAGCTCCTGCCAGCGTGTGCCGCTGGAATCGATATAGGTGGTGCCGAAGAAAGCGGGCGAATCCTCGGCGGGCGGCTCAGAAGACACAAATGCATCGGTCCCACGCAGGCCCGCAAGGCGATCCACCAGCAACGCTGCATTGACCTCCAGGGCGGCATTGAAGGCCAGCAGGCTGGCTTCGGACAAGGCCTGCTCCGTGCGCGGAGCGGCTGAACCCAGAAGGCCTGCCAGATCCACCACGCCGACCAGTCCGCCGCGCAGGTTGGCCACACCCAGAAACCACCGCTGGGTGTAGGGCACCGCCTGGATCGAGACCCAGGGAAAGATCTCCCCCGACTGACCCAGTGGCAGCAAGTAAAAACTCCCGGCCGACTCGACAGCCAGCCAGGATGAAACAGAGGACCCTTCGGTTCTTGCAGCCTGAAGGCGGCTGGCAAGTCGGGTCTGGAGCTCTCGCAGGGCTTCGCGGTTGGCCATGAACGCGCCGCAGCCTTAGTTCAGAGCGTCAATTTTGGCCTGCAGTTCAGCGGGATCCACGGGCTTGGTGATATAGCCGCGCGCACCCTGCCGCATCCCCCAGACGCGATCCGTTTCCTGGTTCTTGCTGGTGCACATGATGATGGGCACATCGGCGTACAGCGGGTCGCGGGTGATAGCACGTGTGAGCTGGAAGCCGTTTTGGCCGGGCATGACAACGTCCATGAGGATCAGGTCGGGCTTTTCCTCCGCCAGACGGCGGAAAGCCTCATCGGCATTTTCTGCGGTGCGTACCTGCATGCCTTTTTTCTGAAGCAGGTCGGTCAAAAACATCAACTCGGTCTTCGAGTCGTCGACGACCAATACTTTCTGGATGGGCATTACATCGCTCCTTGTTGGGCATTGCCAAATTGCTGCACGGCTTGCAGCAACTGGTCTTTGGTAAACGGTTTGGTGAGATATTCCTGGCAGCCGACCATGCGCCCGCGCGCTTTGTCGAATACACCATCCTTGGAGGACAGCATCACCACCGGAGTATCTGCAAAACGGGCATTGCGCTTGATGATGGCGCAGGTCTGGTACCCGTCGAGCTTGGGCATGAGGATGTCGCAGAAAATCAGCTGAGGCTGGTAATCATTGACTTTGGCCAAAGCATCAAAGCCGTCGTCGGCCAACAAGACTTCGTGCCCCCCCTGCTTGAGAAAAATCTCGGCGCTTCGACGGATGGTGTTGCTGTCATCCACCACGAGCACTTTGAAAGATGCGCCTGTTGTAGTCAATTGTTACTGCTCCTGATGGAGAAAAAAACAACGCAGCAGCACATGATGCTGGTGCGCCTCAAATCTGAACCATCTCGAAGTCTTCCTTGCGGGCCCCACACTCGGGGCAGGTCCAGTTCATCGGAACCTGATCCCATGGTGTATTGGGTGCAATGCCGTGCTCAGGTGAACCCTCTGCTTCGTCATAAATCCAACCGCAAATCAAACACATCCAAGTTTTAGAGTCGATCACAGCTTAAAGGGCCTTCACATAGAATGCAACGATTGTATCTAGTCATCTCCGTGGGCTGCGGCTTCGGTGCCACCCCTCAAGCAGGATCTGGTCCATGACCATCAAAGCATCCCCTCCCCCCCCCGAAAGCATAGATATTGAAGATGACGGTTTGGAGGACGCAAGCCCTGCATGCGTGCTCGTCTTCAATGCCAGCGACCCCAGCGGCGCTGGCGGACTGACAGCCGACATCACCACCATTGCCTCCGTGGGCGGGCATCCGATTGCCGTGGTCACAGGCGCCTATGCCCGCGACACGGCGCAGATTTTCGACCACTTCAGCTTTGACGACGAGGCGGTGGCCGAGCAGGCCCGGGCCGTGCTGGAAGACCTGCCGGTTCAGGCCATCAAGGTCGGTTTCGTGGGCAGTCCGGAGAACATCAGCACCATCGCCGAGATAACCACAGACTATGATGAAGTCCCGGTGATAGCGTACATGCCCAACCTGTCCTGGTGGCGCGATGAGCTGATCGACGAGTACCTGGATGCCTTCCGCGAATTGTTGTTACCACAGACCTCGGTGTTGGTTGGAAACCACAGCACCCTGTGGCGCTGGCTGTTGCCCGACTGGACCAGCGACCGCAGCCCCACAGCCCGCGACATTGCCCGGGCCGCCTCCGAAATGGGCGTGCCCTATACCCTGGTCACCGGCATTCCCCTGCCCGAGCAGTTTGTCGAGAACGTGCTGGCCTCCCCCCAGACCGTGCTGGGCAGTGGCAAGTTCGAACTGTTCGACGCCACCTTCTCCGGCGCCGGCGATACCTTGTCGGCGGCCCTCACGGCCCTGGTGGCCAGCGGCAACGACCTGGGCGAAGCCACCAGCGAAGCCCTGGGCTACCTCGACCGCTGCCTGGATGCCGGCTTTCGCCCAGGCATGGGGCACATCGTGCCCGACCGCATGTTCTGGGCCCAGCCCGACGATGACGAGGCCGATGGTGACGAAGAAGAACCCCCGATTGACGAAGCACAGGCCCTCGAAGGCTTTGTGATGCCCCCCCATGACACCAAGCACTGATCTCAACATCCCCCTGTTCGAACGCGCCAAGGCGCTGATCCCCGGCGGCGTGAACTCGCCCGTGCGGGCCTTCAAGGCCGTGGGCGGCACGCCGCGTTTTGTGAAGCGCGCCAAAGGCGCCTACTTCTGGGACGCCAACGACCAGCGTTTCATCGACTACATCGGCTCCTGGGGCCCGATGATCCTGGGCCACGGCCACCCCGCTGTGCTCGAAGCCGTGCAGAGCGCAGCGCTCGAAGGCTTCAGCTTTGGCGCACCGACCGAACGCGAGGTGGAGCTGGCCGAAGAAATCCTGAGCCTCGTGCCGTCGATGGAAATGATCCGCCTCGTCAGCTCGGGCACCGAAGCGGGCATGAGCGCGATCCGCCTGGCCCGTGGCGCCACAGGCCGCAGCAAGTTCATCAAGTTCGAAGGCTGCTACCACGGCCATGCCGATTCGCTGCTGGTCAAGGCCGGATCGGGCCTGGCCACGTTTGGCAACGCCACCAGCGCGGGCGTGCCGCCCGAGGTGGTGCAGCACACCCTGGTGCTCGAGTACAACAATGTCGCTCAGCTCGAAGAGGCCTTTGCCCTGCACGGCAAGGAACTGGCCTGCGTGATGATCGAGCCCATCGCGGGCAATATGAACCTGGTGCGCGCCAGTGTGCCCTTCATGCGCCGCTGCCGCGAGCTGTGCACCGAATACGGCGCGCTGCTGGTGCTGGATGAGGTGATGACGGGCTTCCGTGTGGCCCTGGGCAGCGCGCAGAGCGTGTACGCCAAGAGCATCCCCGGCTTCAAACCCGACATCACGGTGCTGGGCAAGGTCATTGGCGGTGGTATGCCGCTGGCAGCCTTTGGTGGCCCGCGCGCCATCATGGAAAACCTCGCACCGCTGGGCGCCGTGTACCAGGCGGGCACGCTGTCGGGTAACCCGGTGGCCACGGCTTGCGGGCTGGCCACGCTGCGCGAGATCAAGAAGCCGGGCTTCTTCGACGCACTGTCGGCCACCACACGCTCCCTGGTTGATGGCCTCGCCGCTGCGGCGGCGGCTGAAGGCGTACCCTTCAGCACCGACAGTGAAGGCGGCATGTTCGGCTTCTTCCTGATGCCCGAGCTACCCCAGAACTACGCCCAGGTGCTCAAGACCGACAGCGCGCGTTTCAACCAGCTGTTCCACGGCCTGCTTGATCGCGGTATCTATATTGCACCTGCGCTGTACGAGGCCGGTTTTGTCAGCGCCGCCCACACCGCCGACGACATTGCCTCCACCGTGGCAGCGGCTCGTGAAGTGTTCAGAGAACTATCAAAATAATAGCTATCAGCGCTTTATCATCAAGCGATAGAGGCCAATTTGACTGATATTTTGTGTAGCAGAGGGCGCAGCGCCCTCGCTTCACGCGGCCGTCATGCAATGCGGGCAGGCTCGGGTGTTTTACCCCACACCACCCGCGCCATGGCACACAAACCCCTCGTCTCTACCTCCCACCCTTTCCGCGACGCTGCGCAGGCCGATGCCGGGCGGCGGCGCTTCGTGCGCCAGCTCGGCATGGCTGCAGCCGCGCTGGGCACCCTGCCGCTGGCGGCCTGCGGCGGCGGCGATGACGATGTGCCTGCAGTGCAGTTTGCACACGGCATCGCCAGCGGCGACCCGCTGGCCGACCGCGTGATGCTGTGGACACGGGTGACCCCACCCGCTGGCCACACCAGCGATATCCCTGTCGAATGGGAACTTGCCACAGACAGCAACTTCACCTCCATCGCTGCCCAAGGCAAGACCACGGCGCTGGCCAGCAAGGACTTCACCGTCAAGGTCGATGCCACCGGGCTCAAGGCGGCCACTGCGTACTACTACCGCTTTCGTGCGTACGCAGCCCACACCGCCACCGGCCGCACGCGCACCCTGCCCACCGGCAGCGTGGCGCAGGTCAAGCTGGCCGTGTTTTCGTGCGCCAACTATCCCGCCGGCTACTTCAATGTGTATGCCGACGCGGCCCGCCGCAATGACCTGGATGCCACCGTCCACCTGGGCGACTACGTCTATGAATATGCCCGGGGTGGATATGCGTCGGCCAACGCAGGCGCGTTGGGGCGCCTGTCGCAGCCTGCGCACGAGATCCTGAGCCTTGCCGACTACCGCCAGCGCCACGCCCAATACAAAACCGACTCCGACCTGCAGGCCCTGCACGCAGCCGCCCCCATGATCGCCGTGTGGGACGACCACGAGATCACCAACGACACCTGGAGCAACGGCGCAGAAAACCACCAGAACGCCACCGAAGGCAGCTTCAGCGCGCGCAAAGCCGCGGCCATGCAGGCGTACCACGAGTGGATGCCCACCCGCAACGCGCAGCCCGAGCTGATCTACCGCAGCTTTGCATTCGGCAACCTGGTTGCGCTGCACATGCTCGACACCCGCGTGGTGGCACGCGATGAGCAGCTCGACTACGGCCAGTTTTTCACCGCCACCGGCTTTGACGCCGCCGCGTTCACCGCCGCCGTGGGCAGCACTAGTCGCCAGCTGCTGGGCACCACGCAGACACAGTGGCTTCAGCAGCAGATGGCCACATCCAGCGCTACCTGGCAGGTGCTGGGGCAGCAGGTGCTGATGGGTCGCATGAACATTCCCGCGCCCATCCTGATGGAAACGCTGCAACCCGGCGCAGGCGTCACCGTCAGCCAGTACGCGGCCCTGGTGGGACGCGCGCAGACAGCGCCCGCCAGCCTCACACCGGCCGAGCAGGCCATCCTGGCGCAGCCCTCCATTCCCTACAACCTGGACGCCTGGGACGGCTACCAGGTGGCACGCGAGACGGTGCTGGCCACCTCGCGCAGCCTGGGCAAGAACCTGGTGGTGCTGTCGGGCGACACCCACAACGCCTGGGCCAACGAGCTGCGGGACATGAGCGGCAATGCCGTGGGTGTGGAATTTGCCACCTCATCTGTCACTTCGCCGGGGTTTGAGGAATACCTGCCGAACGAAAACCCCGCCACACTGGCCGGTGCGCTGCAGCAGCTCATCGCGCCGCTGAAGTACTGCGATACCTCGCGCCGTGGCTACATGGTGCTGACTGCCACCGCCACGGAGTGCCGCGCCGACTGGGTGTACGTGAGCACCATCACCAGCCGCAACTACACGGCCAGCACCGACAAATCCCTGAAAGTGCTGGCGGGCGCGGCGGGCACGGGGCGCATTGTCGCGGCATAAGCTCAGGCTTACAGCAGCCCCCGCAACTCGCGGGCGGCTTCGTGGAGCAGCGGGAGCAGGTCGCGCTGCAGACTGCCCTCGTCGACCTGCTTGGGCGACGCCACCACATTGAGCGCCGCCACCGTGTCGCCCTGCAGATTGCGCAGGGGCACGGCCAGCGCGTGCACGCCCAGCTCGTGCTCTTCCACCGCCAGGCAATAGTCATCGCGCCGCACCTTGGCAACCACCTGCCGAAGCGGGCCGACCTGGGTGATGGTGTGGGGCGTGAGGCGGTGCAGTGAGCAGGCCTTGAGCCACGCAGTGAGTTGAGCAGGAGGCAATGCCGCCAGCAGCACGCGCCCCGTGGACGTGGGGTGCGCCGGCAGCCGCGCGCCCAGGTGCAGGCCATAGGCCAGCACGCGCGACGGCGCGCCGTACACCCCGCTGCGCGCCACGATCACCACCTCGGTGCCATCCAGCACCACGGCCGAAAACGATTGCTGCGTCTGCGCCGCCAGCCGGTTCAGCGTGGGCTGCAGCACACGCGGCAGCCGGGCTGAGGCCAGGTAGCTGCCTGAAAACCGCAGCACCTTGGGCGCCAGCCAGAAGTAGCTGCCATCCGTCTCCAGATACCCCAGGTGCGCCAGCGTGAGCAGGTGCCGCCGCGCTGCCGCGCGCGTGAGGCCCGTGCGCTGCGCGGCCAGCGTGGCGTTGAGCCGCTGGCGCTCGGTGTCAAAACTCTCCAGCACGGCCATGCCCTTGGCCATGCCTTCGATGAAATCTGCCTTGGCGATGGGAACGGTGGTCATGGTTTGCTTGGGGCGCCTGGGGTCGGTCGCCTGGTCGAAGACTGGAGGTGAGCCGAGGCTATGGAAGATTGCGCGATGATCGCACATCAGATCCATCAATCGCACGATAGCGGCGTGGACCGGGCTTCAATTGACATGGATCAACCTACGCTTGGCCCTGTTCCTTTACCGCTTTCTAACGCCTTTGTGAGGTTGTCCACCATGCGTACCCAGGTTGCCATCATCGGCGCAGGCCCCGCCGGTCTGCTGCTCGGCCAGTTGCTCTACAAATCCGGCATTGACGCCGTCATCATCGAACAGCGCAGCCCCGACTACGTGCTGGGCCGTATCCGCGCAGGTGTGCTGGAGCAGGTCAGCATGGACCTGCTGGACAAGGCTGGCGTTGGTGCCCGCGCCCATACCGAAGGGCTGCCCCACGATGGTATCGAGCTGCTGTTCAAGGGCCAGCGCCACCGCATCGACCTGCACGACCTGACCGGCGGCAGCCGCGTGACGGTGTACGGCCAGACCGAAGTGACGCGCGACCTGATGGACGCGCGCGCGGCGGAAGGCTTGACCACCGTGTACGACGCGCAGAACGTACAAGTGCACGACTTCGACGGCCAAAGCCCCCGCGTGACCTACCAGAAGGACGGCCAGACGCACGAGCTGGCCTGTGACTTCATCGCAGGCTGCGACGGCTACCACGGCGTGTGCCGCGCCAGCGCTCCGGCCGAACTGCTCAAGACTTACGAACGCGTCTACCCTTTTGGCTGGCTGGGCGTGCTGGCCGATGTGCCGCCGGTGTCGCACGAACTGATTTACGCCAACACCGAACGTGGCTTTGCGCTGTGCAGCATGCGCAGCGCCACCCGCAGCCGCTACTACGTGCAGGTGCCCAACACCGACAAGATCGAGAACTGGACCATCGACCAGTTCTGGACCGAGTTGGGTGCCCGCCTGGACCCCGAGGCGCGCGCCAATCTGGTCACCGGCCCGGCGCTGGAGATGAGCATTGCCCCGCTGCGCAGCTTTGTGGCCGAGCCCATGCATTTTGGCCGCATGTTCCTGGCGGGCGACGCGGCCCACATCGTGCCGCCCACGGGCGCCAAGGGCCTGAACCTGGCGGCCAGCGACGTGGGTTACCTCTGGACCGCCCTGACCGAGTTCTACCAGGAGAAGTCTGCCGTGGGCATCGACACCTACTCCGACCGCTGCCTGCGCCGCGTGTGGCGCGCCGAGCGCTTCTCGTGGTGGTTCACCTCGCTGATGCACCGCTTTCCAGAGACCGGCGAGTTCGGACAGAAGATCCAGGAGGCGGAGCTGGACTACCTCGTCAACTCGCGTGCAGCCTCGGTGTCGCTGGCGGAGAACTATGTCGGACTGCCGATGAATTTCGGGACCTGAATCTCACCGTCATCCTGACAACGGGCAAAAAAAAGCGGCTTCCTTGGAAGCCGCTTTTTGTTGGATGCCCGCCGGTCGAATCAATGCCGGAAGTGGCGCACGCCGCTGAAGACCATGGCCACGCCACGCTCATTCGCTGCGTCAATCACTTCGTTGTCGCGCATGGAGCCGCCGGGCTGGATCACGCAGGTAGCGCCCGCATCCACCACCACATCGAGGCCGTCGCGGAAGGGGAAGAAGGCGTCACTGGCTACGACCGTGCCTTGCAAGGTCAGGCCTGCGTGACCCGCCTTGATGCTGGCGATGCGGGCCGAATCCAGGCGGCTCATTTGCCCAGCGCCTACACCCATGGTCATGCCGCCCTTGCAGAAGACGATGGCATTGCTCTTGACGTACTTGGCGACCTTCCAGGCGAACAGCAGGTCTTCCATTTCTTCCAGCGTTGGCTGCTTCTTCGTCACGACCTTGAGGTCGATGAGCGACAGCTCGTGGTTGTCAGCGGTCTGCAGCAGCAGGCCCGAGCCGATGCGCTTGGCGTCCATGGCGTTGCGGCCACGTTCCCAGTCTGTCTTGCCGCCGTGGGCGGGCAATGCAATCTTGAGCAGACGCACATTGGCCTTGGCCTTGAAGATCTCCAGCGCCTCGGCCGTGAAGTCGGGGGCCATCAGCACTTCGACAAACTGCTTGCTCACCTGCTGGGCGGCAGGGCCGTCCACCACGCGGTTGAACGCGATGATGCCGCCGAAAGCGCTGGTGGGGTCGGTCTGGAAGGCCTTGCTGTAGGCGCTCAGCGCGTCCAGGCCCACGGCCACGCCGCAGGGGTTGGCGTGCTTGACGATCACGCAGGCGGCGGCTTCAAAGCTCTTCACGCATTCCCAAGCGGCATCGGCGTCGGCGATGTTGTTGTAGCTCAGCTCCTTGCCCTGCAGCTGCACACCCGTGACCAGCGAGCCGGGCGCGGGGTACAGGTCGCGGTACAGAGCGGCTTGCTGGTGGCTGTTTTCGCCGTAGCGCAGGTCCTGCACCTTGGTGAAGATGCCATTGCTCTGGCCGGGGAACTGGGTGCGCGTGGGCACGTAGGTTTCCGACAACTTTTCTTCTTCGAACGTGACGGACGAGAGGTAGTCGCTGATGGCGCCGTCGTACTGGGCGATGCGGTTGAATGCGGCCACCGACAGTGCAAAGCGCAGCTTGTCGCTGAGCTTGCAAGAACCTTGTCCATGGGTTGCCTTGAGTTCAGCCAGCACGGCCTCGTACTGGTCGGCCGAGGTGATCACGCCGACGTCCTTCCAGTTCTTAGCTGCGCTGCGCACCATGGCAGGACCGCCGATGTCGATGTTCTCGATGGCGTCGGCCAGCGTGCAACCGGCCTTGGCCACGGTGGCTTCAAAGGGGTAGAGGTTGACCACCAGCAGGTCGATGGTGTCGATGCCGTGTTCCTTCAGCGCGGCCATGTGCTGTGGGACATCGCGGCGCGCCAGGAGGCCGCCGTGCACCTTGGGGTGCAGCGTCTTCACGCGGCCGTCGAGCATCTCGGGGAACTGGGTGACCTCGGCCACTTCGGTCACGGGCAGGCCCTTGTCGGCCAGCAGCTTGGCGGTGCCACCGGTGGACAGGAGCTTGATGCCCAGCGCGTGCAGCGCTTGGGCGAATTCGACGATGCCGGTCTTGTCGGAGACGGAGAGAAGTGCGTTCATGGTGTGGGAGAGGAGAGTTTGAATAAAAACAGGCTCTAGCGCTTATCCATCAAGCGCAAGCAGCTACAAATTAAATAGCAAATAACACAATGACGTCAGAGCAGCTTGTGCTCGACGAGCTTTTTGCGCAGCGTGTTGCGGTTCAAGCCCAGCCATTCGGCCGCGCGGGACTGGTTGTTGTCGGCTTGCTGCATCACGACTTCCAGCAGCGGCCTTTCGACCACACGCACCAGCATGTCGTACATGCCATCGGGCGTCTCGCCGCCCAGATCGCGAAAGTAGCCCTGCAGGCTCTCGCGCACGCATTCTTCTATGTGTTTCTTGCTCATGCAGCCAATCCCTCTTGTTCTTCTGGTTCTGCGTCCAAGCCCGTGGCGGCAGGCAGCCGGTCCATCTGTTGCCCGAGGGCGTCCAGGTGGTCGGCCACGGCCTGCCACTGCGTGGCGCAGTCTTCGATCGTGTTGATGTGTTGCCTGAAGGCCTCGCCGCCCGGCAGCGCGCGCAGGTACCAGGCAATGTGCTTGCGCGCACTGCGCACCCCGGTCAGCTCGCCATACAGGCTGTAGTGGTCTTGCAGGTGGTCCAGCAGCAGGCGGCGCACCTCGGCCACCAGCGGCGGCGCCAGGTGTTCGCCCGTGGCCAGGAAGTGGCCGATCTCTCGGAAGATCCATGGTCGGCCCTGTGCGGCGCGGCCGATCATGATCGCGTCGGCCCCGGTGGCAGCGAGCACGTCGCGCGCCTTTTCGGGCGAGGTGATGTCGCCGTTGGCCACCACGGGCACCTTGACCGCCGCCTTGACGGCAGCGATGGTGTCGTACTCGGCATGGCCCTTGTAGCCCTGCTCACGCGTTCTGCCATGCACGGTCAGCATCTGGATGCCGACGGCCTCGAACTGGCGCGCGAGTTGCACGGCGTTCTTGTGCTCCTGGCACCAGCCGGTGCGCATCTTCAGCGTGACGGGCACGTTGAAGGGCGCGCAGGCCTCGACCACCGCAGCGGCAATCTCCACCGCCAGCACCTCGTTCTGCATCAGGGCGGAGCCCGCCCATTTATTGCAGACCTTCTTCGCCGGGCAGCCCATGTTGATGTCGATGATCTGCGCGCCGCGTTCCACGTTGTAGACCGCAGCCTCAGCCATCATCGGCGCATCGGTACCGGCGATCTGCACGGCAATGGGCCCCGGCTCCCCTTCATGGTTAGCCCGGCGCGAGGTTTTGAGGCTGTTCCACAAGTCCTTGCGCGAGGTCACCATCTCGCTCACCGCGTAGCCCGCCCCCAGCGCCTTGCACAGCTGGCGGAACGGCCGGTCGGTGACGCCCGCCATCGGGGCGACGAACAACCGGTTCGCCAAAGTAATGTGGCCGATGTGCATGGGCGGGGTGGGATAGGGAGGCAGCAGCAGATGCTGAAAAAGGAGGCAGGATTGTACCTGCTCAAAATTTCAGCAAATGAAATGTCGCGCCCGCTGAAAATCGGACGGCTTTGTCACCCTCACGCGCAGCCGGGGCGAGTACCACCCCGCAGGGAGCAAGGTCATCGCGCGGCGAGGTCAGCGTCCGCGGTGTGCACCGTTGCAGCGCCGCGCAGCGCAAAGTGCCACCAAGCATCGGGGGTGTTTTCAAACTGGTGGCGGGCCATCGTCGCACGCAGCCAGGCGCGGTTGTGCAGCACATCGGGCGAGAAGCCCTGGGCGGCAGACTCTGCACCTGCCAGCGCCGCACCCGCAGGCGTTCCCATGTCAACATCGTGCCCATCGGCCAGCGGCCCGCGCACCACCTTGCTGGCCTTCATGCCGTCCACCACACGCACCTGCACCACCCAGCCGCCACCAGTGGCCGGGCAGGTGGCTTGCAACACCATGCCCTGCGCCTGCAATTCCTGGCCCACCCGCTGCAAGGCGGCGCGCGCAGAAGGTGTTTCGCTGCAAGGGCTGGCGACATGCACCTCAGCGGGTTGCAGTTCAGGCACCGCTGCCTGTGGGCTGTGCACACAGGCAGCCATCAGCAGCGCCAGGGCCAGAGGCAGCCAGCGCGAGCCAACAGGCGCGCCAGCCAGAGGGGTGGTGCTGGGGAAGACGTGGGGTTCAAAACGTTGCATGCTGCCTCCTCCTTGGGAATTTTTCGGGGGACGGTGTGGTTACCACGATAAGAAAGGAGCCCCTTGCAAGCCATGCGCAGATGGCGCAGCCCGGCGTAGGACAGCGCCCCCTGGCACCAAAGCACCGGCTGCGCAGCCCTACACTTGGCCCCTATGGAAATCTGGATGCACCAGCTGCTGGAATGGCTTGCGCTGCCGCAGTTCGGCCTGAGCACGGTCTTTGTGGTGGCGTTCATCTCCGCCACGCTGCTGCCTTTGGGCTCGGAGCCTGCAGTGTTCGGCTTGATCAAGATCAACCCTGAACTCTTCTGGCCCGCCATCCTGGTGGCCACGGTTGGCAACACGCTGGGCGGTGGTGTGAGCTGGTGGATGGGCCTGGGCGCTCACAAGGTGGTGGACAAGGCCCGTGGCAATGCCACTGAAGTTCGCGCGCTGAACTGGCTTCGGCGCTTTGGCGCCCCCGCCTGCCTGATGAGCTGGCTGCCCGTGGTGGGCGACCCGCTGTGTGCTGTGGCAGGCTGGCTCAAGCTGCCGTTCTGGCCTTGCCTGGCCTATATGGCTGTGGGCAAATTCTTCCGCTATCTGGTTATGACGAGCGTGTTGCTGTACTTCATGCCAGGGCATCTGGCGATGTAGTGGCCCGCCGAAGGCACCGGGATCAGGGCGGCAATAGACGGTCCCAGTTCACGGGCACCGTGGTGTCCACGTGCAGCGTGATCGCCTCTTCGTGGGACTGCAGCGGGTGGGCGCGGGCCCACTGGGCGTCCAGCACCGCCACATCCGCCTCTGACGCACCGGCTCCGGCCAGCGCGCGCTGGCGCACACGCTCGCGCAGCACTGACAAGGGGGCCTCGAACGACAGGATGTGGCAGGGCACTTGCAAAGAATCGGCCAGGGCCAGGAAAAGCGCGCGGGCATCGCGGTCCAGCAAGGTGGCATCCACGATCACGGAGTAGCCTGCCACCAGCACCTCGCGCGCCACTTGCGCCAACCGCTGGTGCGTGCGGAATGTAGCCTCGGCGGTGTAGATGCCGCCAGGTACGCCGTCGCTGGAAGCATTAGGCGCCAGGCCGAACAGGCGCTTGCGCTCCACATCCGCCCGCACGCGCACCAATCCACGCTGGCACGCCAGGGTCAGCGCATGGGTGCTCTTGCCCGCCCCCGAAAAGCCATGGGCCAGCCACAACGCAGCAGGGCGCGCCACCGGCCAGCGCGCAGGCCGTTGCCCCGCAAAACCCGCCGCCAGTTCCAGATATTCCTCCAGGGCTTGCACAGCCTGCGCACTTCCATCACCGCAGGTTGGATTCAGCCGCAGGGCAGCAACCCGCGCCCGCACCAACGCGCGGTAGGCGCCGTAGTACCGCAAAACGGACAGGCCCGCGTAGTCTCCCGTGTGTTCCAGCCACCGGTTCAAAAACCGCCAGGCCAGATCGGCCCGGCCATGGGCCGCAAGGTCCATCACGACAAAGGCGATATCGGCCACACAGTCGATCCAGCGCAAGGCGGGGTTGAACTCGATGGCATCGAACAGCTGGGCCTCGCCATCGATGAGTGCAATGTTGGCCAGATGCAAATCGCCATGGCATTCGCGCACCCGACCGGCTGCCCGCCGTGCCTCGAACGCGGTGGCCAGGGCCCGCCCCTGGTGCCGACACCAGCCGACCACCTGCGCCAGCAGGGGGCCCTGACCGGGCAGCGCGCTTGCCACGGGTGCGCGCAGAGCCGCCACACAGTCATCCACTGGCGCTTGCACCGCTGCCGCCGTGCCCCAGGTGTCGGTGCTTGCAGCGACGGCGGCTGCGTTGTGGAACTGCGCCACATGGCACGCCAGCTGGTCGATCTGCACAGGCGACACGCGATGCGCATCCAGTGCAGCGGCGAGCAGTGCGTCCTGGGCAAAACGTCGCATCCGCACGACGGGTTCGGCGCCTGGCAGAGCGTCTTTCCACGGCACCACCTGAAGCTTGGTGGGGGCGCCATCCGCCCCAGCAGTCACCTGACCCACCAAACCTACAAGGCCCAAGTACAGGCCCGGCGCCGTGCGGCGATTGATGCGCAGCTCTTCCTCGCAGGCGGCGTGCCGCAGGGCATGGGTACTGAAGTCCAGAAAATCCAGCTGCAAGGGTTTCTTGAGCTTGTAGGCAAAGTCACCCGCAAGCAGCACCCAGGAGATGTGGGTCTCGATACATTCCACGCGCTCTACAGGGTGGGGAAAAGCCTGCGGTTGTTGCTGCAGCAGACGCACACGCTGCTGGGCGGTGGCGAATTCGGCCGGCAGGTCGGTGGATAAGGGCATGGAACGGACGAGGGGGAAAGGCACCAACGCGCAAGCGCGAAAGGCAGCCATGCCGCCCAACGTGGGGGATGGAAACAGGCTTCAGTGTGAACACCGAAGGCCGCTTGTCAACCCGGCCAGCGCAAACAACGGCCAGCAGCTACAGGAAAGCGTTGCTGTTGGAGATCGACAAGTCCGACAGCTGCGAATCGCCTTTGGCAACGGGCTCCTCGACCACCACCTGGTTGCGCCCGCCTTCCTTGGCCATGTACATGGCGGTATCGGCCCGCGAGAAGAACTCCAGCACCGATTCCCCCAACACATACTGTGTCACCCCGACCGATACCGTCACCCGGCCCTTGAGCAATCCGGTCCAGGCATGGGTTTCCACCTGCGCGCGAATGCGCTCACAGGTATTGAGCGCGGGCAGCAACGAAGTGCCAGGGAAGATGAGCAGAAACTCTTCCCCCCCATACCGGCCAAACACATCGCCCCCGCGCACGCCCTGCTGCGCGATGCGCGCAAAGGTGCGCAGCACCTCGTCGCCCCCCAGATGCCCCAGCTCATCGTTGATGCGCTTGAAGTGGTCAATGTCCAGCACGGCCAGGCATAACGGGATGCCACTTTCGTCGGCCAGCTGTTTTTGCTCTTCCAGCGCGGCCAACACGTAGCGGCGGTTGAAGCATCCCACCAGCGGATCGCGCTGGGCGTCTTCCTGGATGTTCTTGATCTTGCGGCTTGCATGGTAGAGGCTGCGGTACAGGCGCTGCACCCGGCCCATGAGGGCAATGAAGGCGGGCAGAGAGACCGCCAGAGCCACCCAATGCAATGCCTCCAGGCGCAGCAGGGCGTTGTTCTGCTGCTCCAGGTAGTGCAGCCCCACCACCCCGGCATAGAGGCACAACATGCAGGCCGCCAGTGCCAGCAGGGTGGGCCGTGGCACAGTGAAAATGCCATAGGCCACGGCCACAAAGGTGAATGGCGCCAACAGGATTTGCGTAACGGGCGCCAGGTAGACAATGCCGAGCATGCACGCGAGCGCTGTAGCCACCATAGCCAGCTTCAGGTGCCGATGCCGCACATTCTTGTGCAAGCCCGTGTTGAAAATGCCCCAGAAGGTCGCGCAGACCACCGCCACCAGCACGCCCAACACGGCGAGCACCTGGAGGTCCACCATGCCCAGCGCACAAAACCCCAGCATCGCCAGCGCATAGAGCCCCATCAGCCCTGCGGCCAGCAACCATTTTTCGCGCGCAGTGCGCCCACTGCGCGGCCCCATTCCATCCAGCGCGCGGCGGGCCGGGCGCACCATGGCTGAAGACGTGTCATCGAACTCCATGACAGCGTCGGACAGGGGAAAGGCGTCCGTCGCCGAAAACGGATTCTTGCGACCAAAAAACATGTGGAGGCAGGCCTGAGCCCGGGTTCGTTCGGGTGATGCTTCACCGAAATGCGCAGGCTGCAGGCACCAACACCCGGCAGACGAGCCCGCGCATCTTACGCAGAACTGACACCGTCGCGCTCCGTGTTTTCCAGTAGCGCCTCCAGCGGCGCAGCAAATCTGTGCAATGAATGCGACGCGAGCCCCCTCGGAAAGACTCCCAGCCCCTGGTCCCACGCATGCGGTGCGGGGAGAACTCGGCCCTTCTTCAGGCCACTACAACCCGCCGACGCGTCCACCAGCCTTCCATGCTGTAGACCAGCAGCGCCGCCCAGATCAAGACAAACCCCACCAGGCGCGCTGGCTCGAACGGTTCATGGAACAACCACACGCCCAGCGCAAACTGCAGGCTGGGCGAGATGTATTGCAGTATGCCCAAGGTGGACATCGGGATCAGGCGCGCACCCGCCGCAAACAGCAGCAGCGGAACTGCCGTCATGGGTCCCGCAAGCAGCAGCCAGCCGACGGTGGCGGGCGTGCCCTGCACCAGCGCACCCTGGCCTTGCCACGCCCACCAGCCCAGCACAACGGCGGCCACCGGCGCGAGCACCAGCGTCTCCAGCGCGAGACCCTCCAGTGCGCCCAGCACAGCAACCTTGCGCAACAACCCATAGAACCCAAAACTCAAGGCCAGCACCAGTGCAATCCAGGGCAGGCGCCCAGCCTGCACCGCCAGCCACAGCACGCCAGCGGCCGCCACGGCCACCGCCATCCATTGGCCCGAGCGAGGCCGCTCACGCAGAAATACAAAGCCCAGCGCGACGTTGACCAGAGGAAGGATGAAATAGCCCAGGCTGGCGTCTACCACGTGCTGGTTTTGCACCGCCCACACATAGGTAAGCCAGTTGCCCGACAGCAGCATCGCAGACAGCACAAATGCCGCCAGCACCTTGGGCTGGCGCAGCACGGTCCCCATCCACGACCATTGCCTGCGCACCATCAGTACGCCAAATACAAACACCAGCGACCACAGTGTGCGGTGCATCACCACCTCGAGCGAGGGCACGTCTGCCACCTGCTTGAAATACAAGGGGAACAGGCCCCAGGCGATGTAAGCCAGGGCGGCGTAGAGGATTCCAGTGTTCATAGAAATCGATGCTCAGGGGGATGCGTGCCCCCCCCCTGCCAAACGGTCGTAAAAAATCCCTGCATGCCAGGGGCCCTGCAGGGATTGCGGGCCACCGGGCCATAACCCGATGGCGTTTTCAGTGATTTTTAGACGTTGAACAGGAAGTTCAGCACGTCGCCGTCCTTGACCACGTATTCCTTGCCTTCGGCGCGCATCTTGCCAGCATCCTTGGCGCCCTGCTCACCCTTGTAGGCGATGAAATCGTCAAAGGCAATCGTCTGCGCACGGATGAAGCCGCGCTCGAAGTCACCGTGGATCACGCCGGCCGCCTGGGGTGCCGTGTCACCAATGTGGATGGTCCACGCGCGCACCTCCTTCACACCCGCAGTGAAATAGGTCTGCAGGCCCAGCAGCTTGAAGGCGCCCCGGATCAGGCGCGCGAGGCCGGGTTCGGTCTGGCCCATTTCGGCCAGGAACATGTCACGGTCTTCGTCGCTCATTTCAGCCATCTCGGCTTCCATCTTGGCGCAGATGGCCACCACGGGGGCGTTCTGGCTGGCGGCGTAGTCCTTGAGGCGGTCGAGGAAAGGGTTGTTCTCAAAGCCGTCTTCGCTCACGTTGCCCACGAACATCGCGGGCTTGGCGGTGATCAGGCACAGGGACTTGAGCAGCGGCTGCTCTTCCTTGGTGATCTCGACCGAGCGGGCGGGCTTGCCTTCATTGAGCGCAGCCTGGATGCGCGTGAGCAGCGCCACCAGCTTGGCGGCATCCTTGTCGTTGCCCGACTTGGCAGCCTTGGTGTAGCGATTGAGCGCCTTTTCGACAGTGCCCATGTCGGCCAGGCACAGCTCGGTCTGGATCACCTCGATGTCCGAGATCGGGTCCACGCGGCCAGCCACGTGGATCACGTTGTCGTCTTCAAAGCAGCGCACCACGTTCACGATGGCGTCGGTTTCGCGGATGTGGGCCAGGAACTGGTTGCCCAGGCCTTCACCCTGGCTGGCACCGGCCACCAGACCAGCGATGTCCACAAACTCGACAATGGCGGGCACGATGCGCTCGGGCGAGATGATCTGGGCGAGCTGCTGCAGGCGGGGGTCAGGCACTTCCACCACGCCCACATTGGGCTCAATGGTGCAGAACGGATAGTTTTCGGCGGCGATGCCGGCCTTGGTCAGCGCGTTGAAAAGGGTGGACTTGCCGACGTTGGGCAAGCCCACGATGCCGCATTGGAGGCTCATGGCAGGGCTTTCTGGATTTCGGAGACAAACCGCCGATTTTACGGGCCAGCCAGCTAACCCCCTTTCACGCCATGTTCACACCGTCAGTCGAAGCGCAGATTGGCCGCCACCCGCTGCCCCACGCGCAGCATCTGGCCCGCCCCCTGGCGCACGATGGCATTCATTCCGAACGTGATGGCGCCATCGAGCCGTTGGTCCTTCCGATAGGTCCGCAGGGTGTCCCCCACCGACGGGTTGCTTTCGGCTGTCGCGGGGTCGATGTCAGGAATGGGGCACCGCGAACAGGGTTTGACGGGCTGAAGGTGGATTTCACCCTCTTGCGCATCCACACGCACCAGATCCACTCGGTCCTCGTCGTGTGCGTCCACCCCGGCCAGGACCACATTGGGCCGAAACCGCTCGATCCCAGCGGCGGCATGGCCTGCAGCCTGAAGTCGCACGTTCAGCTCATCCATCGATGCCTGGCTGGCGAGCAACAACGGAAAACCATCGGAAAACTGGTTCGGCGCCTCGACACCGCCCGTCCATTCCATGCTGGACAAGCGGCGGTATTCCGGATCAAAACGGACAAGGCGGCAGGGCTGGCCGAGGAAGTCCGTAAACCACTGCGCCGCCACGGCACCCATGTCCCATGCGGGCACCGTGTCGCGCCACACGGTCACTGTGGCGGGAGCCTCGACCGCATCGATGGCCACATGCAAGGCCAGCATGCCAGGCGCACGCAGCACCATCTCATCAGCTTTGAGCTGCGGGCGAATCAGCGCCATGCGCGGCAGCGTGCGCTGGGTTACAAACATGCCCTCAGCGTCTACTACCATCCAGGCACGGTCCAGATCGAGCCCCGTATCGGTGAGCAAGGCCTGCTGCACTTCAATGCCGGCACACGACTTGACGGGATAGACAAACAGGCGCGCGATGGTGCCCGACAGATCGGAATCAGGGTGGAAACTCACGCGAAGGTGCTCCTCAAAAATGACCAGTTGGACAGCGAGCCCGATTTTGCACCGCGCCCAAGGGCCCAGGCCCGCTCCTACAATGCCGCCATGGCCCAAACCTTTGATATCTGTATTCGCGGCACCGGCATTGTGGGCAAGACGCTGGCACTGCTGCTGGCCCGCGAACGGCTGAAAGTGGCCCTGCTACCTGCACCCGGCCCGAAGGCCCCCGCAACCGCCGATGTGCGGGCCTATGCGCTGAACGCAGCATCGCGCAAACTGCTGGATTCGCTTCGCAGCTGGCCCGATGCAGAGCACGCCACAGCCGTGCGATCCATGCAGGTACAGGGAGACCGGGATGGCGCCGTGCATTTTGATGCGGCCACCCAAGGGGTGGAAGCCCTGGCCTGGATCGTTGACGTGCCCGCCCTGGAAGCCCGCCTCGCCGAAGCTCTGCGCTACCAGCCCCAGGTGGAAATGGTCGATACCCCCGTGCCAGCGGCCCTGACCGTGGTGTGCGAGGGCCGCGCCAGCAGCACGCGCGAAGAGTTCGGTGTGGGTTTTCAGGTAACGCCGTATGGGCAACACGCCATCGCCACCCGATTGCAGTGTGAACGCGCCCACGAACAGGTGGCACGGCAATGGTTTTTGCCCGACGGCATCCTGGCTTTTTTGCCTTTGGGCGGGCCGCAGGGGAACTCCGTGGCGGTTGTCTGGTCCGTCTTGCAGGAACAGGTCGCGCCGCTGATGGCCTTGTCCCCTGAAGAATTCGCGCAGAAGCTCCAGATGGCCAGCCGGGAATCCCTGGGGTCGCTGACGCTCAGTGCGGAACGAGCAGCCTGGCCCCTTCAGCTTGCAAAAGCAGACCGCTGGTGTGGCAGCTTGCCATCCACCGGAAAAAACCCGCGCAGCTGGGTGCTGGCTGGTGACGCGGCGCACAACGTGCATCCGCTCGCAGGCCAGGGGTTGAACCTGGGACTGGCAGACGCGCAAGCCCTGGCCAGCGCGCTGCATGGGCGCGACTACTGGCGCAGTGTGGCTGATGTACGTTTGCTGCGGGGCTACGAGCGCGAGCGCAAGGCTGCCCTGCTGCCGATGGGATTGGCGACGGATGGCCTGCAACAACTCTTCTCCCGCCAGGAAGGGCCGCTGCAGGCGCTGCGCAACTGGGGAATGAAGGGCTTTGAACTGAGCGGCCCGCTGAAGCACTTCGTGGCCCGCCAGGCCATGGGAAATTACTGACCACACCGGTGGCCGACCTCTGGAAGCCACCAGACCGTTTGAACGAGAACACCATGAAACTGATTCCCACCCTGCTCGCAGCCGCCGCGCTGGCCTCCGGCTTTGCCGCCACTGCACAAGAAGCAGACATCCGCAAGGCGCTCGCCGAACGCATTCCCCAAATGGACAAGATTGACGAGGTGCGCCCCACCCCCATGAAAGGCCTCTACGAGGTACGCATCGGGACGGACCTTTTCTACACGGACGCCAAGGGCAACTATGTGATCCAGGGTGAACTGATCGATACGAAAGTGCGCCGGAATCTGACCGAAGACCGCATTGCAAAGCTCACAGCCGTCGAGTTCTCGGCATTGCCCCTCAAAGACGCCTTCACCATTGTGCGCGGCGACGGGAAACGCAAGTTGGCCGTTTTTGAGGACCCCAACTGCGGCTACTGCAAGCGTTTTGAACGCGATCTGCAGAACGTGGACAACGTGACGGTGTACCTGTTCCTGTACCCCATCCTCAGCCCCGACTCTGCGGAAAAATCGCGCAACATCTGGTGCTCCAAAGACCAGGTGACGGCCTGGCAGGATCTCATGGTGCGGGACAAGCCTGTGCCTGCAGCGAGCTGCGATACCAGCGCCTTGCAGCGCAACCTGGCATTTGGCCGCAAGCACAAGATCACAGGAACGCCTACGCTGATTTTTGCCAACGGCGCCCGCGTGCCGGGAGCCATCGGCGCCAAGGAAGTGGAAAAGCGCCTCGCCGAGGCCAGCAGCGAAACCCCTGCCGCCAACTAATACGCGTTTTGCATGCGCGCAGGCCCCGCGCCCACGGGCCGCGCCATCTGACCACAAGGCCCGAACCTGCAGTTGCCCATGCCCTCAACCCGCAAGCCAGAATCCGCCGCCATTCACTACCTCGTTGAGCCAGCGGACCTGCACGGTCATCTGTTTCGCATTGCACTGACGATTCCCCACCCTTCGGCGCAGCAAGAGGTCTCGCTGCCGATCTGGATTCCGGGGAGCTATCTGGTGCGGGAGTTCTCCAAAAATCTGCAAGAGCTCAAAGCCCATCAGGGCACGCGGGAAGTGAAGCTCACGCAACTGGACAAGCATCGGTGGCAAGCTGAATGCAGCCCCAACAAGCCCCTTGTGCTGTCCTACGCCGTCTGCGCCTACGACACCTCGGTGCGCACGGCCTGGCTGGACGCATCGCGCGGGTTTTTCAACGGCACCAGCCTGTGCCTGCGCGTGCAGGGCCAGGAAACGCAGCGCCACACGCTCGATATTGCCAGCACGCCTGCTACGGCCACCTGGTCAGTGGCCACCGGCTTGTCCCCCGTCAAGACAGACAAGAAGGGTTTTGGTCTCTACGCTGCGGCGAACTACGACGAGCTGGTTGACTGCCCGGTGGAAATGGGCCTCTTCTGGACCGGCCGCTTCACGGCCTGCGGCGTTCCGCACCGCTTTGTGGTGGCTGGTGCAGCGCCCTCTTTTGACGGCAAGCGCCTGCTGGCAGATACCCAGAAGATTTGCGAGACCGCAATCCGTTTCTGGCATGGCGAAGGCAAGGCACCTTTCAAGAGCTACCTGTTCATGCTCAACGCCGTGGGCGACGGCTACGGAGGGTTGGAGCACCGCAACTCCACCGCGCTCATCTGTGGCCGGCGCGACCTGCCACGGGTCGATGAGGCCCGCACTGGTGATGGATACACCACACTGCTGGGCCTGATCAGCCACGAGTACTTCCACGCGTGGAACGTCAAGCGGCTGCGCCCCGCCGATTTTGCCCAATACGACTACACCCGCGAAAACTACACGGAGCTGCTGTGGTTTTTCGAGGGCTTTACCAGTTACTACGACGATTTGCTGCTGCGCCGAGCAGGGTTGATTGACGACGCTGCGTACCTGAAGCTCATCACCAAAACCATCAACCAGGTGCTCCAGACACCAGGCAGGGCCGTGCAGACCGTGGCGCAGGCCAGCTTTGACGCCTGGGTCAAGTACTACCGCCAGGACGAAAACACCCCCAACGCGACGGTCAGCTACTACACCAAGGGCTCGCTGGTGGCCCTGTGCCTGGACCTGGCCCTGCGCCGCGAAGGCAAGACCAGCCTGGATGAGGTCATGCGCACGCTGTGGCTGCGGTGCCAGGGCGGCCCGATGTCGCAAGACGATTTGCTGGCAGTATTGAAAGAACTGTCCGACCGGCCCTTCGACGCAGAACTGGCGCGGTGGGTGCACAGCACCGCAGAACTGCCGCTGGCAGAGTTGCTGGAAGCCAACGGCGTTTTGCTCAAGGCGGAGCCCCCCCAATGGGCGCAGCGGCTGGGGCTGCGGGTGGGAGAAAACCACAGCGTGCAAATCAAGACTGTGCTGCGAGGTGGCCCTGCGGAAAAGGCGGGCATGGCGGCTGGCGATGAGTGGCTGGGCATCGATGTGAAAGGCCAGGGGTGGCGCATCAGCAAGCTGGAGGACGTGGCGTTCTATGCCGGCACCGAGACATCCTTGACGGCACTGGTGGCACGGGACGGCCGACTGCTGCGATTGCCGCTCGAACTGTCGGCCCGCAGTGCGTCCACGCCCCCCAAGAAGACCTCCCGCACCACCGCCACGGTGCCAGACACGGTGAGCCTGTCGATTGCCAACGCTGCCGCTCTGGGGCGCTGGTTGAACTGAGCCAGGGACATGACACCTGATTGGTACGGTGTTCTACCTACCAGCGCATAGGTTCGGGCATGCTTGGGTATATTCGTTCGTGCTTTCATAACTACCTATAAACCCAGGAGATTTCATGTCTTACGAAACTATCGAGGTTCGCATTGAGGCGGACAAGGTTGGTATCGTCACGCTCAACCGGCCCAAGCAGCTCAACGCGCTGAACGACCAGCTCATGGATGAGCTGGGCGCAGCACTGAAGGCCTTTGATGCGGACGAAAAAATCGGCTGCATCATCGTCACAGGCAGTGAAAAGGCGTTTGCCGCAGGCGCCGACATTGGCGCCATGGCGAAATACAGTTTTGCCGACACTTACAAGGGCGACTACATCACCCGCAACTGGGAAGCGATCCGCTCCATCCGCAAGCCCGTCATTGCCGCTGTCAGTGGTTTTGCGCTGGGCGGTGGCTGCGAGTTGGCCATGATGTGCGATTTCATCATCGCCGCTGAAAACGCCAAATTCGGCCAACCCGAAATCAAACTGGGCGTGATCCCCGGCGCAGGCGGTACGCAGCGTCTGCCGCGCGCAGTGGGCAAATCCAAGGCGATGGACATGGCCCTGACCGGTCGCATGATGGACGCGGTGGAAGCCGAACGTTCCGGCCTGGTCAGCCGCGTGGTGCCCTACGACAAGCTCATGGACGAAGCACTGGGTGCCGCCATCATCATTGCAGGCTTCTCCCAGATCGCCGTGATGGCGGCCAAGGAGTCGGTCAACCGCGCCTTCGAAGGCAGCCTGTCGGACGGTGTGATGTTCGAGCGCCGCCTCTTCCACGCCCTGTTCTCCACCCAGGACCAGAAGGAAGGCATGGACGCTTTCATGAACAAGCGCACCGCGAACTTCACACACCAATAATTTTTGTTCTATAATCTTGGACTGCGGTCGTATAGCTCAGTTGGTTAGAGCGCAGCATTCATAATGCTGATGTCGGTGGTTCAAGTCCACCTACGACCACCAAATCCAACCCACAGTGCCTGCGCACTGTGGGTTTTTTATTGGTCAGCCGCGCCGCAAAAATCATAGCTGCCGACGCTTGGCACCATTGGTTTTCAAGTGAAAACTGCTTGAAGTCCTTTAAAGACAAGCGCGAGCAGCTATTATTTTTGAGAACTGCGGGGATTGGCCCCGCTTTTAGAATCGCTGTTTCAGCCCCTGGATGTAAACCATGAACCGCTGCACCACGACTTCCTTGCTTGCTTCCTCCCTCACTTCGCCGACGGCACCCGCGCGAAAGCTCTTCGCGGCTGTGGCCTGCGCCCTGCTCTGCGGCACCCTGCCGGTGTCCGCCCAGGTACAGCCCGGGCTTGGCGGCATGCGGACCTTTCCCGATGCGGCCCAGCGCGGCACCCTGACCCTCAACACGGCATCGGAGGCCACGCTCAATGGCCGCACCATCCGCCTGGCGCCTGGCATGCGCCTGCTGAGCCCTCAGAACACGCTGGTCATGATGCACACGGTGCTGGGGCAGAGCTACAAGGTGAACTACGTGATCGAAAACAGCACCGGCATGCTGATCACTGCCTGGATCCTGACCCAGGGCGAAGCCGAGCAGCCCCGCAAGGGCAGCGACACGGTCGAGCGCAACTACCGCACCGAGTACGACGTCATCCGCAAGTGATGCGTTGACCCATCAGCCGCGCCCTGTGCCTCGGCGCGGTCCTTGAATGTTTGCGGTGCGCTGCGGTGCTCCGCCCTTTTTCTTTCTGATTGCAAGAGAGCCTGCCATGGCCAAAAAAGTCTTCATCAAAACCTTCGGCTGCCAGATGAACGAGTACGACTCGGACAAGATGGCCGACGTGCTCCACGCTGCCCAAGGCTACGAGCCCACGCAGAACGTGGACGAAGCCGACCTCATCCTCTTCAACACCTGCTCCGTGCGCGAGAAAGCGCAGGAGAAAGTCTTCAGCGACCTGGGCCGCATCAAGCACCTGAAGGCGCGCGGCGTGAAGATTGGTGTGGGCGGCTGCGTGGCCAGCCAAGAGGGCGCCGAGATCATCAAGCGCGCGCCCTACGTGGACGTGGTGTTCGGCCCCCAGACCCTACATCGCCTGCCCGAGATGCTCAACCAGCGTGAACGGCTAGACAAGCCGCAGGTGGACATCAGCTTCCCTGAGATCGAGAAGTTCGACCACTTGCCGCCCGCGCGCGTGGAGGGCGCCTCGGCCTTTGTGTCCATCATGGAAGGCTGCAGCCAATACTGCAGCTACTGTGTGGTTCCCTACACCCGGGGCGAAGAGGTGAGCCGCCCGTTTGACGACGTGCTGGTGGAAGTGGCAGGGCTGGCCGACCAGGGCGTGAAGGAAATCACCCTGCTGGGCCAGAACGTGAACGCCTACCTGGGCAAGATGGGTGGCACGGCCGAGATTGCCGACTTTGCCCTGCTGCTCGAATACGTGTCCGACATCCCGGGCATCGAGCGCATCCGCTATACCACCAGCCACCCCAATGAGTTCACCCCTCGGCTGATCGAGGCCTATGCCAAGCTGCCCAAGCTGGCCAGCCACCTGCACCTGCCCGTGCAGCACGGCAGCGACCGCATCCTGATGGCCATGAAGCGCGGCTACACCGCCATGGAATACAAGAGCACGGTGCGCAAGCTGCGCGCCATCCGACCTGACTTGGCCATGAGCAGCGACTTCATCGTGGGCTTCCCCGGCGAGACCGAGGACGACTTCAACAAGATGATGAAGTTGATTGACGACATCCACTTTGACAACAGCTTCAGCTTCATCTTCAGCCCCCGCCCCGGCACCCCAGCGGCTGGCCTGCACGACGACACGCCGCACGACGTAAAGCTGCGCCGCCTGCAGCACCTGCAAGGCGTCATCAACGCCAACATCAAGTCCATCAGCGAAAGCCGCGTGGGCACGCTACAGCGCATCCTGGTAGAAGGCGCTTCCAAGCGCGATACCACCGAGCTGATGGGCCGTACCGAATGCAACCGCGTGGTGAACTTTGTGGGTCAGTCACGCCTGGTAGGCCAGATGGTGGATGTCACCATCACCGAAGCCAAGGCCTACACGCTGCGCGGCGAAGTGCTCACCCGCGAGGCGGCAGTCGCAGCCTGACGCGCACCCGGCGCCCGTGGCAATGACGGCAGACACCCCGCCAAGCGCGGATCTTCGCAAGGCCGACGGCCCGCTGCACGGCCTCTCGTTTCAGCAGCTTTTGCTTCTGGCCTTCCTGCTCATAGCGGGACTGCTGGGGGTAAGCTCGTTGCGGGCGCTGTACACCCTGGAACAGCTCATGGCGCAAAGTCGGCTTGGTGCCGCCGAGGCCACCACGCTGAGCACAGCGGCCCAGGCATTGAACCAGCGCGGGCAGGCCCTGGAACGCGCGGCACGCCAGTCCCTGGTGCTGCGGGATGCGCCGCTGCGGCGCAGCTTCAACGAAATGTCCGTAGAGGCACAAGCCGTTCTCGACCAGTTGCACCAGGGCGGCCTTCCCGAGGACCAGGCCAGCCAGTGGAGTGCGCATCTTGACGCCGTGAAGGCACTGCTGGATGCACCGCCGGAACGGGCCCTGGAAAACGAGCAACGGGTAGCGGAAGAATTTGTCACGCTTGAAGCGCTGCATACCGCCATCGTGCAATCGGTCCAGGAGATCAATGCACAACGTAACCGCGCGCTGCTGGACCGGGTGGAAGCGAGCCGCCGCAACGTGACGCACCAGGTGGTAGGGGTGATCGTCCTGGCGCTCGTCCTGGCCCTGGCGCTGGGCATCTGGCTTGCCCGTCCTTTCAAGCGGCTGGAAGGCACGATTCGGCGGTTGGGCGAGAACCAGCTTGAAGCGCCCGTGGTGATCTCCGGCCCCGACGACGTACGCCGCGTGGGGCAGCAGCTGGAATGGCTGCGCCTGAGGCTGCTGGAACTGGATTCGGACAAGGCCCGCTTCCTGCGCCATGTCTCGCACGAACTCAAGACGCCGCTGGCCGCGATGCGCGAGGGCGTGGCGCTGCTGCAGGACGGTGTGACCGGTGAACTCAATGCCGGCCAGCGCGAAGTCACACAGATCCTCCACCACAACACATTGGTTTTGCAAGGGGAGATTGAAGCCTTGCTGCGCTTTAACGCTGCAGCCTTCGAGGCACGCCAGCTGCAGCGGCGCGACACCGATCTGCTCGCGCTGCTGGAAGCCCAGGTGGAAGCACAGCGGCTGCAATGGCAGGCCCGGGGCCTGCGGGTGCTGGTGGAAGGATCCGCCATCTCTCTGCCCGTTGACGCCGACAAAATCGCCTCGGCCATCAGCAACCTGCTGTCCAACGCCATTCGTTTTTCGCCCAAAGGGGGAACGGTGCGGCTATCCCTCTCGCGCCATGCGGGCTGCGTGCGCGTGGACGTTTCGGACCAGGGCCCCGGTGTGGCCCAGGCAGACCGTGACCGCGTGTTCGAACCTTTTTACCGTGGCATCCGCCAGCCGGACGACGCAGTGCGCGGCACCGGCATCGGGCTTTCCATCGTCCAAGAGTACATCGTCGCCCACGGCGGCCAGGTGCGGTTGGTGGAAGATGGCGTCCACACCTTTTTTCGCATGGAACTACCGCATGCTGCCTAGTTGTCTTCCCGTCCACCCCACCAACATGCGCGCCCTGGACTTTCCGGTATGGGTGATGTTGCTAGCTGCAGCCATCACGTTGGCCGGATGCAATGCGACGGCGCCCCAAGCGGTTGCAGCGCCTGTTCCGCCCATGACCACCCCCACGCCAGCCCCGGTGGCTACGGAATCCCCCAGCCCCAACCCGGCCGCCGCCACCAGCGCTCCTTCGGATGCCATCCCGGTACTCCAGGTGCTGGCGCAAACGGACCGTACCCTGCGCATGGCCCCCGCAGAGCTGGCCAAAGAGATTGCCCGCCTGGGCGAGGCGGAAGATGCCTCGGTGGAGACCCCCCTCCTTCTGGCAACAGCATTGGCCCAGACGCGCCAGCCCGTCGATACGGCCCGTGCCCTGGGCCTGGTGCAGCGGGTGATGAGCAACACCACGGCAGCGGCACAAGCCCTCCACCCCCTGGCGCGGCTGATGGAGTCGCGGCTTCTGCAGCAACGCAGGCTGGAAGACCAGCTGGAGCGGCAGGGCCAGCAACTGCGCGAGGCGCAGCGCCGCAACGACCAGCTCAACGAACGGCTGGAGGCCGTGCGCGCCATCGAACGCAGCCTGACCACGCGCCCGGCCCCGCTTCCTGCAGCCCCCGCCTCCCCCCCGGGCAGCAGCCCACAGCGCCCCACGCCCTGATCGCTCAGGAAGGTGTCAAAGGAAACCGCCATGGCAGCCGCCCCCACCCCATCCCGCACAACGCCCCGCGCCCGCGTCCTTGTGGTGGACGACGATGCCGACATGCTGCGACTGCTGTCGCTGCGCTTGCAGGCCGCCGGATACGACGTGGTCGCCGTGGGCTCGGCCGAGGCGGCCCTGGCGCAGCTGGACATGGCGCGCCCACAGCTCGTGCTGAGCGATGTACGCCTGCCCGGGCGCGATGGCCTCGCGCTGTTCGACGAAGTGCGTGCGCGACACCCTTCGCTGCCGGTCATCCTGCTCACTGCCCACGGCACCATTCCCGACGCGGTGGAAGCCACTTCGCGGGGGGTATTCACCTACCTCACCAAGCCCTACGACGGCAAGGAACTGCTGGAAAAAATCGCCCAGGCCCTGGCCCTGAGCGCACCTGCCGTCACGCATGCCCACGCCCATGAAGCATGGCGCGCCGACATCGTGAGCCGCTCCAACCGCATGACCGACCTGCTGGCCGAGGCCTACATGGTGGCCCAGTCAGACGCGAGTGTGCTGCTGCTGGGCGATAGCGGCTCGGGCAAGGAGCTGCTGGCCCAGGCCATCCACCGCGCCAGCCCGCGCGCGCGCCACCCCTTTGTGGCGGTCAACTGCGGCGCTATCCCCGAGGCCCTGCTCGAATCCGAACTGTTCGGTCACGTCAAAGGTGCCTTTACCGATGCGGTAAGCAACCACAAGGGGCTGTTCCAGGCGGCGGAAGGCGGCACCTTGTTGCTCGACGAGATTGGCGACATGCCACCCGCCCTGCAGGTGAAGCTGCTGCGGGTGCTGCAGGAACGTGCGGTGCGCCCCGTGGGTGCCAGCCAGTCGATTCCCATCGACGTGCGCATCATCTCTGCCACCCACCGCGACCTGGAAGCCGCCATGGCCACGGCCCAGTTCCGCGAAGACCTGTACTACCGGCTCAATGTGGTCACGCTGGCGCTGCCCACCCTGGGAGACCGGCGCGAAGACATCGCGCTGCTGGCCAACCACTTCCTCGACAAGCTGGCGCGCAAGTACGACAAGCGCCTGTCAGGCTTTGCACCCGAGGCGCTCAAGGCACTGACCCTGGCCGCCTGGCCTGGCAACGTGCGACAGCTCTACAACGTCGTCGAACAGGTGTGTGCCCTTTCCACCACTCCCCTGGTGCCCCTGACGCTGGTGCAGCGCGCGCTGCGCACGCCATCTACCCAGGTGCTGAGCTTTGCCGAGGCCCGGCAAAGGTTTGAGCGCGAGTACCTGGTGGGCCTGCTCAAGATGACGGATGGCAATGTAGCCGACGCGGCGCGCCTGGCACAGCGCAACCGCACGGAGTTCTACCGGCTGCTGCAAAAGCACGCATTGACCCCCGGAAACTTCAAGAACGACGCTGTGGACAACGAAGACGTCGCTGATGAGCGACACGACTAGGTCGTTGATTTGATTCAGTTTTTCTCTAGCGCCTTGCCACACTGTCGCCATTCGGCGACAAAAACACTGGATTTCCCCCCCAATCCACGGGTCGCACAACTGCTTACATGCAATTGATGACTTAAACCATTGATTTAAAACAGTTTTTTGAAGCTGGCACAGGGTTTGCCCTAGTCTCAGCATGCAAGCTGTTTTTTCTCACTGTTCACGCTTCACCGGCCGCCTCCCACAGGCCGCGATAGTGCTGGCCGCCACCCTGTTGGCAGGCGCCGCACAGGCCCAGAGCTTCGATTTCGACAGCGTCACCCGCATCGCCCGGGAACGGGCGGAGAAGCCTTATCGCGCATCCAGCGACAAGCTCCCCGCCGACCTCGCCAAACTCAACTACGACCAGGTGCGCGACATCCGCTGGCGCCCCGACCGTGCCCTGTGGCGCGCCGAAAAGCTGCCGTTCGAGGCCATGTTCTTCCACCTGGGCCTGTACCAGAAGGAGCCGGTGCTGATCAACGAGGTGACACCGCAGGGCGCGCGCCACATCGGCTACAGCCGTGCGGACTTCGACTACGGCAAGAACCAGGTGCGGCCTGAGGCCTGGGGCGACCTCGGCTTTGCGGGCTTTCGCCTGCACAACCACCTCAACTCCAGCGCCTACAAGGATGAGCTGGTGGTCTTCCAGGGCGCCAGCTACTTCCGCGCACTGGGCAAGGGTCAGCAGTACGGCCTGTCAGCGCGCGGGCTGGCTATCGACACCGTGGGTGGCAGTGGCGAAGAGTTCCCACGCTTCACCGAGTTCTGGCTGGTGCGGCCCGATCCCTTGTCCACGCAGGTCACCGTGTATGCGTTGCTGGATTCGCCCCGTGCCACCGGCGCTTACCACTTCGACATCCAGCCGGGGACGCAGACCACCACCACCGTGCGCAGCCGCATTTTTGTGCGGCCCAGCACGGGCAGCAAGCCCATCGCCACGCTGGGCATTGCGCCCTTGACCAGCATGTTTTTCTTTGGCGAGAACCAGCCCCGCAAAGAAGACTTCCGGCCCGAGGTCCATGACTCCGACGGGCTGATGATTGCCACGGGCGAGGGCGAATGGCTCTGGCGTCCGCTGCAAAACCCCAAGCAGACGCTGGTCACATCGTTTGCCACCAAAAATCCCAAAGGCTTTGGCCTGATGCAGCGCGACCGCCAATGGTCGAACTATGAGGACGTGGAGGCCCGCTATGAGCGCCGCCCAAGTGCCTGGGTGCGCCCCCTGCACGACTGGGGCGCTGGCCGCGTCGAACTGGTGCAGCTCAACACCCCCGACGAAACGCACGACAACATCGTGGCGTATTGGGTGCCCGCCCAGATGCCCGCCCCCGGCCAGCCCCTGGAATTCGCCTACGAGCTGAGCTGGCAAGGCGATGAACAGCAGCGGCCGCCCGGGGCCTGGGCCACGCAATCGCGCCGGGGCGTGGGCTACACCAAAGAGACCGCTGCCGCCTTGCGCCAGCAGGCGCAGTACGTGGTCGATTTCGACGGCCCCGCCCTCAAGGCTTTGCCCGCTGACGCCACCGTGAAAGCCGTGGTGACCAGCGATGCCAACGGCAAGGTGCTGGAAAACATCGTTTACCGCAATCCTGCCACCGAGCAGTGGCGCATGACCGTTCGCGTACAGCGCCAAAAGGCCGATCGCCCGATCGAGCTGCGCGCTTTTCTTCAACACGACAACAACGCTGTGAGTGAAACATGGACGCACATCATTCTTCCCGAGTAAGCCCCCCGGTGCCCCATCACCCCCAACGCAGCACGCTGCGCGAGGAACGGCATCCCAATGCCGTCACCGCGCCGCCCGTCCACCGGGGTTCCATGGCACCCGTGCCCTGGCGCGGCTTCTGGAACAGCATTGGCACGGCGCTGCTTCTCAAGCTGACCGGTCGCACCGAAACCAGCCCTCCCGCATCACCCGAAAACCGGCCAGCCCAGGAATGGGAGGGTGCTGCGCAGCGCCGCCGCTGGACCTTTGCGGTGCTGACGGTGCTGACCACGGCTCTGGCGAGTTTCCTGTTTGCCGGCGTGCAGCCTGAGTATGAGAACCCTTGGTTGGGCTATGGCCAGATCGCGCTGTTCGCCCTGCTTTCGGCCTGGGTGGTCACCGGCTTTCTCACCGGCTTGATGGGCTTTTGGGTCATGCTGCGCGGCGACCGGCATGCGCTGTCCGTGCGCAGTGTGGTGGAGCATGAACTGGCACCCGACGCGCGCACGGCCATCATCATGCCGATCTGCAACGAGGACGTAGCCACTGTGTTTGCGGGGTTGCGGGCAACGTGCGAGTCGGTGGCATCGACCGGCCACGGGGCCACCTTCGACGTGTTTGTGCTGTCCGACAGCTACGACCCTGCCATCGCCCAGGCTGAACGCGCCGCCTGGGAGGAACTGCGCAGCGCCCTGGCGCAGCACAGCCAGCAACCCCAGGTGCAGGTGTACTACCGCCTGCGCGCCCGCCGCACGCACCGCAAGGCCGGCAATGTGGCCGACTTCTGCCGCCGCTGGGGCAAGGACTACCGCTACATGGTGGTGCTGGACGCCGACAGCGTGATGAGCGGTGACTGCATCGTCTCTATGGCCAAGCTCATGGAAGCCAACCCCACGGCGGGCATCATCCAGACGGCAACCCAGGCCATCGGCCACGTCACGCTCCACGCCCGCGCGCAGCAGTTCGCCTCACGCGTCACCGGTCGCCTGTTCACGCTGGGCATGCAGTACTGGCAGCTGGGTGAATCCCACTACTGGGGCCACAACGCGATCATTCGCGTGGCACCCTTCATGGAACACTGCGCCCTCGCGCCCATCAAGGGCAAAGGTGGCCTGGCGGGCGGCATCATGTCGCACGACTTTGTCGAAGCCGCGCTGATGCGCCGCGCTGGCTACCACGTGTGGCTCGTGTCGGACCTGATCGGCAGCTACGAACAGCAACCCCCCGACCTGCTGGCCGAACTGCAGCGCGACCGCCGCTGGTGCCAGGGCAACCTGCAAAACGCACGCTTGATGGCCGAGCCAGGCATCCACGCGGTGCACCGCTCGATGTTCATCACGGGTGCCATGGCCTACCTGTCGGCGCCGCTGTGGCTCGCCTTCCTGACACTGGGCACGGCGCTGTGGCTGTCGGGCGCCAAGCTGGTGGCCGACTGGCACATCCTGCCGGCCGAATTGCTGTCGCTGTGGGCCTGGACACTGTGCATGCTGTTCCTGCCTCGCATCCTGGGTGTGGCCGCCGTTTTCATGCGCCGCGAGCAAAAGGAATACGGCGGTGCCGTCAGCCTGCTCAAGAGCGCCGCGCTGGAGAGTGTGCTGGCCATCCTGCAGGCCCCCATCCGCATGCTGGCGCATTCGCTGTTCGTGCTGATTGCGCTCACCGGCCTGAAGCTGGAATGGAAGTCGCCCCCGCGCGAAGCCCATGCCGTGCCCTGGCGCCACGCCGTGCGCCAGCTGGCACCCATGAGCCTGGTGATTGCCCTGCTGGCAGTGGGTGTCGCCGTGATCGATAGCAGCGCCCTGCTGTGGCTCATGCCTGTGGGCCTGCCCCTGGCGCTGGCCATACCGCTGGCCGTGTTCACCAGCCAGATCGCGTTGGGCAAGGCCATGCGCGCGCAACGCCTGTTGCTGATCCCCGAGGAGTCCTGGTCACCGCCGGTGCTGCGCCGAGCTTGGCTGCATGCAAGCCGGCTGGCACGGCCAGCGCCGCTGGCAGCGTTGTAGGCATGTGACAATTGCCCCACAAACCACAAGCCGGTGCATGCACCGGCTTTTTTGCGAATGCTATATTATTTATAGCAATAAAATGTTTACCAACAAGCGCTAGCGCCGAAAAACAGCAAATTCCCCAGCAACAGGGTGGCGCCCCCCCGCTGTTGGCGGCACCGTTACGATACGCATCCCTTCCAACCGGCCCCTGTGCGTGAAACCGATTCATCGCGGTTTCTGCGGTGTGCGGCCCTGTCATCGATGCAATCGTCTCTGTTTTTAACTGTCGCCCGCCAGCGGCTGTGCCATGCCAGCGCACTCGCCCTGGCCCTTGTCATCACCGGCTGCGCCGCGCCCTCAGCAAAGGCTCCCGTGGCAGCACCGGCCCCAGTCGCTGCGCCAGCACCACCGGCTCCACCACCCGAGCCCCCAGGGCGCATCATCTTTGCGGGATTTGCGATGCATTCGCAATCCAAGGTTTTCCGCAACGACGTGCTTCTGGCCGAAAAGCTGGTCAAAGATATCGATCCGAATGCGCTGATGCTCAAGCTGGCCAACCCGGCACGCGATCAGAGCGCCGACTGGCCGCAGGCCACCCCCGAGAACTTCGCGCTGGTGATGTCCAAAATGGCCGAAGTGGCGCGCCCGCGAGACCGCGTTCTGCTGCTCATTTCGACCCACAGCAACCCCGGTCTGCTCAACATCAACGCGGGCGGCAAACACCTGCCGCCGCTCAACCCCCAAATCCTTAGCAATGCGCTGGCCCCGCTCAACGATGTGCCAACGCTGGTGGTGCTTTCCGCCTGCTACAGCGGCGCGTTCATCGAGCCCCTGAAAGCTCCGAACCGCGTGCTGCTCACTGCCACGGACGCCCGGCGCACCACTTTCAATTGCCAGTACAAAGGCGACCACACACCGTTTGCCGAAGCGCTGTTTGGCCAGGCGGGCGCAGAAAACCGTTCTGTGACCGACTGGATGGGCGAGGCGCAGAAATCCATCGCAGCGCAGGAAAAGCGCCGCAAGGTCCCCGCATCCCAGCCACGCATCTTTGTCGGTGACGAGGCCAAGGCCTGGGCGAATCAACCTCTCAAGAACTGGTTGCAAGCACCGAAAGCGCCATAAGCCGGCCGCCACAAGCCCGTCTCCCCCGAATGCAAAAAACCCTGAAGAAGCCGTGCCTCTTCAGGGTTTTTGCATTTCAGCGCCGGGGGCTCAGAAAGGCATCTTGGGCATGCCGCCCCCGCCCATACCCTTCATCCCGCCCATCTTCTTCATCATCTTCATCAGGCCGCCGCCCTTCATCTTCTTCATCATGCCCTGCATCTGCTCAAACTCCTTGAGCAAGCGGTTGACCTCTTGCACCTGCACACCCGCCCCGTTGGCGATGCGCTTCTTGCGCGTAGCCTTGATGAGTTCGGGCTTGCGGCGCTCCAGCGGCGTCATGCTCTGGATGATGCCCTCCTTGCGTTTGATGTCCTTCTCGGCCTTGTCCATGTCCAGTGCGCCTGCCTTGGCAGTCAGCTGAGACGGCAGCTTGTCCATCAGGCTGGAGAGCCCCCCCATCTGCTTCATCTGCTGGATCTGCGACAGGAAGTCGTTCAGATCGAACCCGTCGCCACTCTTGACCTTGGCCGCCAGCTTTTGCGCGGCCTCCATGTCCACCCCGGCGGTGACCTGCTCCACCAGGGCCACGATGTCGCCCATGCCCAGAATGCGGCCCGCGTGGCGCTCGGCATCGAACACCTCCAGGCCGTCGAGCTTTTCAGACACCCCCGCAAACTTGATGGGCGCGCCCGTGATCTGGCGCACGGACAGCGCAGCACCGCCGCGCGAATCGCCGTCGAGCTTGGTGAGCACGATGCCGGTGAGCGGCAGCGCTTCCTTGAAGGCCTTGGCGGTGTTGATCGCGTCCTGGCCCTGCATGGCATCGACCACGAACAGGGTCTCGACAGGGTTCAGCGCGGCGTGCAGGTCCTTGATTTCCTTCATCAAGGCTTCATCGATGGCCAGGCGACCCGCCGTATCGACCAGCAGCACGTCAAAGTAGTGCTTCTTGGCGTAGTCCAGCGCGGCGTGGGCGATGTCCAGAGGTTTCTGGTCGGGGGTGCTGGGGAACCACTCGGCACCGGCCTGCTTGGTCACCGTCTTGAGCTGCTCGATAGCGGCCGGGCGGTACACGTCGCCCGACACGGTCAGCACCTTCTTCTTGCGCTTTTCGATCAGGTGCTTGGCCAGCTTGGCCGTGGTGGTGGTCTTGCCCGCGCCCTGTAGACCAGCCATCAGGATCACGGCGGGCGGCTGGGCGGCCAGGTTGATGTCAGCCACGCCCTCGCCCATGGTGGCGGCCAGTTCACGGTTGACGATGCTGACCAGCGTCTGACCGGGCTTGAGCGAGCCCAGCACTTCCTGGCCCAGGGCCTTCTCTTTGACACGGGCGATGAAATCGCGCACCACCGGCAGGGCCACATCGGCTTCGAGCAGGGCCATGCGCACCTCGCGCAGCATGTCCTGCACATTGGTTTCGGTGATGCGGGCCTGGCCACGCATCTCCTTGACGAGGCGCGTGAGTTTGTCGGTAAGGGCGGAGGCCATAGGGGAGATGTCCGGTGTTGCCTGCGCGCCAGGGTGCTGGCGGTGGGGCGAAAGGCTAAACTGCGATCCATGATTTTACCCAGTGCTTCCCCTGCCAGCTGGCTCCTGGCCCTGGCCGCTGCCGTGGCATACGCCGTTCCGGCTGCCGCATCCTCGCGGCTGGGCGCTACAGCGGCGCGCAATGCACTGCTGGTGGCCTGGTTGCTGCATGGCGCCGTGCTGGTATGGGGCCTGTGGGGCGATTCCCCCCGATTTGGTTTTGCACCCGCCTTGTCGATGACCGCCTGGCTGGTGCTAACGGTGTACGCGGTAGAGCGGCAGCTGTTTCCGCAGATGCAGTCACGCTGGATACTGGCAGCGCTGGGGGCGGTTGCCATTGTGCTGGCGATGCTCTTTCCGGGCCAGCCGCTGCATGTGACGGCTTCCGCCTGGCTGCCGCTGCACCTGGCGCTGGGCATTGCCTGCTATGGCTTGTTTGCCGCCGCCGTGGTGCACGCCTGGCTGATGACACGCGCAGAGCAACGCATCCGGCAGGCCGAAGATCCCCACAGCGGCATCCCCCTGCTCACACTGGAGCGCCTGACCTTCCGGTTTGTGACGGCGGGCTTCATCCTGCTGACTGCCACGCTGCTGGCGGGCTGGCTGTTTGGTGACACGCTGTACGGCAGGGCCTGGCGGTGGGACCACAAGGCCGTGTTCTCGCTGCTGTCCTGGATCACGTTTGCCACGTTGCTGGTGGGCCGAGCACGCTTCGGGTGGCGGGGACGCAATGCCGTGCGCGTGCTCTATGCCGGATCAGCGCTGCTGTTGCTGGCCTATGTGGGCTCCCGCTTTGTCATGGAAGTCGTCCTGGGCCGCAGCGCATGAAATACCTGGTCTTGCTGGTGGTTCTGGCTATCGCCATTGGTATCTGGCGCAGCCGACGCGCGCCGGATGCAAACGCTTCCAAGCCGCCTGCACCTCCGCTGGCCCTCCCGCAGAACATGCTGGCCTGTGCCCACTGCGGCGTTCACATTCCGCAGGCAGACGCACTGATGGTGGGCGAACAAGCCTACTGCTGCACAGAACACCGGCGCCTGGGCCCGGTCTGAAACCGACCATGCCTCCGCTGTCCGCAAGCACCTTTGCGTCCACCATGGATGCGCCATTTGTGCGCCTGTGGCGCGGGTTTCTGACGGGCCGTGTCATGGTCGCACTGGCCCTGCTGGTACTCCAAGGGGCCGGGCAGGCCATCAACCAAACCACCGAACCCGCCGTGCTGGCAGTGTGTGTGGCCTATCTGGTGGCCGCCGTCATGCTGCGCGTGCTCGGCAGGCACAGACCGCCTTCACCCAAGACCGGCCCCCAGTGGCTCCCCTCCATTGGTGTTGACCTTGCAGCGATTGTCGCCCTGCAACTGCTGAACGCGGGCACCATGAACTACACCCCCCTGTTTGGCTTGCCCATCCTGATGGCAGCCGTGCTGGGAACGCTGACCTTGGCACTGGGCACCACAGCAGGCGTCACGCTGCTGCTGCTGGGCTGGGCCTGGTGGCTCGGCTCGGGCACTGCGGGCGACGACGCACCGCGCTACCTGCAAAGCGCGCTGACTGGCACAGGCTATTTCATCGTGAGCTATCTTGTGCACCAACTGGCAACACGCCTGGCGCGCGAGCAGGAAGTGGCGCAGCAAAGCCAGGTTGCTGCCCGCGTGCAGACGCAGGTCAGCGCACTGGTCATCCAGAACCTGACCGATGGGGTGTTGGTCGTGGACGAAAGCGATGTTGTGCGCATTGCAAACCCCGCAGGGCTGCAGTTGCTCGGGGGCACCTCGCTGCCCGAGCTGCCATTCATCCTGGCATCCGAGGCCCCCTGGAATCCGCTCGTGATCCTGGCTCGGCGCACCTTCCGCCAGGAACAGCCCCAGACCGCCGACGTAGACCTCCTGCACCCGGGACAAAGCCCCACCGGGCTGCATGTACGCACGTGGTTGACTTCGACGCGCGAGGCAGCGCGGCAGACGCAGACCGAGCGCCTGTGCGTGATGTTCCTGCACGACCTGCGCGAGATGGAAGCCCGCCTGCGCACGGAAAAGCTGGCGGCCATGGGCCGCATGTCCGCCGCCGTGGCCCATGAGATCCGCAACCCGCTGGCAGCCATCGTGCAGGCCAATGCCTTGCTCGAAGAAGACCTGCACGACCCGGCACACAAGCGCCTGGCCCACATGGTGCAGCAGAACGCCGACCGCCTCGCGCGCATTGCCGAGGAGGTACTGGACATCGCCCGCGTGCAGCACCAGATCAGCCATGCGCCCGCGTCCACCTTGCCCCTGGACGAAACGGTGTCGCAAATATGGAATGACTGGCAGGCCCAGGACCCCGTGCAGCGCCGGGCAGTAGTGATGCTGGAAGCGGGCAATCCGCAGGTGGAATTCGACACCGAACACCTGCGCCGCGTGCTCGTGAACCTGCTGGACAATGCCCTGCGCTATGTGGGACAGGAGCCTGACTCCCTCACGGTGACCACCCGCACCTTGCCCTCCGGCCAGACCAGCCTGCAAGTCTGGAGCGACGGTGCCCCCATGGACAAGTCCGTGGAGCGCCACCTGTTCGAACCGTTTTTTTCCTCCGAAAGCCGCTCCAGCGGCCTGGGCCTCTATATTTGCCGCGAGTTGTGCCAGCGCCATGGAGCGTCCATCAGCTACCAGCGGCTAACCCGCACCACCCTGCGGGGCGAGGTGGGCGGCAACGCCTTTACCGTCGGCTTTCGCCGCACCACACGCCCTGCCGATGCTGCCACGCTGTTTGACACCATCGTGGTCTGAAACGCCCTGCCATGAACGCACCTACCGCTTCCATCCTCGTCGTGGACGACGAACCCGACCTGCGCACCTTGTACGAACTGACCTTGCTGCGCGAAGGCTACCGGGTGGAGACCGCATCCAGCGTCCAGGAGGCGCGCGAACAGCTCAAGGCCCACCGCTTTGACGCCGTCATCACCGACATGCGCCTGCCCGACGGTTTCGGCATGGAACTGCTGCAGGATCTGCGCGACCAGCAGCGCCGCGAGCGCTGCGTGGTCATGACAGCGTATGGCTCCGCCGAGAACGCCGTGGAAGCCCTGCGCTCTGGTGCCTTCGACTATCTGACCAAACCCGTGGATCTCAAGCAGTTCCGCTCGGTCGTCGCATCGGCCGTGCAAGGCACAGGGGGTGTCCCCGCGCCCCGGGCCGCACGCACCGGCGGCGTACAGGGTCGGCAGGGGGCGTTCAGCGCAGACCCCTTGGCAGCGGGCACCGCACTGGACCGGCTGGTGGGCACCTCAGAGGCCATTCGCAACGTCAAGCAGCGCGTGGCCAAGGTGGCACGGGGCATGGCGCCCGTGCTGATTCATGGGGAATCCGGCACGGGCAAAGAACTGGTGGCGCAAGCGCTGCATGCCAGCAGCCAGCGTGCCGATGGTCCCCTGGTGGCCGTGAACTGCGGCGCCATCCCCGAGAACCTGCTGGAGGCAGAATTTTTTGGTGCCCGGAAAGGCTCTTACACCGGCGCCACCCAGGACCGGGACGGCTACTTTCAGGCAGCCCGTGGCGGCACGCTGTTTCTGGACGAAATCGGTGACCTTCCCTTGGCCATGCAGTCCAAATTGCTGCGCGCCATCCAGGAGCGCAGCGTACGACCTCTTGGCTCCACCCAGGAGGAGACGGTGGATGTGCGCATCGTGAGCGCCACACACCGCGACCTGGCCGCCGACGTGCAATCGGGCCGCTTCCGCCAGGATCTCTATTACCGGCTCAACGTGATCGAAATCGTGATCCCCCCGTTGCGCGAGCGGCGTGAAGATCTGCCTGTGCTGTGTGCCGCACTTCTGGCGCGCATCGCCCAGGAATCTGGCATGCCAGTGCCTTCTCTGACAGAGCATGCGCTCCAAGCCATTGCCGCACACCCCCTGACCGGCAACGTCCGCGAACTGGAAAACCTGTTGCACCGGGCCGTGGCACTCAGCGACGGAGACGAGCTGCATGTGGACTGGCCCTCTGGCACCCCCGCCCCATTGGTGGCGCGGACGCTACCAGCCCCCACCCTCCCCAACCACACCGAGGCGCAGCCTGCCTACCAATCACCACAGCCCGCCGCCAGCACGGGCTGCTCGGTCCCTCTGCCCAATGACCTTCAGGCCTGGCTGGACCAGCAGGAGCGGGACATTCTGATACGAGCCTTGCGCGAAGCGGGTTTCAACAGAACCGCCACCGCAGCCCGGCTGGGCATCAGCCTGCGTCAGATACGCTACCGCATCGCCCGGCTGAACATCGCCGTCCCCAATGACCAGGACCCGCATGACGAGATCGGCTGACGCGGCACCAGGCAGATCAACGCCTTGGGACGGTGGATGGCACCGTGCAGCAACCAGGCTGGAATCCCCCAACCATGGTGTGCGCCCTGCCCCGGCAAGTTCCTCCATCGACCTGATCGTGGTGCATTCCATCAGTTTGCCGCCAGGCACATATGGCGGGAATGCGGTGCAACAGCTATTCACCAATTCGCTGGACTGGGACGCACACCCCTACTACCAGAGCATCCGTGGTTTGGCCGTTTCGTCGCATTTCTTCATTGACCGCACCGGCGCCCTTTGGCAGTTTGTGGACTGTGATCTTCGGGCCTGGCATGCTGGCCAGTCGGCCTACCGTGGCCGCAGCCAGTGCAACGATGACTCGATTGGCATTGAACTGGAAGGCCTTGAAGGGCTTGCGTTCGAACCCGCGCAGTACCAGACCCTGACAACGCTCTGCCAGGACATCGAACAGCGCTACCCCATTGAACACATCGCAGGGCATGAGCACATCGCGCCCGGGCGCAAGCAGGACCCAGGCTCCGGCTTCGATTGGGCGCAGGTACAAAAAGCACTGAACTGGCCCATGCAACGTTTTCCGGCAGCCACCTGGCCTGACATTCAAGCCGCTCGCTGAGGGCGCTGTGGCAGCGCCACATTCAGCGACTTTTTTCTATGTGCATTTGCACATCGTCGCGTCCCCAGACACCACGCGGCCTCGCGCAGAAAATCCGCTCGAAACGCTTGTCTTTGCGAGGTTTTCGTCCTGCTTTTCCGCAGGGGCAACGGGTTCCGGCGGGGTCAGCAGAAGGCCCTGCGGCGCTGTTGACATGCTGTTTCGTTTTTCTGAGGGCAATACGACGGTACACTACCGGTAGTGTCTTGAATGCATGTGACACACCATATATAGTGTGCGCCAGACAGTAGTCCGCCGCACCACTCACACGCTGCGACGGCATCCAGGCCCCGCGCACCACACCCCAGACAGCCCACAGAAGAGGACCCCCCATGCAAGCTGCTTTGAACACGCCTTCCACGCCCCATGCCGCCTCCCCCGAGGCCCCAAACACCCAGTCCGCACCAGCAGCGACGGGTAACTCGCTGGCGCACTATCAGATCATTCGCCGCAACGGAGCTGTCGTGCCCTTTGAGCCGCAAAAAATTGCGGTGGCGATGATGAAGGCATTTCTGGCAGTGCACGGCACGCAGGGCGCCGCCTCCGCCAGCGTGCGCGAGGTGGTGGACACGCTCACCCAGAATGTGGTCCGCGCCCTCATGCGCTCGCGTCCCGGTGGCGGCACCTTCCATATTGAAGACGTGCAGGATCAGGTTGAACTGGGCCTGATGCGCGGCGAACACCACGAAGTCGCCCGGGCCTATGTTCTGTACCGCGAGCGCCGCGCGCAAGAGCGTGCCCACCACCAGGAACAGCTCGCGCCCGCAACCCCCATGTTGAACGTGATCGACAACGGCCAACGCGTGCAGCTGGACATCCTGCGCCTGCACGGGCTCATCGAATCGGCCTGCGCCAACCTCGGCGCCGACATCCAGGCCGCGCCCATCGTCGCCGAGACCATGCGCAACCTGTATGACGGCGTTCCTATGGACGAGGTCTACAAGGCGTCCATCCTCGCTGCCCGCACCCTGATCGAAAAGGACCCCGACTACACCTATGCCACGGCCCGCCTGCTGCTGCATACCATCGTGCGCGAAGTGCTGGGACGCGAGGTCGCCCAGAGCAACATGGGCCAGGCCTACAGGGACTATTTCCCCGCCTTCATCCAGAAGGGGGTGGACAACGAGCTGTTGGACGAGCGCCTGCTCAAGCAATACGACCTGAACCGCCTGGGCGCCGCGCTCAAGGCCGAGCGCGACCTGCAGTTCGACTACCTCGGCCTGCAGACCCTGTATGACCGCTACTTCCTGCACGTCAAGAAAACCCGCATCGAACTGCCCCAGGCGTTCTTCATGCGCGTGGCCATGGGCCTGGCGCTCAATGAAACCGACCGCGAGGCCCGCGCCATCGAGTTCTACGAAGTGCTGTCGTCCTTCGACTTCATGTCGTCTACCCCCACGCTGTTCAACAGCGGCACCCTGCGCTCGCAGCTGTCCAGCTGCTACCTGACCACGGTGCCCGACGATCTGGATGGCATCTACGAATCGATCAAGGAAAACGCCCTACTGTCCAAGTTTGCTGGCGGCCTGGGCAATGACTGGACCCGCGTACGCGCCCTGGGCTCCCACATCAAGGGCACGAACGGCGAATCGCAAGGCGTGGTGCCCTTCCTCAAGGTGGTCAACGACACCGCTGTGGCGGTGAACCAGGGCGGCAAGCGCAAGGGCGCCGTCTGCACCTACCTGGAAACCTGGCACCTGGATATCGAAGAGTTCCTGGAACTGCGCAAGAACACCGGCGACGACCGCCGCCGCACGCACGACATGAACACGGCCAACTGGATCCCTGACCTGTTCATGCGCCGCGTGATGGAAAAGGGCACCTGGACATTGTTCTCGCCCTCCAACGTGCCCGACCTGCACGATCTGTTCGGCGCCGACTTCGAGAAGGCCTATGTGGCCTACGAAGAGAAGGCCGCGCGCGGCGAGATCAAACCTGCCAAGACGGTGCAGGCCACCGACATGTGGCGCAAGATGCTGACCATGCTGTTCGAGACTGGCCATCCTTGGATCACCTTCAAGGATGCCTGCAACGTGCGTTCACCCCAGCAGCACGCTGGTGTGGTGCACTCGTCCAACCTGTGCACTGAGATCACACTCAACACCAGCGACACAGAAACCGCCGTCTGCAATCTCGGTTCGGTCAACCTGCTGCAGCACATCAAGGACGGCCAGATCGACCACGAGAAGCTCAAGAAGACCATCACGGTTGCCATGCGCATGCTCGACAACGTGATCGACATCAACTATTACGCCGTCAAGAAGGCCCGCGACTCCAATCTGCGCCACCGCCCCGTGGGCCTGGGCGTCATGGCGTTCCAAGACAGCCTGTACGAACTGCGCATTCCCTACGCCTCGCAGGAGGCCGTGGAATTCGCCGACAAGTCGATGGAGGCCATCTGCTACTACGCCTACTGGGCCTCCACCGAATTGGCCCGGGAACGCGGCCAGTACTCCAGCTACAAGGGCTCGCTGTGGGATCGCGGCATCCTGCCTTTCGACACGTTGGACATGCTCTCGCAGGCCCGTGGCGGATATGTGGAAGTGGATCGCTCGTCCACCCTGGACTGGGATGCCCTGCGCAAGAAAATTGCACGGGACGGCATGCGCAACTCCAACTGCGTCGCCATTGCCCCCACGGCCACCATCTCCAACATCATCGGCGTTGATGCCTCGATCGAGCCTTCGTTCGGCAACCTGTCGGTCAAGTCCAACCTGTCGGGTGAATTCACGGTCATCAACGGTGGGCTGGTGCGCGACCTCAAGCGCCTGGGCCTGTGGGATGACGTGATGATCATGGACCTCAAGCACTTCAAGGGTTCGCTGCACCCCATCGACCGGGTGCCACAGGACATCAAGGCGCTGTACTCCACCGCCTTCGAAGTCGAGCCGCAGTGGCTGGTGGAAGCCGCATCGCGTCGCCAGAAATGGATTGATCAGGCGCAGAGCCTGAACATCTACATGGCCGGCGCATCGGGCAAGAAGCTCGACGACACCTACAAGCTGGCCTGGATCCGTGGCCTCAAGACCACGTATTACCTGCGCACACAAAGCGCCACACACGTCGAGATGAGCACCGTGAATACACGCCAGCTCAATGCCGTTTCGTCGGGCAATGACAGTGGCGCATCGGCAGCGTCGGTGCCCGTTGCAGCGAAACCCAGCGCACTCGATGCGGCAGCCGCTGAAGCCACCCATCAAGCATCAGCAGTGCCTGCTACGGACGTCAAGTTCTGCGCTATCGATGATCCCGGCTGCGAAGCCTGCCAATAAGAACTTCGCGCGCGACACCTTGGGCTCTTCCGAGGTGTCGCGCATGTGCTGTGAAGCAACAAATCCTTGCTGCACAACGCTTCAGTGCTTTTCTTTTCGCAGCACTGCTTTCATAATCCGAACACTGGAAAATCTATGTTGACCTGGGACGAAGAAGTCAAGCCCTCATCGCAAAATCAACTGGACGGTGGACTGAACCAAAGCCACCCGGCGGGACAGCCGCCTTTGCCTTTCCAAACCCCCTCACTGCAGGAAGTGCACGCATCGATGACTGCCTCTGCAGCACCGCACGCAACACCTGCCGCAGCCACGCAACGCCGCGTGAACGCTGCCGACAAACGCATCATCAACGGGCAGACGGATGTCAATCAGCTGGTCCCGTTCAAATACAAGTGGGCCTGGGAAAAATACCTGGCCACCTGCGCCAACCATTGGATGCCTCAGGAAGTGAACATGACGCGTGACATCGCGTTGTGGAAGGACCCCAATGGCCTGACCGATGACGAACGCCGCATCATCAAGCGCAACCTGGGCTTCTTTGTCACGGCCGACTCGCTGGCTGCCAACAACATCGTGCTGGGCACCTATCGCCACATCACGGCGCCCGAGTGCCGCCAGTTCCTGCTGCGCCAGGCCTTTGAAGAAGCTATCCACACGCACGCCTATCAGTACATCGTGGAATCGCTGGGGCTGGATGAGAGCGAGATTTTCAACGCGTACAACGAAGTCCAGTCCATCCGCGACAAAGACCAGTTCCTGATCCCCTTCATCGAGGCGATCATGGATCCGAACTTCCACACTGGCACGCCCGAAACCGACCAGACGCTCCTCAAGTCGCTGATCGTGTTTGCCTGCCTGATGGAAGGCCTGTTCTTCTACGTCGGCTTCACACAGATCCTTGCACTGGGCCGCCAGAACAAGATGACCGGCGCCGCCGAGCAGTACCAGTACATCTTGCGCGACGAGTCGATGCACTGCAACTTTGGCATTGACCTGATCAACCAGCTCAAGCTGGAAAATCCCCATCTGTGGACCGCTGAATTCAAGGCCGAAATTAAGGCACTGTTCCTCAAGGCGGTTGAACTCGAATACCGCTACGCGGAAGACACCATGCCGCGCGGCGTGCTGGGCATGAATGCATCGATGTTCAAGGGATACCTGCGTTACATCGCCAACCGCCGTGCCACACAAATCGGGCTGGAGACGCTGTTTCCCAATGAAGAAAACCCGTTCCCGTGGATGAGCGAGATGATTGACCTCAAGAAGGAACGCAACTTCTTCGAGACCCGGGTTATTGAATACCAGTCCGGTGGTGCGCTGTCCTGGGACTAGCGCCTTTTCGCAACACACCACCATGGATTTTTACACCACGCCCACCACCACAAGCAGCGCTGCAGTGCGTTGCGGTGCAGGGCGTTCCCGTGTTCATGGCGATGGGGATTTCTCCATCGCCATGGATCGCTTCGTGTCCACTGCAGACAGGAAGTGCTCTTTGCAAATTGACCCAAGGAGAACATGATGGCAACTGCGAAAAAACCAGCCGCTAAGAAGGCGACCCCAGCGAAAAAAGCTGCACCTGCAAAACCAGTAGCAGCGAAGAAGGCTGCACCTGCCAAGAAGGCAGCAGCACCGGCAAAGAAAGCCGCTCCCGCCAAGAAGGCAGTAGCAGCGAAGAAGGCTGCACCTGCCAAGAAGGCAGCAGCACCGGCAAAGAAAGCCGCTCCCGCCAAAAAGGCAGTAGCAGCGAAGAAGGCCGCACCCGCCAAGAAGGCAGCAGCACCGGCAAAGAAGGCCGCTCCCGCCAAGAAGGCAGTAGCAGCGAAGAAGGCCGCACCTGCCAAGAAGGCAGCAGCACCGGCAAAGAAAGCCGCTCCCGCCAAGAAGGCAGTAGCAGCGAAGAAGCCTGCCGCCCCAGCCAAGAAGGCGGCTCCCGCCAAGAAGGCAACGGCTGCCAAGAAGGCCGCTCCCGCCAAGGCTCCTGCAAAAAAAGCTGCACCGGCCAAGAAGGCCCCCAAGGCGCCTGCCCCTGCGGCAGCAGCTCCAGCGGCACAGACCACCCTGAATCCTCAGGCAGCCTGGCCCTTCCCTACGGGCAACAAGCCTTAATCCTGGCGTATCACACGCTCAACCCGGTGCCTGCGCACCGGGTTTTTTTATGCCTGTTCGTGTTGCACACCACACGCCGTGCAACACAAGAAGCCGGCAGCAATGGCGCCCCGTGACTTGCCCTATTACGCGGGGATGAAATCCAGTGTGTAGTTTTGCGGGCCCCGCTGTGCAATCTTGAGGGCTCCTACCCGGTTGCCCAGCTCGGCGCAACGCACCAGCGGCCAGCCCTTTTCCAGGCCGAACAACAACGCGCCCCGCCAAGCATCACCACACCCCGTAGGATCCACCACTTGGGCAGGTACCACGGCGGGTACATGGGTTTTCTGACCATCCACCCAGACCTCGCAGCCCTCCGCACCCAGCGTCACCACAAGCCCCTTTACCTTGCGCGAAATCTCTGCAAGCGTCCAGCCCGTGCGGTCGCAAAGCATTTTCCCCTCGTAGTCATTGACCGTCACCCAGGAAGCCTGGCCCACGAACCGCGCAAGCTCTTCGCCATTGAACATGGGCAAGCCCTGGCCCGGGTCAAATACAAAAGGAATACCGGCCACCACAAACTGGGCCGCGTGTTCAAGCATGGCGTCACGACCATCCGGCGCGATGATCCCCACGCTCACTCCCATATCTGCCTCGATGCGGTTCACATGTGCCTGCATCATCGCCCCAGGGTGGAAGGCGGTGATCTGGTTGTTGTCACGGTCCGTCATGATCATGGCTTGTGCGGTGTAGGTGTCCTGGACCTGCCCCACATGGCGCGCACTGATACCCAGCAATTCCAGGCGCTGCAGATAGTCAGCGCCATCACTGCCCAGCATGGCCATTGGCAATGGCTCACCGCCCAGCAACTTGAGGCTATACGCAATGTTGCCCGCACAACCACCAAAGTCGCGCCGCAACGAAGGCACCAGGAAAGAGACGTTCAGGATGTGCAGCTGGTCGGGCAGTATCTGCTCGGCAAAACGGCCCTCGAAGGTCATGATGGTGTCGAACGCCAGAGAACCACAAATGAGGGCAGCCATATCAAAGAAGTAGGTTGGTAAAAAATCAGGGATAAAACGCCAGCAACCGATAGCCAGCAACACGCGCTCCGCCGGTGGTCACAATCACTGACACGGACGCACTCCACTCGCCCCCTGCAGACAACTCCATGGGAGCCCCCATGTCAGTGGGCAAGAGCACACGCCGCAGCACTGGCTGGTCCTGCGCATCGGTCAACGTCAACTCGACGGCGGGCATGGCCAGAGGTATCGAGGCCTTGCTCTTCATGGTCAGCGCGAGTTGGTAGCTATCACCTCGGGCCTTGTTGAACGAAGAGCTGTCGATGACCACATCCGCAATCTGGCGCGGCGGCGCGATCTCGCAGTGCAAGGGAGCGCACAACGCCATCAACCATGGCCTGGCACGCGCATCCATCGCGGCAAGGCGATCACGCTCCTGAACGGCGACCTGCAGCGCAAGCCCCGCCACAGACATCAAAAGCAGCACTCCAAGCACCGTGCGCACCATCGGCCTGCGCCAGAACGCCTTGCGCCGCGCAGCGACTACAAAGCTGACTTCCTGTCCGGCCTCTGGGTCATCGTCCTCGTCAACGGCATCCGACGCCTTTCGGACCGAGGATCGCTTGCGAGTCGATGCCTGCAACACGGCTGCGGGCGAATGGTCTTCCACGAGCGCAAGTGCCTCCGGCTCGGACTCAGGCGTCACGGGCTGCGCAAAACCCACCGGCGGCACGGGCTCTTCAGCCCGCTCTTCCAGCTCCGAATCTTCCACCGGCAACGCCGTCTTGGTAGGCAACTCCAGCGCAGGGTATCCCATCGGGGTCAACGCCACGGGTGCAGCTGGATCAGATGCCACCTCTTCGCCATCTCGAAGAGCAGCAGCAGGTAACTCATACCCTGCAGGGAGTGATGTTCCATCGCCTGCACCGGGCAAGACGGCTGACAACGAGGCAGTGGGGTGATCCCCCTTGGGCAAAGAAGATGACCCATCAGCAGCCACCTCGGGAAAGGCCAAAGGAGGTAAGGCGACGGCATCGCTCCGCATCCCTGCAACATCCCCGCCCGTTGTTGGCACATTGCGCACGGAGTCCGGGCGCCAAGCAAATGGAGTGAAGGGGCCGATTCCCGCATCGGCACCAGGTGCCACCGCCCCGGCCGCCGCAGAGAGAAACGCGGGCACCGCAGGCTGAGGAACCTCCAGAACCGGAGCCACCACCTGGGCCTGTGCATCCGGCAACCCCGCCATCACTTCGGAAGCACCTGTGGGGAACAGCGAAAACGCTGGTTTTTCGGAGGCTGGCGACAGCGCCCCCGCAGATGGGGCAACCGGTGGTGGCGGAGAAGGCGGCTCACCCCATGACCGCTCCGCCTCTGCCTTGCGCGCCACCGGCATGGATGACGGACGTATGTCGGTCAACGAGACATCAGGCAACAACGCTGGTGGAGCCGCTGGAAGCAGGTGCGCCGAAGCATCAAACACCTCTTTGCATTGACCACAACGCACCCACCCTTGCGAGATGCGCAATTGGTCCGCCACCACCTTGAATGAGGTAGAGCAGGACGGGCAGCGAGTGATCTGGCTCATCAGCGGTGGATTGTAGAGGCGCGTGCGACCCCGGCGAAGCGGGCTTCGGCCCCGTCTTAGCGACGGGCGGTCATCAAGATCCAGCCATCTTCTGTATCCGCCACATCGAGCTGAAGCCAGGGAGCATATGCCTCTTTCAACTCCTCAGCCTGCCGTTCCAAAATGCCTGCCAGCACCAGATTCCCGCCAGGCGCGACGTGGCTGCACAAGAGGGGCGCTAGCACGCGCAAGGGGGTGGCAAGAATGTTTGCCAGCACCGTCTGGTATTCACCCCGTGCCTTGTCGGGCAGGCCCGCGTGGAGCTGCACGTCATTGGCCTGCGCATTCAAGGCGGTGGACTCGACCGCCGCAGGATCAATATCGACCGCATCGATGTCCGTTGCACCAAACTTGGCCGCACCAATGGCGAGAATTCCAGAGCCACAGCCATAGTCCAGGACCCGGCCCAGCGGATTACCCATGGACGACTCGGAGGCACCGTTGCGGGCAATCCAGCGCAGGCACATGCGCGTCGTGGGGTGGGTGCCGGTACCAAACGCCAGGCCCGGATCCAGCCGGATGCTGCGCTTTGCCTCGGCCGGCAGTTCGTGCCAGGTAGGAACGATCCAAAAATCCGGTGTGATGTCCACGGGCGCAAATTGCGATTGCGTGAGCCGCACCCAGTCCTGCTCGGGCACGTGGGCAACCCCCAGCACCTGGCAGCCCGCAAAAAAGTCCTGCACCACCAGCAGTTGCTGGGCCTCCCGGGCTGCCACCTCCGAAGGAAAGAGCGCCACCACCCTGCTGCGCTGCCAGCCGTCCTTGGGCGGCGGCATGCCAGGCTCGCCAAACAAGGCCTGCTCGGCGTCAGTCTGGGCATCAGCATCCTCCACCGAAACGCTCAGCGCATCCAGCGCATCCAGCGCATCGCTGACCGCCTCGATCCGATCCTCGGGACACATCAGACTCAGCTCAAACATAGAAGCCTCTCAGAAAAAGTGAAATGCTGGCACCCGTTGCCAGGAGCCAGCATGTGAATGACTGCGCAATACGATGTCAGCGCTTGTGCTGCGACAGCCACTCTTCCAGGTAATGGATGTTGGTGCCACCGGCCATGAACTTGGCGTCCACCATCAGCTCGCGGTGCAGCGGCACGTTGGTGTTGATGCCTTCGATCACCGTCTCGGACAGCGCCGTGCGCATGCGGGCCAGGGCCTGCTCGCGCGTGTCGCCGTGCACGATGATCTTGCCGATCATCGAGTCGTAGTTGGGCGGCACAAAGTAGTTGGTGTACGCATGCGAATCCACACGCACGCCGGGGCCGCCTGGTGGATGCCACGTGGTGATACGCCCGGGCGACGGAATGAACTTGTAAGGGTCTTCCGCATTGATCCGGCACTCGATGGCATGGCCCCGGATCTCGATCTGGCGCTGGGTGAACGGCAGCTTCTCGCCGGCCGCGACCATAATCTGCGTCTTCACGATGTCCACGCCGGTGATCCACTCGGTGACGGGGTGTTCCACCTGCACACGGGTGTTCATCTCGATGAAGTAGAACTCGCCGTTTTCGTACAGGAACTCGAACGTACCCGCGCCACGGTAGCCGATCTTCTTGCACGCGGCCACGCAGCGCTCGCCGATCTTCTCGATCAGTTTGCGGGGAATGCCGGGGGCTGGAGCCTCTTCGATGACCTTCTGATGGCGGCGCTGCATGGAGCAATCGCGCTCGCCCAAATACACCGCATTGCGGTGCTTGTCGGCCAGGATCTGGATCTCGATGTGGCGTGGGTTCTGGAGGAACTTCTCCATGTACACGGCCGGATTGCCAAAGGCAGCGCCCGCCTCGGCCTTGGTCATCTGCACCGCATTGACCAAGGCAGCTTCGGTATGCACCACGCGCATGCCACGGCCACCGCCGCCGCCTGCAGCCTTGATGATCACCGGGTAACCCACGGCCTTGGCGATTCGACGGATCTGCACCGGGTCATCGGGCAGTTCGCCCTCGGAGCCGGGCACGCAGGGCACGCCGGCGCGGATCATGGCCTGCTTGGCCGACACCTTGTCGCCCATGATGCGGATTGACTCGGGCGTGGGGCCGATGAACTGGAAGCCACTCTTTTCCACGCGCTCGGCAAAATCTGCGTTCTCAGACAGGAAGCCATAGCCGGGGTGAATGGCCTCGGCGTCGGTCACCTCGGCGGCCGAGATGATGGCTGGCATGTTCAGGTAGGACAACGGCGAGGGCGCTGGGCCGATGCACACCGCTTCTTCGGCGAGCTTGACGTATTTGGCGTCGCGGTCGGCCTCGGAGTAGACCATCACGGCCTTGACACCCAACTCATGGCAGGCGCGCTGAATGCGAAGGGCGATCTCCCCTCTGTTTGCGACCAGGATTTTCTTGAACATGCGCGCCTTATTCGATGACGAACAAAGGTTGGCCGTATTCCACGGCCTGACCGTTTTCACCCAGGATGCGGGTGACGGTGCCAGACTTGTCAGCCTCGATTTCGTTGAGGATCTTCATCGCTTCGATGATGCAGATGGTTTCGCCTTCCTTGACCTGGCTGCCGACTTCGACAAAAGCCTTGGCGCCAGGGCTGGACGAACGGTAGAACGTGCCCACCATGGGTGACTTGACGATGTGGCCAGCAGGGACTGCAGGTGCCGAGGGCGCAGGCAGCTCGGCGACTTGGGCGGCGGCAGACGCAGGGGGCGCAGGCGCTTGCATCGGTGCGGGGACGTACTGCTGAACGACACCACCCACGCTCTTGACGATGCGGACTTTGCCCTCGGCTTCCGTGATTTCGAGTTCAGATACGTTCGACTCGGACACGAGATCGATGAGGGTTTTGAGTTTTCGCAGATCCATGGGAGCTCCAACGGCTATAAAACTAATAGGACTCACGCCAATCAGGGCGCAACAGCCGCCTCGCGTTGGGCGAGCCGCTTGCCTGAGCCCTGCTTTGCGCAAGTCATGACTGAATAGGGCGCGAATTTACTCCAATTTCAGCCTATCTCCGTCTTCCACAGGTATTTTTGATGAACTACATCATGTCGATACCCAGCCGGGGCCTGCAAAAATGCCGAACAGAAGGCGGGTTCGATCAGCGCAGAGGCGCCCACAGCTGGAGGTCTTGCGGGGTGATTTGTCCCATTTTACGGTGCAGGACGCGCCCATTGCCCCCGAGCACCACGGTAAAAGGCAGGCCGCCGGTGAGGTTGCCCAGTGATCGACCCAGGTCGGTACCGCCCAATCCGGCAAGGCCCACGGGGAACTCCAGCGGAATACGCTGCAGAAACTTGCGCACGGCAGAGGGCTGGTCGATGGCCAATCCCAGAACTTGCCATCCGTTCGGCGCCTGTTGGCGATAGAAAGCATTGAGCATGGGCAGCTCTTCCACACAGGGCGGGCACCAGGTGGCCCAGAAGTTCAGCAGCAGCGGCTTGCCGGCCAGAGACTTCAGCGCCACCACGCCCCCTTCAGGCTTTTCAAACTCCATCGCCCAGAGCGCTTCTTCCACCCCATGCTCCATGGCGTGGGGCTGGAACTTCCACCATGCCAGGCCGGCACCACCCAACGCTGCAGCGCCCGCCACCCCGGCATACAGCAGGCGCCTGCGTGCGGCCGACGGTTGCGCATCGCTGGTGGCGGGGATGGACTCAGGGCGATCGGAAGGGCTTGTCATGGGGCAGGGGTTTCCTGGAGCAGGCGCCGAACGGCGGTCATGTCACCGCGCGGCACACGCCCTTGGGCGTCCGGGCGCAAAGCGCCGCGCAGGTCATCGAGGTCATAGATCATCAAGTGCACCCCGATCATCTCATTGAGTTCGGGCGACTTGCTGCCCAGGCTCAGCGCTTCGACCGACTCACCATGAAAACCGGTGACCGTGCGTGGCTCGTAGTCCACATGGTGATCGATGAGCGCTATTTCTGCAGATTTGGAGTCATCGCAGAACAACTGCAAGTAAATGTCGGACAGCCGCGTGGCCGTGCCATGCCATACAGCCCCTGCCAGATGGGGACGGAAGGCCGCCATGCGCTCCATCCACACGAGGGCCAGCTGGCGCAGCGCCCGCAGCTCGTGCGGCTGCGTATCGGCACAAAAGAGCTGGATGTACTCCCGCACGGCGGCCTCGACCTGGTCGTTGCTCGGCAGGGGCGTGCGGGCAGGCAGGCCCATCTGGCGCAGCGCACGGCGCTTGGCCGGGCCCCATTCCAGGCCCTCTTCCACCACCAGCCGGGCCGTGGTGTGGGCGATTTCGTCGCTCAAAGGTGTGTGCATGGCGGTAGGGGATGGTGGTGGCAGGGAAAGAAACCGCATTGTGGCCCGAAGCACCCGCCTGGACTACGGGTTACCCCTAGATACGCCCAGGGTCACTATATTTTTCATAGCTTCTCGCGCTTATCCACCAAGCGCTGGGGGCTTGTTTTTTATTGAACCTTAGAATCTGCGCCCATGCATATACACATACTGGGCATCTGCGGCACGTTCATGGGCGGCTTGGCCGCGCTCGCGCGCGAGGCAGGCCACAAGGTGACGGGTTGCGACGCTGGCGTTTACCCGCCGATGAGCGACCAATTGCGGGCCCTGGGCATCGATCTGATCGAAGGTTTTGGCGCCGACCAACTGGCCCTGCAGCCCGACATGTTTGTCATCGGCAACGTGGTCAGCCGCGTCCACCTGCCGGACGGTTCGCCCAAATTTCCGTTGATGGAAGCCATCCTGGACGCAGGCCTGCCCTACACCAGCGGCCCGCAGTGGCTGGCCGAGCATGTACTACAAGGCCGCCATGTGCTGGCGGTTGCTGGCACCCATGGCAAGACAACCACCACCTCAATGCTGGCCTGGATTTTGGAAAGCGCCGGGCAGCAGCCAGGTTTTCTGATTGGTGGGGTACCGCTGAATTTCGGCGTGTCCGCCCGCCTGGGGGCGCCCCGGCGACCATCACCCGGCAGTGCGCCGCTGGGGGATGCGCCGCTGTTCGTGATCGAGGCCGACGAATACGACACCGCCTTCTTCGACAAGCGCAGCAAGTTTGTGCACTACCGCCCCCGCACTGCCGTGCTGAACAATCTGGAGTTCGACCACGCAGACATCTTTGACAACCTGGCCGCCATCGAGCGGCAGTTTCACCACCTCGTGCGCACGGTGCCGCCGTCGGGCCGTGTGGTGGTCAACGGTCTCGAAGAAAGCCTCACCCGCGTACTGCACACGGGCTGCTGGAGCGAAGTGTCCAGCTTCGGTGAAGCCGTCAGCGACTTTTCCGCCGAAGGCGATCCCCAGGCATTCGACGTGCTGCACCAGGGGCGCAAGGCCGCCCGGGTGGAGTGGGCGCTGACTGGCGTGCACAACCAGCTCAACGCACTGGCGGCCATTGCCGCCGCCCACCATGTGGGCGTGAGCCCCGAGCAGGCCGCTACGGCACTGGCCACCTTTCAGAACGTGAAGCGGCGCATGGAACTGCGCGGCACCGTAAATGGCGTTGCGGTGTATGACGACTTTGCCCACCACCCCACCGCTCTGAGAACCACGCTGGACGGCCTGCGCCGCAGCCTGGGCCAGGGTGCGCGCATCCTGGCGGTGTTCGAGCCCCGCAGCAACACCATGAAACTGGGCGCCATGAAAGCCCAACTGCCGTGGGCGCTGGAGCCTGCCGACCTCGCGTTCTGCCACACCGCCGGGCTGGACTGGGATGCGGCGCAGGCCCTCGCCCCCCTGGGCGTGGGCCCAGGCCTGCGGGCGCAAACCGCTGCCGACATCAACACCCTGGTACAACAGGTCACAGCGGCAGCCCGCCCGGGGGATCACATCGTATGCATGAGCAACGGGGGATTTGGCGGCATCCACGCCAAACTGCTGGAATCGCTACAAAATAAATAGCTGCTGACGCTTACCTGGCAAGCGCCAGAGCCTGATATTCTTCAAAATCAGAACGATACCGCCATGCCGGGGACGTCCACGCGCACCACGGGCTTGGCGAGCGCCGCGCTGGCAGCGCGCGCAAAGTCACGGGACCATGCCGGGTCGGCCAGCAACGAAGCCCCCGCAGCGCGGGCCACGGTGAGCACCTTGTCCGCCAGCAGCACCTTGCCGCTGGCGCGCAGGGGTTCGCAATCGAGCGCGGTGAACTGATCATCCAGCCAGCGCCTGCCAGCCTCGTGGCCCATGGGCTCGGCGCCCTCCAGATCAAAACGGAATTCCTGGTTTCCGGCCAGACGGACCGACACTTCGCTGTGCATGATGGTTTGCCTTTCTATCTACTGAAACCGTGGCGGCGACTGCCGTGCTCCCTTGCACGGCCCGCCACGGGTTTCCAGTTTAGGGCCTTCGGCCAGCGGCGCAGATCACCGCGCGCGGCGCGCCTTCACGGCGTCAGACAGCTCAGCCAGCGCCGTCAGCGAATCGTCCCAGCCCAGGCAGGCGTCCGTGATGCTCTTGCCATACTCCAGCGCGCCAGGCTGGTCCTTGCCCGGTGAGAACTTCTGGGCACCGGCGGTGAGGTGGCTCTCGATCATGAGGCCGAACACACTGCGCGAGCCACCGGCGAGCTGAGCGGCAATGTCGCGCGCCACGTCGAGCTGCTTTTCATGTTGCTTGCTGCTGTTGGCATGGCTGCAGTCCACCATCAGGGTGGCGGGCAGCTTGGCGGCTTCGAGGTCCTTGCAGGCGGCGGCCACGCTGGCAGCGTCGTAGTTGGGCGTCTTGCCGCCGCGCAGGATCACGTGGCAATCCTTGTTGCCCTTGGTGTTGACGATGGCCACCTGGCCGTTTTTATGCACCGACAGGAAGTGGTGGCCCCGGCTGGCCGACTGGATGGCATCGGTGGCAATGCGGATGTTGCCGTCGGTGCCGTTCTTGAAGCCGATGGGCGCCGAGATGCCGGAGGCCAGCTCGCGGTGCACTTGGCTTTCTGTGGTGCGGGCGCCGATGGCGCCCCAGCTGATGAGATCGCCGATGTACTGGGGCGAAATCACATCCAGGAACTCGCTGCCGGCGGGCATGCCCAGGCGGTTAATTTCGATCAGCAGCTGGCGCGCAATGCGCAGGCCTTCGTCGATGCGGTAGCTTTCGTCGAGGTACGGGTCGTTGATGAGGCCCTTCCAGCCCACCGTGGTGCGTGGCTTCTCGAAGTACACCCGCATCACGATTTCCAGGGTGTCGGCGTACTGCGTGCGCGCGGCCATGAGGCGGCGCGCGTAATCAACAGCAGCGGCCGGATCGTGGATGGAGCATGGGCCGATCACCACCAGCAGGCGATCATCCTTGCCAGCCATGATGTTGTGGATGTTCTTGCGGGTCTGGGTGATCAGCGTCTCGACCGGCGTTCCACGGATCGGGAAAAAGCGGATCAGATGCTCGGGAGGAGGCAACACGGTAATGTCCTTGATACGTTCGTCGTCGGTCTGGCTGGTTTTCTCGACGCTGCGGTACCAGGCATCGCTGGTCGGGGTGGTGGTGGCCGTCATGGTTGCTTCCTCGTGGAGTAAAAGTAGTGGGAGGGATGAAAAAACGGGAGGGCAGAAAAACAAAAACCGCCGGGCTTTGCAGCGTCGGCGGTTGGTATGGGAAGGTTGTGTTTGCTTGCGCGTTTTCCTCTCATCCGCCGGGGACCGAGATAAAAAACCAAAAATAAAACGCGCTGCGAACTTGCATGGCAGCCAATGTAGCACAGGAGTGCGGCAGTGCAGCACCCCCGGATTGTTGCGATTGCGCGACAGCAATGGTAATCCGGATGCCTACCAGGCCCCACTTCCAACCCCCTGATTCAACGCCTCCAGCGACGAAACCAAGCGCTCGCACGCTGCAGGACTGACAGCTTGCGCGGCGGCGCCCGATCCTGAAGGTCACTGGGTGGATCGCTCTGGTGCTCATACATGTCGATGAGCAGCAACGCCTCGCCCAGCGTGCGCCAGGCTAGAAGCTCGAACTGGTCGAAACTCGCACTTTCCTTCGGGCTGCGCCGCTCCAGCATCTGCTGCCAGTCCGCGATCGCGTTGCGCAACTCCCTCAACGCACGCTCATAGGCCCCGAACTCGTACAACGCGTGCCAAGCCGATCCCAGGCCCGTCAGGAACAACTGGTGCTCGCGGGCGCAATGCGACAAAGTCAACACACGCCGGGTGATGGCGGTGGTATCGGTGCTGGTGCGGCGGATACGCACCGCCTCGTCGATCTGCGTTGAGAGCGCGCTCAAGCTATCGCGCAGTTGGCGAGATTCCTCATCGGCCACGCCTTCACGCAGAAAGCGGCTGATGTCTCCAAATGATTGAAGGGTCAGTAGCTGACTGGGGCGCGTCGCGGGCATGAATCAATTGTCCGCCATGCCGCCCATCAACCGCCCATTTGTTTTTACACAGGAGCGCTTCGGCATACGCCGGCGCTGCCAGAGGCGTAGAAAAAAACCTGGGCAGGTTTTACATTGCAAAGCCTAGGCTCTGTCAGGTTTCCACAGTGCTGAAAGTGCCCGGCAATCTTGAGCTGCATATTGCTACACCAGAGGATCACTCGCCAAGCAGCGCAATGAATTGTCAATGGTGTTGCATATTCGTCTCTAAGAAGAGTACAGCCGCTCTCCAGCCGACCGTCAGATTCCAGCTGGCGTTTTCAGGAGAGCACGGCTTGACAGACATCGCGCGGACAAGGTTCGCGCTAAGGGCTATCGATCGCCAGTGTGGCCAGCGGTAGAGGCCACAGGCCATCAGAGTGCGCCACTGACCTGTCGTCGGCTTCTGGGACAGTCTCGGTAGCGGCATCTAGCATCTGGCATTGCGTTGATTCAAGTCAGCATCTGGACCGGGTCCGATGTCCCGTACATTTGAGCGCCTGGGATCCTCTGCACAATTCACCGCGTCGTGTGCATCTGCGGTCTGCTTCATTACAAATACTCGCAATAGCTACGGCTATTGCTGCGTTTTACGCCTTGCATCCAGCTGCGATTCGCAGCGCACACTTACCGCTTTGTTCGTACAAATCACTTCTAGACGAAGCTACAGCCGACAGCAGCTCGATGCGAATGCAGATGAAATTAACAACCTCCCAAGAAAGAGGGCGTGGGTACGATCACCCTTGGTTGTGTATTGTGAGCTTCGGATCAACGGACTGCAGCACTCCACCTCACCCACCGGAATCAAGGGTGTTGGACTTCACATTTGAATGCACCACTTTTAAATACTATCAAATGATCAAGCATATTCTTGCTGGCTTTGCAGTGATGAGTCTTATCGCTTGTGGTGGCGTTGGCGCTCAGATCCAATCTTATATTGCCGATGATATAACTCATCCGGCCTTGCAGATAAACGGTTTTTGTTATTTTGACTGGTACAAACCAGATAACATGCAAAAATCCAAAAATACGCTTGAACAAGGGGGCACCATACAGCTACAAGCTAGATTTCAGTGGCAGCCCCCAGGATACAATTCCAGCGCGCTGACTGAGCATAGTATTCTTGCATTCACGCAAGGGGAATTTTCTGGAGCAACTGCAGTTTGCCCTTTTCAGAGAAATTCAGTCCAAGAACTTCTAAATTCACCTGAGCATCCGAGTAGACAATGGCTTTTTAGATATGGTGCCGGATTAATACTTACACCCAAAGGCCTGGGCTTTGAGTTGTGGAACGGAGATCAAACCGCATACACTTGGGACCAAACCAATAACCGCTGCATGCAAAGCACCTTAACCGGAAATACTTTCATCAACTGCTTACCAAACGACCCCACATCGGCGTCATATATTACCGAATCCGATTTCACTCTTACCCATGGAATGTACTACTGGATTCGTTTGACAATGCAAGGACATTTAATCTCAGGACAGCATTGGACCAAAATGCGTGGAGAGCTAGTACAAGAAACACCCTCTGGTGCTACAGTCGTGCAACATGGAAGCATAAGTTTTTTAACTGATTCATACTTCCCACTCGACGACTCAATATTTGGAACAATGGCCAGATCTAGCCCCGGCGGCAACTTCTACAGTCCAACCAAAGTAAAAGTATGGATGTTTGATGGCGGATTTTAAAACAAGAATGATTGAATTAATTTAGCAAATTCAGGATTAAGTTACAGCATTGCGAACCTCAATCAACGAGATTCAGGTGCTGCTAGTCATTAATCACAAAATCAAAGCGCATAGCATTCATTCCGGAATTTTTCTCGACGCCACTTCTGTGCAGTGCTATTGCAAAAATCCAAGGAAGTTAGTTTTTCCGCATACTATATTCTATTTTCGGAGCCAATGAAGCGAGAATAGCTTGAGCAATGACCGCGTTACCCTTGTCACCAAAGTGAAACTGATCCAAGAACATATCATCCTCGGACTTATATCGATCAAACACTCCAGAAATATCAACAAATTCGAAATTCTTCAGCCTCATTGTTGATAGCCTTTCGGAAATTGCTTGATAGCACTGCAAGTAGTATTCTTTAGAGTTAGAGAGAAAATCTTTCTCACGCGAGCTTAAAGATTTTTTCGTCACAGAAAGAGTGGGCTGCAAAAAAATACCCAATCTATACCCTGAAGAGCATGTGCTCCTAATCGAACATTCTTTTCAAGTCGATAGGCAACTGTCTGCACAGGTACAGGCTGAGGCAGAGGACGGGCCTGCGGCAAGTCCTGCAGTTCCTTTCTGCCAGCCGTTTTCAAACCCGTATTTGCCAGAGTTTTAAAATAGTCATCCGAAAATGCACTGAACCACAGGACATTTCGACCCGCATTCGCCCAAAAAACATCATTATTTCCGGACAGTGAAATCACCAGATCCGGCTGAAGCTCAGAAAGATAGTTTTCAATGGCAATACGCTCTTGTGTGGACGCCCAAGCTGGATTGGCAAAAGTAAACACCTCATAACGCAGGCCAGGTTTTGACAGGTTCTTGTTGAGCAGATCATTCAGCAGGCTGCCAATCGTCTGCTCCTGACTCGGAGCACCAGATCCATATGCGGTGGAGCCACCGGTGAGAAAAATGCGATAGACCCCCTCCGGCTTCGGCATCTGGAGCTCCTCGCTGTTGCGCATCTGCCATGAGTTGATATGTGCATTTTGGTGTTGCCCTGGTGATGGGGCAGTACCTACAAAAGGAGTTGGCTGATTAGGGACAGACCAACTAATGGAGCCGATATCCAACGCAGAACTGGTGTAAGCGCGTGCGTAATGATTGCGCTGCTCATCCTTCAAAGGAGTCACTGCCAGCACTCCAGCCAAAGTCTCCCCTTGCTCCACCCATCGGATGACTTTATCGAACCGGCCGGCCACCGTATACAGCCCAGCCCAGTACCCCAAAGCCACAAGTGCGCACAGTACTAGTGAAGGAAGAAGAATGTAAATGAGCTTCTTCATCGATCTAGAACAGCGTATAGATAAAGGGTGCAAACACCGAGCCATGCCCAAACACAATGAGGGCTCCCAGCAGTAGCAAGACCAGGAGCACAGGAATCAGTGCGTAGCGTTTATGCTCCTGGAAGAAAAGAATAAGCTCTTTGATCAGCTCCAACATCAGAATTGCCGCTCCATGTGATTATTTTTTCTAGATACCTTGTTGACTCTGTAGGTAGCCACCTGCTTATCCCATTTTTTTTGCAGCGTATCCTTTCCAAGCAGCCGCATGATCATTCCCAACGGCATAAAAACCAGAAAGAAGACAACACCCAGAACAATCCGGACATTGACCCATTCAAGCACTCGACCCAGTCGCATCCAGCATTTGTAAACAATACCTAAAGCCAAGGGCTTCAAAAGGGCCAACGCAAGAAAGACCACAGCGACGCCCCATGGCCAATAAGCCCATTTTAGAGACCACCACCAAGGCACAAAAAGGCCAAAAACCAGGGCAAAAAACCCTGCCATGACATAGCCGAATTTACGCAGTTCACGTGCATCGACTACGGCTTCAGTGTTATTTTTCATCATTTTCGTCAGTCCAGTGCCAAGGCACCTTTGCGATGGGCAATATTGACGTTCTTTTGTGCGTCTTTCGACAGCAGTACGTTACCCAATACCAAGCAATCCATATCCGTTCCCATGAAACAACGGAATGCGTCTTCCGGCGTACAGACAATAGGCTCGCCGCGCACATTGAACGATGTATTCACCAGTACCGAACAGCCGGTTTTTCGTTCGAAGGCACTCAATAGCTGATAAAACTCTGGGTTACTTTGTTCACTCACGGTTTGTACGCGCGCAGAATAATCCACATGTGTCACGGCAGGGATCGACGAACGCACCTGATGCAACTGCGCCAAACCGTGCAAGGACTCATCCGGCTGGGTCTGAATGTCCTCGTGGACCTGTGCCACCAAGAGCATATAGGGGCTGGGCCTATCCAAGTGGAAGTACCGAGCAGCGGCCTCTTCTTTGACGGCCGGGGCAAAAGGCCTGAACGACTCGCGGAATTTTATTTTCAAGTTCAGCTGGGACTGCATGGCACTCGAACGCGGATCCGCAATGATCGACCGCGCACCCAGCGCCCGGGGACCGAACTCCATCCGATTTTGAAACCAGCCTACAACCTTTTCATTGGCCAACAGATCTGCAACGGTATCAGACAGCCTACTAGGCTCCACCACTGTGTAGTGCGCCCCCAGTTGATCAAGCTTCGCAACGATGTCAGCTTGTTCATAGCGCGGCCCCAGCAAGGAGCCTTGCATCTGGTCAACGCCCGGCACATACACCCTGGGTTGCTTGCGATAGGTATGGTAGGCAGCGTAAGCGGCCCCCAATGCACCACCTGCATCTCCAGCGGCGGGTTGAATCCAGATGTCTTTGAAAATTCCCTCTCGCAAAAGGCGCCCATTCGCTACACAATTCAGGGCCACCCCCCCGGCCAGACACAAATAATCGGCTCCGGTATCTTTTTTGAGCTGCCGAGCCAATTTTATAATTATCTCTTCAGTCACCACCTGGATGGACGCTGCCAGATCCATATCGCGCTGGGTCGGTACGCTCTCTGGATCTCGGGGCGGCCCCCCGAATAGATCGGAGAACTTCTGGTTGGTCATCCGCAATCCAGCGCAATAATCAAAATAATCCAGATTCAGGCGAAAACTCCCGTCCTCCTTGACGTCGATAAGATGATCCCAGATCAATTGGGTATGAACAGGCTTTCCATAGGGCGCAAGGCCCATGAGCTTGTACTCTCCCGAGTTCACCTTGAAACCTAGATAATAGGTAAACGCCGAATACAACAACCCCAGTGAGTGCGGAAAATCGATTTGCCATAAAGGGGTCAATTCTGAACCCTGCCCCAGCCATGCCGATGTGGTTGCCCACTCTCCTACGCCATCCAGACATAAAACGGCGGCAGTTTCATATGGACTCGGATAGAAGGCAGACGCCGCATGCGACTCATGATGCTCGGCAAACAAAATTGGAGGAAGTTCCGACTCCTTGCAGGAAAGCAAGCTGGCAAGCTCTTGCCTAAGTGTCCTCTTCAGATACAGCTTCTCCTTGAGCCAGACGGGTACAGCCATGACAAAAGAATGAAAGCCGCGGGGCGCATAGCTCAAATAGGTATCGAGCAAGCGCTCGAACTTGAGAATGGGCTTGTCATAAAAAACAATCGAGTCCAGTTCATGGACACGAACATTTGCCTCCGCCAGGCAGTAATGGATTGCATTTCTTGGGAATCGTTCATCATGCTTTTTCCGCGTGAAACGCTCTTCCTGTGCCGCAGCGATGATCCTGCCTGATCGCAATAGCGCCGCCGCGCTGTCATGATAGTACGCAGATATTCCCAATATATTCATTGCAATCCACAAAAATAATCTTATTTAATCGTAAAAACGAAAATATCGCTCACATCCGAAACTTCTCGAAGTTTCCGTTTTGCTCGTAAGTTTTACGAAGGAGGAAAAAAGGCTTGATAAACCCTCTTACCCAACTGCGCCTGACCATACTCGTTGAAGTGCAAACCACTCTTGTCAAGCCATCCCGAAAGATCATCCGTATTCACAATACTGACGTGCGGGACGTCGCGAGCCACCTTTTGCTGAGCAAGTCGCACGATTCTTGCATGCACCCATGCAGAATTATTTTGAATTCTTCCAAGGACGACTGGGACACTTTTTGCCTCTGCACAGGTCATACTTTGAACGTCCTCTCGGAAGCGTTGTACAAATTCCTTGAGATTTTTTTCGTAATTACTTGCCCATTCTTTATGCATTGCGTCGGTTTCGCCCTGCATAAAAAAAATGCCAGCCACCTTCAAATTCACTTCTGTTCGCTTGGAATTGTGAGCTTCAGCAATCATTTTCATAAGCTCTTTATACAATCGTCCCCCAGGGGACCAGCTATCAGCATTGGTCGTGGGATTCAGCGAAGTATTTGAAACAGCCAGTTTTACAATGTAGTGGTCTTTCGGCGGCCGGTCATTCAAGTAGCGGGCAAAGTACAGTTCAGGTCCAAACATGTCTTGTGCGCCCGAACCCTGTGGGAAATACTGCGGGTAATGGGTCACATTCTTGTAGCCGAAACCAGGCCGTGCCACCTGCCATGATGCAAAACGACTCCAGTTTACTGTGCTGGAATGTGTTGCATCATCCTTTCCGGCAATTTCAGGTCCAGCGTTGAAGACGCCATAGATCTTCACGTTCGGAAAGACGGTATCTTCCTCAACATAATTATTGGGACCACTGGTAATGTCCCTGACGGACGCCAAGCCCACCGCGTTGGATTGTCCTGCGATGACAAAAAGCTTGCGAACTGGAGCCGATGGGTTGGCATCTACCGCCAGACAGTGCTGAGCGAAACTGCTGCCGCTCGCACATGCCAGCCCCCATAAGCAGACTATGCTGCCCAGCAGGCGGAGAGTGGGTTGCCGGAATGCCACACCAACTTTTCGCATCCGCCTTCTTCAGGCCGTCCCACCCACCGTCAACCCCTCGATACGCAGCGTAGGCTGGCCCACGCCCACGGGTACGCTCTGGCCTTCCTTGCCGCAGGTGCCTACGCCGCTGTCAAGGCGCATGTCGTTGCCGATCATGGTGACCTTCTTGAGCGACTCGGGACCGCTGCCGATGATGGTCGCGCCTTTCACGGGGTATTGGATCTTGCCGTTTTCCACCCAGTAGGCTTCGCTGGCCGAGAACACGAATTTTCCCGAGGTAATGTCCACCTGTCCGCCGCCGAAGTTGCTGGCGTACAGGCCCTTCTTGATGCTGCCGATGATTTCCTGCGGGTCCTTGTCGCCGCCCAGCATGTAGGTGTTGGTCATGCGCGGCATGGGAATGTGGGCATAGCTCTCGCGGCGGCCGTTGCCGGTGGGCGCCACACTCATCAGGCGCGCGTTGAGCGAATCCTGGATGTAGCCCTTCAAGATGCCGTCCTCGATCAGCACATTGCGCTGGCTGGCGTGGCCCTCGTCGTCCACGTTGAGCGATCCACGGCGGTCGGCGATGGTGCCGTCGTCCAGCACCGTCACGCCCTTGGCCGCCACGCGCTGGCCGATGCGGCCGCTGAATGCGCTCGAGCCCTTGCGGTTGAAGTCGCCTTCCAGCCCGTGGCCAATGGCTTCGTGCAGCAGGATGCCGGGCCAGCCCGACCCCAGCACCACCGTCATCTCGCCCGCAGGGGCGGGGCGCGATTCGAGGTTGACCAGGGCCGCATTCACGGCCTCGTCCACGTACTTACCCATCTGCTCGTCGTCAAAATAGGCCAGGCCGAAACGACCACCGCCGCCCGCCGAACCCATTTCGCGGCGGCCATTCTGCTCGGCGATCACCGTGACCGACAGGCGCACCAGCGGGCGCACATCGGCCGCCAGGGTGCCGTCGGCACGGGCCACCAGCACCACGTCGTATTCGCTCGCCAGCCCGGCCATGACCTGCGCCACGCGCGGGTCCTTGGCGCGGGCGCGCTGCTCCAGCTTTTCCAGCAAGGCCACCTTGGCGGTGCTGTCGAGCGAGGCAATGGGGTCCACGCCGGGGTACAGGCTGCGGCCTGCCGCTACTTTTTTAGGAGCTACTCGCGCTTTACCCGCCTGCGCTGCGGCCGAAATAGACCTTACAGTTCGGGCTGCGTCCAGCAAGGACGCCTCGGAGATGTCGTCCGAATAGGCAAACGCCGTCTTCTCGCCGCTCACCGCGCGCACACCCACACCCTGGTCGATGCTGAAGGAACCAGTCTTGACAATGCCCTCTTCGAGGCTCCAGCCCTCGCTGCGGGTGTACTGGAAGTACAGGTCGGCATCGTCCACCTTGTGGGTGCGGATCTCGGCCAGTGCCCGTGCCAGATGGCTTTCGTCAAGCCCGAAAGGGGTCAGCAACAATTCGCGAGCGACATCGATGCGCTGGCTGGTGGCCGCACGCTGGGGCGCGGCAGTGGTGGAGCGGGAAGTCATCAGGGCATTTTAGGCGCGCAGCCCCACCTTACCGGACAAGGGGGCACATGCCCCCCTGCCACAACGCACCTGCCCATAGCATCAAACTGCCGTCTGATCGTCCAGGACGGCCTGGGGCGCATGGGTCTGCACCGATTCGATGCCCGCATCGCGCGCCTTGGCACCGGAATACATCTGGCTTTGGCCGATCACCTGGCCATTGCCCGCCTTGAGCGTGAAATAGGGCGATCCATCCTTGGCACTCAGGCGACCGAACCGGCCATCATCGGGAGCGTTCTTGCGCACGGATTCGATGCCGTTCAGCGCACTGGCCCGTGATTCGTACATCTCGCTGGTGAGGATGATCTGGCCATTGGAGGCCAACAGGTTGAAGACAAATTTATCGTTCTTCGACTTCTTCAGCTCGAACTTCGCCGCCATAGGGAATCCCTCCGGTTGCATGGGCCAAGGCACAGTTGGCCTGCCGGTTTGTACCCTCTTGCCGCCCTGCACGCAACGCCTGGGTAAAGACCCTGGAAGGTGTTCCTGATCTCCCAGCGGAGCCCATGGCTATAGGGCAGGCCGAGCGTCCTTGGGGTCCTGCTTCTGGGCCCGGGCCACCGACATCAGGATGCCCAGCGCCAGGCCCAGGGTCACCATGGCGGTGCCGCCATAGCTGATGAAAGGCAGCGGCACGCCCACCACGGGCAGGATGCCGCTGACCATCCCCATGTTCACAAAGGCATAGGTGAAAAAAATCATCGAGACCGCCCCGGCCATCAGGCGCCCGAACAGGCTGCTGGCCCCTGCGGCGATGGCCAGGCCGCGCCAGACCAGCATCAAAAAGCAGACCAGCAGAAACAGGTTGCCTGCCAGCCCGAACTCCTCGGAAAACGCGGCAAAGATGAAGTCGGTGGTGCGCTCTGGTATGAACTCCAGATGCGTCTGCGTACCCGCCATGAAACCCTTGCCCCACATGCCACCCGAGCCGATGGCGATCATGCCCTGGATGATGTGGAACCCCTTGCCCAGCGGGTCGCGTGTGGGGTCGAGCAGGGTGCAGATGCGCTGCTGCTGGTAGTCGTGCAGCACCGACCAGCGCACGCCGTCCGCGCACAACTGGTCCCCTAGCAACACCAGCGCCAGGATGCCCACGCCCCCCAGCACCACCGGTGGCAGCACCAGCTTCCAGGAGAGCCCGGCAAAGAAGATCACGGACAGGCCAGCTGCCAGAACCAGCAGCGACGTTCCCAGATCGGGCTGCTTCATGATCAGCCCCACCGGAACGGCCAGCAGCAGCCCTGCCGCCGCAAAGTCGAGCGGGCGCAAGGTGCCCTCGCGTTTCTGGAACCACCAGGCCAGCATCAGGGGCATGGCAATTTTCAGGATCTCACTGGGCTGGATGACGATGCCCACATTGATCCAGCGCGTCGCCCCTTTTTTGGTGATGCCAAACAGCGCCACCGCCAAGAGCAGCGCCACGCCAGCCGCATACAGCGGCACAGCGAACAGCATGATTTTCTGGGGCGGCACCTGGGCCACCATGAACAGGATGGCACCCGCAATGAGCATGTTGCGCCCATGGTCCGAAAACCGTGTGCCGTGGTCGTAGCCCGATGAATACATGGCCACCAGCCCGGCGCAGGCGAGCAACGCCACCACCAGGATGAGCGGCAGGTCAAACCCGCGAAACAGGGGAAGAAAACGCTGGGCGAGCGAGGGCTTTTCAAAAACAACGGCCATCGCGGGATTATCGCGGCCCTTGGGGCCGCGCCACCGTCACCCCGCCTGGCGGAAGGCCATCACCGCCTGGTTGCGCAGGGTGCGCAGCAGGCCCAGGGCCTTGTCGTCCACCACGATGCCCCCTGCCGTGGACTGGTCGGCATAGATAAGCGCAAACGTCTGCCCCTTGATCTGCAGCGGAAGCAGCAGGAACGAGGGGGCATTGAGCCCCGCGCGGTACCACTCGGGCAGGCGGGCCTGCATCTTGGGCTCCGTCGCGTCGTTGATGAGCGTATCGGCGCCGCGCAGGCAGACGGCGGCAAACAGGTCGCCCGGCGCTTTGAGCGGGACTTTCATGGCACGCACGGCGGCCTCGCTGCCCTCGCCCAGGCCAAAGCGGCCGGTCAGCAAATCGGTGCGTGCCTCACGCAGGCAAAACACCATCCGCCGAAACCCCAGCGCGCGGAACATGGTCTCCAGGATCATGCGCAACACGTCGTTGAGCTGAAAACTTTCGACCATGGCATTGGTGATGTCCTGGATGCCCGCTGCCAGCACTTCGTTGACCTGCGCGACCGACACGGCGCCGCTGGCCTGCGACTCCAGCACCGCTGGCAGGGGCTGGGTTTCGCTGGCCCGCAGCTCGTGCGAGCCCAGGGCGTCATCCTGCGCGGGCCCGGCACCGGCCGCCGGGGGCAGCTGCAGCAGCCGCGCCGCAGGCGTGCCGGGGGCTACGCGCAGGTCCAGCGCCTCGGCCAGCGCCACCAGCTTGTGGCGGGCGCGCAAAGTGCCCTCCGAAATCGCTGCGGCAGACAGCGCCAGGGTGCGGGAATAGCGGGTGCCGATCTGGCCCAGGTGGGCTTCCAACGACGCGGCATCGCTCGCCAGCAGGGTGCTGGCCACCTCATTGGCGGCCATCGCCACCCAGCGCAGGCGCTCCACCCCCTGCTCCGGCGCGCGTTGCATGGGCGAGCCCAGGGGCTTGCGCATGCAGCGCTGCAGGCTCTCGGGCAGCCCCCAGACGCGGGCGACGCCCACCCCCAGGTCCTCGAAGCCCAGGCCCAGCACCTGCAGCGCGGCCGACTCTTCGCCCCCCTCCACGCGGCCAGTCTCCATGAGGGCGCGCACCTGGCGCGCCTCTTCCGGAAAATAGAACTCGCACAACATGCGGCCCAGGTTCTGGAACATAGCGCCAATGAAGGCCTCTTCAGCCGCCTGGCCGGGCTCGCACAGTTCAGCAGCCACCGAGCCAGCCATCATGGCGCGCAAAAACTCCTCGCGCATCTGGCTTGCATGGGCCTTGTCCTGCATGTGGTCGAGCAGCACCAGGCTGAGTGCCATATTGCGCACGGCGTTGAAGCCCACCAAGCTCACGGCCCGCGACACGGTGCTGATGGTGCCCCGGCCCGCATGCGCGAAATGCACGCTGTTGACCAGGCGCAGCAACTTGTTGGTGAGCGCCACATCCTTGAGGATCTCGTGCGTGAGATCGCTGATGCTGTCGTCCTCGGAGTTGGCCACGCGCTGGATGCGCGCCACCGAGTCCGACAGCGCCGGAAAGTCGCTCTTGTGGCGCATGCGCCGCAGCAGGAAGTCGAGCGTGGCATTGCTGGCCGCCGTGGGCGCGCTGGCGGGCGCGGCCCAGGCACGCAAGGCATCGCGGAACTCCGCCGCCGACGGGTAGCGCTGGCCCGGCTCGCGCGCCATCGCACGTTGCAAAATGGCCCGCAGGGCGTCGTCCACGCCCGGCCCCAGGTCTTCCGGCAGCACCAGGGTTTCGTTGGCAATGCGGTACAGCGCCTGCCAGGCGTCCTTCTGGTGGATCAGTGGCCGGCCCGTGAGCAGCTCCACCAGCACCAGTGCGGCCGAATACACATCCATGGCCGGTGCAGGGGCCGCCCCGGCAGCCGCCTCGGGCGCGAGGTACGCCGGAATGCCACTGGCCAGTTGCGAATCCGGCACAGCCTGCACCGGCGCCGCCATGCCAAAGTCCATCACCCGCGCGTGGCGCTGGGTGTCGATCATGATGTTGGAAGGCTTGAGGTCGCGGTGCACGATGCCGGCCTGGTGTGCGGCCTGCAGGCCATCGAGCACGTCCACCATCAGCGCCACCGCGTCGTGCGGCGTGCAGCGCCCCTGCTGCGCCAGATGCTCGGCCAGCGTCTTGCCTGGAACGTACTCGAACACGATGTAGGGCTGGCGGCCCTGCACATCGGCCTCAAACACCGGAACGATGAAGGGGTGCGCCAGGCGCCCCACATGCCGGGCTTCGCGCAGCCAGTGCTCCAGCACCGACGGGTCCTGGTCCTCCACGGGGCGCATGAGCTTGATGGCCACCTCGCGCTGCAGGCGCGGGTCCAGCGCCAGCCACACGGTGGCCTGGGCGCCCCGGCCCAGCAGTTTTTTCAGTTCAAAGCGGCCCAGCGACGTGGGAGGCTTGTCGGTGGATCCCAAAGCCCAGCGTTTGGCGGTGGAAAGCGGGGCAAAATCAGTCATGGTGGGGATCAAGGCAGCGGGCCCACCGCGTGGTGCCCATGCCATGCATCTTATGTCTCGGCCACCCCTTTCACAGCAGTGATTCCCCTGCCCTGTCTTTTTCCCCCTCCATGACCACTACCCACCTTCTGTACCTGCACGGCTTTCGCTCTTCGCCCCAGTCTGCCAAGGCGCGGCAGATGGCCGCGCATGTGGCGCAGCACCACCCGGGTGTCACCTTCTGGTGCCCCCAGCTGCCGCCCTCCCCCAAAGCGGCGATGGAACTGGTCGCGCAGGGCATTGCCCTGTGGCCCGGAGCAGCAATGGCGGTGATCGGCTCCTCGCTCGGTGGCTTTTACGCGAGCTGGGTGGCGCAGCACAAGGGCTGCCCCAGCGTGATGCTCAATCCGGCCGTGCACCCGGCGCGTGACCTTGCGCGGTACATCGGCGAGCAGACCACCTGGCACGACCCAGCGGAGCGGTTTTACTTCCAGCCTGAATACATTGACGAGCTGCGCGCGCTGGACACCACAGGCCAGCCGCCGGCAGCGCCCGAGATGGCCATCATTGCCAAGGGCGACGAGGTGCTGGACTGGCGTGAAATGGTGGCGCGCTACCCGCAGGCACGGTTGGTGGTGCAGGAGGGGGGAGAACACGCCCTCGCCAGTTTCAGCGACTACCTGCCCCAGGTGACGGAGTTCCTGGCTCTGGCCTGACATCGCCCGGGCGCCGGGGGCACCAGCGCATCAGAACCTCTTCAACGTGCCTGGGATGCCCGGGTGCCACCCGCCCCCATCCAGCGGGCATAGTCGTCCGGGTAGGCTGCACGGTAGCGCTTCATGTGGAAAGCCGCTTCGTCGTCCTTGCCCAGCATCACGGCACTTTCAACCAGCACTTCAATGACGCGGGGCTCGGGGGAGTAATGCAGCAGTTCCTGGGCCAGGGCGTTCATGCGCGCTGCGTTGTCGCGTGTCAGCCCCGTGGTGGTCAGGCGCGCAAAGTCCAGCGGGCCCGAAAACAGCAGCGAATGGGACACCTTGGCCTGCGTGTCCTCACGGTACGCGGCAGCCCGCTGCGCACCGGGCTTGTAAAGCTGGCTCACGCGGTGGTAGTCCCAGGCGGCAAGGCCGCAGGCACCCAGGACTGCCAGGGCGGCCACCAGCGCAGCAGCCCCCGCAGGCCACGCGCGCCCATCCCATGCTTCGTCGCGCCGGGGCCAGACCAGGATCGCCACCGAGAGCAAGGCCACCACCTGGAACGGCCCGTACCACAGCGGGTATTCCAGCATGCTGTGCAGTCCGATGAGCGCCAGCACGCCCCAGGCCAGCTGGCGCACGGGTTCGGTTTCGCGCCAAGGCCGGGCCCACAGGCACCCTGCCACGACGACCCCGCACAACGCCACGGCAGCGGGCAGGCCCAGCTCTACGGCCAGGTGCAGGGGCAGGTTGTGCGCGTTGTCCAGCAGCACACAAAAGCGCTCGCCCGGGAACAGCGTGATGTAGTGTGCGTAGTCCAGTTCGCCCCAGCCCCAGCCCAGCCACGGTTTCTGCGCAATCAGGGTGAGCACGTTGGACCACAGCACCCGCCGACTGGTGCAGCTGTGCGATCCGTCCGTAAAACGGTGGAACAAGGCATCTGCGCGCACGCCCTGGAACCTCCAGAGCGCCTCGGGCAGCACCCAGGCGGCCACCAGAAAAACCGCAAACCCTGCGATACCCAGGCGCAGCGCCTCCCCACGGCCCGCGCCACGCCACACGACCAGAAGCACCAGGACAAGCAGCCACTGCACCACCACGGTCCGCGACGCTGTGGCGGCCCCGCCCACGGCGATCCACATCAGCGCCACGGCGGTCAGCACGCCCCACACGCCGGAGGAAGGTGCGCGGCCTGGGCTGGCCGCCCCGGCCAAGTCCGCGTTGCCTTGTGGACGGGCATGCAGCGTCCACCACAGCCAGGCCCACGCGCCCAGGCTGAGCAGGGTGGCCTGCTGGTTGCGCTGGCGCAGGTTGCCCACAGCCTGGCCAGGCACCGAGGCGTGAATCCAGGGCCCCAGGCCGACATCGCCAGCAAGGTACTGCACCAGCCCGATGACGCTGGCCACCAGCGCGGCCAGCCCCAGCCCACCCGCCAGCAGCCAACCCCAGCCCGCAGGCCCCCTGCGCTGCGCGACCCCGGTTCGTGCCCACCCGGCTGCCAGCAGCAAAAGCACCGCCCCACACACCCAGGACGCGATCAGCGGCCAGAAGTTGGCGATTGGGGAGTCAGTGACGGCGAACAGAAACGGCAAAGCCACTGCGAGCAAGGCCAGCGGAACGGCAATGGCATCAAAAAACATGTCGAAAGAACCGGGCCATCGTGCAAAGCCCTGGATCATAGGGGCAGGCCCGGGGCCGTCGGACCGGCGCGGCACCCATGGGACAATGCCGCCCATGCACGCATTGTTTGAAGAAGCCGGCAAGTTCATGGCCGGTCGTATCCTGTCCGAAGCCGATACATCCGCCCAGGTTGAGCTCGACTCGGGCAAGCGGGTCAAGGTCAAGGCCGCCAACATCCTCCTGAAATTCGAGAAACCCTCGCCTGCCGACTTGATCGCCCAGGCCCAGGCCGTGGCCGAAACCATTGAGCTGGACCTGGCCTGGGAGTTCGCGCCCGAAGACGAGTTCGGCTTTGCCGACCTGGCGCGGGACTATTTCTCTGAAAACGCCACCCTGGCCCAGCAGGCCGGTGCGCTGTTCCGCCTGTACGACGCCCCGCACTACTTCCGCCGTGCGGGCAAGGGCCGGTTCAAGAAGGCATCGGCCGAGATCCTGCAGCAGGCGCTGGCCGCCATCGAGAAGAAAAAGGCCCTCCTCGCTCAAATCGACGAATGGGCCGCCGCGCTGGGACGGGGCGAATGCCCGCAGCCCATCCGCGACCAGCTTTACAAGATCCTGTTCAAGCCCGACAAGAACGCGCCCGAGTACAAGGCCGTGGTGGACGCCAGCCGCGCCACGCACACCGCGCCGCTCGACCTTCTGCAAAAGGCGGGCGCCATCGATTCGAGCTACCAGTTCCACTGGAAGCGCTTCTTGTTCGAGAACTTCCCCAAGGGCACGGGCTTCCCGGCCGTCACGGCGCCGGTCATTGCCGACGAGCTGCCGCTGTCCACCGCGCAGGCGTACTCCATCGACGACTCGCAGACCACCGAAATCGACGATGCGCTGTCGGTGCAGGGCCTGGGCACGGGCACCGTGGTGCTGGGCATCCACATCGCCGCGCCGGGCCTGGCGATCCAGCCGGGCAGCGCCATCGACCAGCTTGGCCGCGCGCGCCTGTCCACGGTGTACATGCCGGGCTACAAGATCACCATGCTGCCGGATGACGTGGTGCAGACCTACACGCTGGACGAAGGCCGCGCCAACCCGGCCGTGTCGCTGTACGTGACCATCGACGAAGCCACGCTGGAATTCAAAAGCTCTGAAACCAAACTGGAGCGCGTGCACGTGGTTGCCAACCTGCGCCACGACCAGCTCGATGCGGTGGTGACCGAAGAATGGCTCTCCAACCCGGCGTTCGAGCATCAAAACGACCCCCAGCGCTTGTCTGACTTGCGCCCCCAGCTATCATTTTTGCACCGCCTTGCCAAGGACCTCAAAGCCCGCCGCGAAGTGGTGCGTGGCAAGCCCGAGAACTTCAACCGGCCGGACTACAACTTCCGCCTGGTCGGCAACAACGGTGCCGAGCCCACGGGCGATGAACAAGTGCAGATCAGCGTGCGCCAGCGTGGCGCGCCGCTCGACCTGATCGTGGCCGAGGCCATGATCGTGGCCAACAGCACCTGGGGCAGCTGGATGGCCGAGCTGGGAGTGCCCGGCATCTACCGCAGCCAGGCCAGCATGGCGCCGGGCGTGAAGGTGCGGATGGGCACCAAGGCGCTGCCGCATGCGGGCATCGGCGTCAAAGCGTATTCGTGGGCCACGTCGCCCCTGCGCCGCTACACCGACCTGGTCAACCAGTGGCAGATCATTGCCTGCGCCCGCCACGGCAAGACCGCTGCGCTGGCCGCGCCCTTCAAGCCCAAGGATGCCGACCTGTTCTCCATCATCAGCAGCTTTGACGGCGCCTACAGCGCCTACAACGGCTACCAGGCGGGCATGGAACGGTTCTGGACGCTCAAATATGTAGAGCAGAACGGCATCACTGAGCTCAACGTCACCGTCTTCAAGGAAGGCCCGGGCGGCAGCTTCCTCGTTCGTGCAGACGATATTCCGCTGGTCTTCCCCGTGCTGGGCGCGCAGAACCTGCCGCGCGGCGCGCGCCTGAAGGTCAAGCTGGGCGAGGTGGACGAGATCACCCTCGATATCCATGGCACCGTGATCGAGCGCCTGGATGACCCTGCCGACACCAGCGACGACGGCCCGGTGGACGATGCCGAGGACGACGATACCGTGGCCGGACCGATTGCCATTGCAGTGGACGTGAACGAGGCACCCGCCGAAGCCGCTGCGGCAGCACCGGCCGCCTGATTCCCCCTGACAGCCCCTGATAATTGCTGGCGATGAAACTCCCTGCCTTCCTCCGCACCTTCAGCACGCTGCAGCTCGCGTTGGGCATCTCGGTGGCCGTGCATGCCGCGCTCATCTCGGTGCGTTTCATCGACCCCGAGGGCTTCAACCGCGTGTTCCAGGACACGCCGCTCGAAGTCATCCTGGTCAACGCCAAGTCCAACGAGCGCCCCGACAAGGCCCAGGCGATTGCCCAGGCCAACCTGGCCGGCGGCGGCGATGCCGAGAAGGGCCGCGCCACCAGCCCCCTGCCCTACACCGCGCTGACCACGGTGGGCGACGACTACGAAGAAGCCCAGCGCAAGATGGATGCGATGCAGGAGCAGCAGGCGCAATTGCTGGCCCAGTTGCGCAAGCAGCTGGCCACCATGCCCGAGCCCGATCCGCGCCAGGCCAGCCAGAGCGCCGAGCAGGCCAACGAGCAGGAAAAGCGCCGCCAGCTCGTCAAGCTGCTCGCCGAGATCGAAAAGCGCATCAACGAAGAAAACTCGCGCCCCAAGAAGCGCTACATCAGCCCCGCCACGCGCGAAGAGGCCTACGCCATCTATTACGACGGCCTGCGCCGCAAGGTGGAAGACAAGGGCACCGAAAACTTCCCCGAACAGGGCGGCAAGAAGCTGTATGGCGAGTTGACCATGATCGTCACCGTCAACCACGACGGCCGCGTGCTCGACACCGAGGTGGTGCAAGGCTCAGGCAACCCCACGCTGGACCGGCGCGCCGAGGCGATTGCCCGGGCTGCCGGCCCGTTTGGCGCGTTTGGCGCCGACATGCGCAAGAAGGCCGACCAGATCGCCATGGTGGCGCGCTTCAAGTTCACGCGCGATCAGACGCTGGAGACCAGCGTCCGCTAGTCGCCACCAGGCCCTGCCCGCGGCGGCCCTGCCAACCCGCCTTTTTTCATACCGCACGATTTTTTACCCATGAGCCAAGCCGCCGACCTGTACTGCGTGATGGGCAATCCGGTGGCGCACAGCCGCTCGCCCGCCATCCACGCCCGCTTTGCCGAACTGACGGGGGAGCACATCGCCTACGAACGCCGCCTGGTGCCCATGGATGGTTTTGCCCAGGGCGTGCGGGACTTTGTGGCCCAGGGCGGGCGCGGTTGCAACGTGACGGTGCCGTTCAAAACCGACGCGCCACTTCTCGCCACCGAATGCAGCGAGCGCGTGCAGCTGGCCGGTGCGGCCAACACCCTCACCTTCCGCGCCGACGGCAGCATCTATGCCGACAACACCGACGGCCTGGGCCTGGTGGCCGACATCACGCGCAACGCGGGTGTCTCCCTGGCGGGGCGCGATGTGCTGCTGGTGGGCGCCGGTGGCGCTGCGGCCGGCGTGCTGGGCCCGTTGTTGCTGGCAGGAGCCCGCCACATCACCGTGGCCAACCGTACGCTGGCCAGGGCGCAGGCCCTGGTGCAGTCGCACAGTGCGCTTGCATTGCTACAAAAATCAGAGCTTATTGCGCTTACTCCACAAGCGCCAGAGACTAATTTTGATGTGATTGTCAATGCCACGGCCAGCAGCCTGGCCGGTGCCGAAGTGCCGGTGTCCGCCAGCGTGCTGCGCCCCGGCTGCCTGGCCTACGACATGATGTATGGCCCCGCCGCGCAGGGTTTTCTGGACTGGGCCCGCCAGCACGGCGCCGTTCCGCGTGACGGCCTGGGGATGCTGGTCGAGCAAGCCGCCGAAGCCTTCTTGCTGTGGCGCGGCGTGCGCCCGCCGTCGGCCCAGGTGCTGCAGGAAATGCAGCAGGCCAACTCATCTCAATAACAACACCCCACACGAGGAGTCACACCGCGATGAAAGCCGTGCTGCGCTGGCTGGGACTGGTGGTGCTCGCCTTCGTGGCGCTGCAGCTGTTCTTTGTGGTCCGTATCGCGGCCATGGTGGTCATCGACCCCGAATCCACCAGCTTTCAGCGCTCCGAGGCCTGGACGCTGCTCACCACCAAAGGCAACGTCCCCTGGCGCCAGCAGTGGATGCCCTACGCCAGCATCTCCGACCAGCTCAAGCGCGCCGTGATCGCCTCGGAAGACGATGGCTTTGTGAGCCACGACGGCGTGGACTGGAATGCCATCGAAAAAGCCTGGGAGCGCAACGCCAAGGCCGAAGCCTTGGCCAACAAAGCCCAGGCCCGTGCCCCCGACCGCCCCGTGCGTGCCCCCAAGATCCGGGGCGGCTCCACCATCACGCAGCAGCTGGCCAAGAACCTGCTGCTATCCGGCGAACGCACGCTGCTGCGCAAGGGGCAGGAATTTGTACTCACGCTGCTGCTGGAGCAGCTGCTGAGCAAGCAGCGCATCCTGGAGATTTATCTGAACAGCGTGGAATGGGGCGAAGGCGTGTTCGGCGCCGAGGCGGCCGCGCAGCACTACTTCCGCAAAAGCGCCTCGCGCCTGAGCGCCACGGAAGCCGCGCGGCTGGCGGTGATGCTGCCTGCACCCAAGCGGTTTGAGAAGACGCCGGGGTCGGCTTATCTGGCGGGACGGACGCGGACGATTCTCGGGCGAATGGGTAGTGCGGAGCTGCCGTGAGCGCGAGCGCCACGGCACATGTCACTGCGATTGAAGTGACAGCACACAACGAAGCAAGCAAGACATCATGCTGCCCCTATTCGCCGGATTTTTTGTCCCTTACCTCTTGGCGATAGCCTGCTTCCCGTTGCTGTCGCAGCGAGGTGGGGCCAACCACGCGCAGTCCGGCGCCCTGCTGGGCGGTTGCCTGCTGATCGCCCTATCGCCGTGGCTGATCCCTGCCAACCAACCGCTTCCACGGTTCCTCGCTGCCATGTCAGCAACCCTCATAGCCATCAAGGTGATCGACGTCTGGCTGGAGCTGCGAATGAGATCGCCACTGGTGTGGAAAGATTTTTTGGCTTTTCTCGCCCACCCTTTCGTTCTGGTTCGGCGGTGTCTACCGCGCGAGCGCCCAGTGCCCAGGAACGCAAACCTATCCCGTCTGGTGCTGGGAACGATGGGCGGCGCTATCGGCATCGCACTCCTGAATGTTCTGTTCAGTGTGGATTGGCAAGGCTGGCCCTTTCTTCTTGAACACACAAGTAAAGTGACCGCCCTGATGGTGGCGATCGTTTCCGGGCTTTCCGCCTCCGCCGCGCTGTGGAGATTGTCTGGTAGGGCGGCGCGCGAATACATGGACCATCCTTTTGCGGCGCGCACCCCAGCAGACTTCTGGCGGCGGTACAACCGCAACATGCAGCAATTCTTTTGGGAGGACATCTTCAAACCCCTTGGCGGCTCTCGCACGCCGGTGCGAACAACGCTCCTGGTCTTTGGCTTGTCTGCACTGATCCACGAATTCATCTTCTACGCTGCGATTGGGCGCGTGCAAGGCTATCAGTCGGTCTTCTTCGCCATGCACGGGATCGCTGCGGCGATGACCCTGCGCGTCAGGACCAAGAAGGGCTGGGCTGCCATCCCGTGGATAGCCGGAACCCTCGCGTTCAACCTGGCCTCGTCCGTGTTCTTCTTTGCAAGCATCCACGAAGTGACTCCTTTCTACGCCCGTGGTCTGCCAGACTGGCTGCAAGGCTGGTAGCCGCCTACCGCTTCTGTAACCACAGCATCACCCTCTCCTGCGGCCGCAAGGTCACCTGCAACTTCGGCACACACACCGCCGCCCCCTCCGGCAACCGCAGCCGGTACCGCTGCAGCAACATCGCCGCCAGCAGCGTCATCTCCAGCATCGCAAAGTGCTGCCCAATGCAAACGCGTGGCCCCACCCCAAACGGTATCCACGCGCCTTTGGGGATGGCCGGGGCGTCATCCAGAAAACGTTCCGGCACAAACCGGTCTGCCTGGGCAAACCAGCGTTCATCGCGGTGCAGCACCCAGGGCGTGATGCGCAGCATGGCGCCCTTGGGCACCTCCACGCCGCCCAGCGTGATGGGTGCGGTGGTGCGCCGGGTCATCAGCGCGGCAATGGGCGGGTACAGGCGCAGCGCCTCCTTGAGCGTGGCGGACAGAAAGGGTAGCTGCGCCAAGTGCTCGGGGCCGGGCGTCAGGCCTGGGGGGAGCACGCTGTCCACCTCGGCCTGTGCGCGTTGCGCGGCCTCGGGGTGTTCGGCCATCAGGCGGCTCCACCACAGCAGCGTGGTGGCGCTGGTCTCGTGCCCGGCCTGGAAGCTGACCATGCACTGGTCGAACACTTCCTGCGGCGACAGCGGCTCGCCGGTGGATTCGTCGCGCAGCGCCAGCAGCATGTGCAGCAGGTCAGTGCGTGGCGGGGCGCCTGCTGAATCTGCCGCATCCCGGCTGCGCGCACCGATGTGGCGCTGCACCAGCCCCTTGAGTGCCTTGAGCGCGCGCCGCTTGGCGGCCTTGCCGGGCAGGGGCAGCCAGTCGGGCAGCGTGAAGGGCATGAACATTTCTCGGAAGGCTGTCTCCGACAGCGTCTGCGTGGCCCAGGCGGCATCGCGCGCGTCGGCCTGGGCCGATTCGCTGAACAGCGTGCGCAGGATCACGTCCATGGCCACATCGGTCCAGAGCATGTCCATGGGCACCAACGCTTCGGCCTGGCCAGCGGGCACGGCGGCGTCGAGTGCGCTGCGGGCAGCATCGGTCATGAGCTGCGCGTAGCCCGCCACGCGTTTGGGGGTAAAAGCAGGCATCAGCATGCGGCGCTGGCGCTGCCAGGTGTCGCCCTCGGTCACCAGCACGCTCTGGCCGAACACCTGCTCGAACACGGCGATGCCGCGCTCCCAGCGGATCAGGTGGTCTGCGTGGGTGACCAGCGCCTCGCGCACGAGGTCGGGCGACAGAAGATCCCAGGCGTCCTCGTTGCCCAGGCGCATGCGGGTCAGGTCGCCATGGTCACGCTGCAGACGGGTGACGAAACCGAGGTAATCGGCACGCATCTCCCACAGCAAGGGCAGGCCCCACCAGCGGCTGGGCGGGCCACCGGGCTCGGGGTGCCGGGCTGGCGCAAACTGCGCAGAGGGGGAAGGTGTTGCGGGCTTCGATGGGGCAGTGGTGATGGCGTGGTTCATGGTGCGGATGGTGCGGTGCAGCAGCGGGCAGGTATTGAACGAATTCGACATCGCCCCTGGCCTACACTCGCGCCCCATGGCAACCCTGGTCCCACCTTCCGCACGGCATCCGCAGGGGCTGATCCCCTCGGGCCAGCTGTGGCTTCCGCGCGCCAGCCTGTCGGCCTGCCTGCGCGGCACCATGGTGCGCAGCACACTCGGCTACACGCTCACGGATGCGCAACGCATCAACCGCTTTCCGGCCACGCCCCTTTGCAGCCTGAGCTGGTGGTTTGAAGGCCGCAGCGAAGCCCTGGTGGCAGACCGCCCCGACACCCTGCCCGGCCTGCACAGCCCGCGCGAGGCGTATCCCGGCCGCTGGGTGCTGGCGGGCCCCCAGACCCGGCCCAGCGCCAGCTATTGCGCAGCGCCCACCCACGCCATGATGGTGATGTTCATGCCCGACGCGCTGCACCAGCTCACCGGCCTGGAGCCTGAGGCGCTGACTGACCGTTTCGTGGATGCGCAAACCGTGCTGCCACCCGACTGGATCGCGATGTGCGAAGCCGTGCAGCACCAGCCGGGCGATGCCGCCCGCATGGACTGCCTGGAGGCGTTTCTGGAACCCCGCTGGCAAGCCTGCCGTCCCGCGCAGGCGCTGCAGGTGCAGCGCTACGGCGACTGGGCCATGCACCTCGCGCAGCGCGCCGCTGTATCGGCTCCAGGCCGCAGCCTGCGCCAGCTGGAGCGCCGCATCAAGCGCTGGGCCGGGCTGCCGCTGCGCGAGCTGCGCGGCTTTGGCAAGGCCGAGCAGGCGTTTTTCGACACCATCGCTTCGGACGCAGCGAAGGGCACCGTGAAATGGGCCGACGTGGCGGCAGGCGCGGGCTTCTCGGACCAGTCGCACCTGTGCCGCGTGACGCGGCGCATCACCGGCTATGCCCCACAGGCGCTGTACGACGGCATCTACGGCGACGAGGCGTTCTGGGCATATCGCATCTGGGTGTAGTGGCCAGGGTAGCTGCAGCCGCCCGGCTGCGGCACGCCACAGTACACGCCCGACCGGGCACACCCGCCACGTATCATCCCCGTCATGCTTGCCAAGTTGATGAGTTTCCTTCTGCTGGGGATCGTGCGGTTTCTGACCGGTTCCCAGGCCCGCTGGTACGGCTGCCCGCCCAAGGCCGAGCAGCGCATTTATTTCGCCAACCACCAGAGCCACGCCGACATGGTGCTGATCTGGGCGGCGCTGCCCGAGGAGCTGCGCAGCATCACGCGGCCCATTGCCGCCAAGGACTACTGGACCAAGACGCCGTTCCGCCAGTGGATCACCACCGCCGTGTTCAACGCCGTGTATGTAGACCGTCAGGCCACGCCTGCGCGGCCCCCGGCTCCCCTGGCGGCGGAGCCGGTGGGCGTGCTGGAGGCCCTTGCCACCGCCGCCAGCGACGCGGACACCGCCATGGCGGGCGGCCCCGATCCGTCGCCCGAAGCCCCGCCCCGCGCGCCCACCCCCGAGGAGCTGCGCGCAGCCCTGCCCGAGTCCGACCCGCTGGCCCCGCTGGTGCGTGCGCTGGAGAGCGGAGACTCCATCGTGATCTTTCCCGAAGGCACGCGCGGCCATGGCGACGAGCCGCAGCCGTTCAAGTCGGGCCTGTTCAAGCTGGCGCAAATGTTCCCGCAGGTGGTGCTGGTGCCCGCCTGGATCAACAACGTGCAGCGCGTGATGCCCAAGGGCGAAGTGGTGCCAGTGCCCATCCTGTGCTCAGTGACTTTTGGAGAGCCCGTTCAGCTGGAAGCAGGTGAAGAGCGTCGCCCGTTCCTCGACCGGGCACGCCGTGCAGTCATCGCGCTAAGGGAAGTCTGAACATGAACAACTTCCTCCGCAATTTGACTGCCACCCAGCAGGTCGGTGCCCTGTTCCTGGTGATGTTTGGCATCCTGTCCGTCGTCACCATCTGGGCCTTCGTACGCAATCTGCGTGAACACGCCAGCGACGACCCTGAGTCCGAAGCCCGCATTCTCGAAGCCAAGCGTTTCTGGGGGCTGCTCAAAACATCCTGGATGATGGCTTCCGTCTTCTGGATTGGCTGGGTGCTGGGCGACACGGTAGCCACCGTGCTGTTTGCCATCGTGGGGTTTTTTGCGCTGCGCGAGTTCATCACTCTGTCGCCCACACGGCGTGGCGACCACCGCAGCCTGGTGCTGGCGTTTTTTGTGGTGCTGCCGCTGCAGTTCTGGATCGTGGGCAGCAAGCACTTCGACCTGTTCACGGTGTTCATCCCCGTCTACGTGTTCCTGGCCTTGCCTGTGGTGAGTGCGCTGGCCAACGACCCGCAGCGTTTTCTGGAGCGCAACGCCAAGCTGCAGTGGGGCATCATGGTGTGCGTGTACGGCATGAGCCACGTGCCCGCGCTGCTGCTGCTGGACTTTCCGGGCTACCGCGACAAGGGCGCGTTTCTGGTGTTTTTCCTGGTGTTTGTGGTGCAGACCTGCATGCTGGTGCAGCACCTGCTGGGGCGGCGCTTTCCGCACAAGCCCGTGGCGCCGCAGGTGAGCCAGAGTTTTCAGTGGACGAGCTGGCTGGCCGGTGTGGCGGCCGGGGGGCTGGCCGGCGGGCTGCTCACGTTCATCACCCCATTCAAGCCCGGCCAGGCGCTCGGTATGGCGCTGCTGGCTTGCGTGGCGGGCAGCCTGGGGCACCTGGTGATGAAGGCCCTGAAGCGCGACCGGGGGATCACCAGCTGGGGCATGCAGGGCATGTCGGTCACCGGTGCGGGTGGCCTGCTCGACCGCGTGGACGCGCTGTGTTTTGCGGCGCCGGTGTTTTTCCATTCGGTGCGCTGGTACTTCGGTCTGTAAATGAACCGACCCAGAAGTTTTCAAGAAAATTGGCACCTAGCGCTTTACCAACAAGCGATAGCAGCTATCAAATAGTGAGCAAATGCGCATCTTAGGCATCGACCCCGGCCTGCAGACCACCGGATTTGGCGTGGTAGACATGGACGGCCACAAGCTCAGCTACGTGGCCAGCGGCACCATCCGCACCACCACGCTGGCGCTCGGCGATCTGCCCGGGCGCCTGAAGATCCTGTTCGACGGCATCACCGAAGTGGCAGCGCGCTACGAGCCCGATGTGGCCTCGGTCGAGATCGTGTTCGTCAACGTCAACCCCCAGTCCACCCTGCTGCTGGGCCAGGCACGGGGCGCCTGCATCACGGCCCTGGTGGCGAGCAATTTGCCGGTGGCCGAATACACCGCGCTGCAGATGAAAAAAGCCGTGGTCGGCCACGGCCGCGCCGCCAAGAGCCAGGTGCAGGAGATGGTGCGGCGCCTGCTCAGCCTGCCCGGCGTGCCAGGCACCGACGCGGCCGATGGCCTGGGCATGGCCATCACGCATGCGCATGCGGGTGCTGCCATGGGGCGGCTGGGCGAAGCCGCCACGCTGAACCGGCGCCAGCATGCGATGTACAAGGGTGGGCGGAGTTACTGACCCCAGGCGAGCCAAAACACCGCCGCGCGGAGGGACCCGTACGGCTGCGGGGATGTCGAAATGAGCGGACAAAAAAATACCGCGCCCGAAGACGCGGTACTGCCCCACCAGGCTTTAGCAACAGCGAAAGGTCAGGCCACCTGCGTCTTCATCCGGTCCGCCCGCTCCTTGGGTGACGGATGGGTAGACAAAAAGCTGGTCGAATCCCCGCCCGACATGGCGGCGAGTTTTTCCAGCGCAGTGACGCAAGCGGCGGGCTGGTATCGCTTGGCCTTCATGAAGCCCATGGCGTAGTCGTCAGCCTCGCGCTCGTTGCTTTGCGAATGCTGTGCGCGCACCACTTTCTCGAACAGGTCACCCAGCTGCGAGCTGGCAATGGCACCGGCCTTGCCGTTGCTCGACGCCACGGCATTGCGCAGCGCGCTGGTGCGCAGGGCGGTCTGGATGCGGGCCTTGGTGTGGCCGGCCTTGACGTGGCCGATCTCGTGGCCGATCACATAGCGCACTTCATCGTCGGTGAACTTGTCCATCAAACCCGAATACACCCGGATGGTGCCGTTGGCCATGGCAAAGGCGTTGATCTCGGGCGTGAGGTAGACCTTGAAGTTCATCTTGAGGCCGTCGTGGGTGCCCAGGCCCGAGGTGAGCTTCGTGAGGCGCTTGGCATAGGGGTTTCCTGCCGGGGCCACTTGGTTCTGGCTGTCCATCTCGGCGGACATCTGGTCGAACGTGCTCTTGAGTTCCTCGTCCGACAGGCTCTCGGACTTGGCCAGGTCCTTGCCTGCGTCCAGCATCTTGCCCAGGTCAAACTGCGCCCACACGGGCGATACGGCGCTCACGCCGGAAGCCAGGGTTACGAGCGTCAACAATTTACGGCGGTCCATGGGGGTTCCCTCTCTGACGTGGTCAGCTTCTTGATTGGTCTTGAATCGATGGGTCGATTGTGTTTTTGCGCAACCAACTGCAAGCAATGGTTGGCGCGCGCCGAAGGATAGCCACGCCAATGGCGTTTCTCGCTGGCCGCCGTGTCTTCAGATGTAAGAACTGTGTGCCGATGCTGGCGGACGGGCCGAAACGGGGATGGGGGCAGGGCGAGGTTGCGGCGCCAGAATTCTTCGCAGAATTCAGACAAAAAGGGCCTTAGCGCTTGTGTATCAAGCGTTTTAAGCTATCAACAACAGAGCATCTATTCCCACAGTGCCGACTGGCCCTGGCCGTGCCTGTGTATACCGCGCCCCAAGGTATCAGCGCCCCAGGCCCCGCTTGAGTTCCTTGAGCAGCAACAGCACCTGGTTGGACGCGTGGCGGCAGCTGCTGTTGAGCAGTTGCACGGCCTTTTGCTGCTCGCCCGCCTGGAACGCAGTCACCACATCGGCCGCCTGCTGGTGAAAGTACTTGTGCCGGGCCACCAGCATGTCGAACGCCGGGAAATGCCCCAGCCGCACGCGCCCCGTGCCATACAGCCAGCGGCCCAGGTCACAGCGGTCGTCCTGGCAGATGCGTTCGGGCCGCATCATTTCCTGCGAGCGGCCATTGACCATGTCCTGCAGCTGCAGGCGCCAGCGTTCATGGCTGGCAATGGCCGCGTCGATATCGATTTCGGTCATGAGCATGGAGGCGTACTCGGCGTCCAGCACCAATTCGCTGCCGTTGTCTTCCATGGCCCAGGTGGTGTCAGGGCTGGTGGGATCTTGCTCCCGGATCTTGAACAGACGACTGAAAAAACCCATGCTTGGTCCCTGTGGAGGCACCCCGTCCGCCAGCACCAGGAATGGTCCTGCCGGAAATGCCTTGAAACATTCTGTGGGGGGCGCGCGGTTTTGGCTACCAAAAAATGACCTCTTGGTAAAAACCGTGCGCGTCAACCCTTCTGGCCCTGCCAGCTCTGCCCCGGTAGCCAGCAGCAATGTGGCCAGGGCCAGACAATGCACGGATGACTTCCACTGCTCAACGCCCCGCCCTGTCCATGCTCGACCTCGTCGCCGTCCGGGAGGGCGGGACCGTAGCCGATGCGCTGCAGATTGCCCTGCGCACCGCGCAACATGCTGAAAAGCTGGGTTTTGCCCGTTACTGGCTGGCAGAGCACCACAACATGGCGGGCATTGCCAGCTCAGCCACCGCCGTGCTGGTGGGCCATATTGCCGGCGGTACCTCGCGCATCCGTGTGGGTTCTGGCGGCGTGATGCTGCCCAACCACGCGCCTCTGGTAGTGGCCGAGGCCTTTGGCACCCTGGCCGAGCTGTACCCGGGCCGCATCGACCTGGGACTGGGCCGCGCGCCGGGCACGGACCCCACCACCATGCGCGCACTGCGCCGCAGCCGGGTAGAGACAGCCGATGATTTTCCGCAGGACGTGGCAGAGTTGCAGCGCCTGCTGGCCCCGGCCGAACCAGGTCAGCGCCTGATTGCCATGCCCGGTGCGGGTACCAACGTGCCGATCTGGCTACTGGGCTCCAGCCTGTTTTCGGCGCAACTGGCGGCGGAGCGCGGGCTGCCATATGCCTTTGCCTCGCACTTTGCCCCGCGCCTGCTGCACCAGGCCATTGACCTGTACCGCAACCTGTACCGGCCGTCCGCCGCCTGGCCCCAGCCCTATGTGGTGATCGGGGTGCCGCTGATCGCCGCGCCCACGGATGAAGAAGCGGAGTTTCTGGCCAGCAGCACCTACCAGCGGGTGCTGGGCATTCTGACCGGCGACCGGCGCCGCCTGCTGCCACCCGTTGAGAACTACGCCGTGCGTCTGCAGCCCCAGGAGCGCGCTGCGATTGGCGACTTTCTGGCCGCTGCCGTGATCGGCGGGCCGGATACGGTGCGCGCGGGCCTTGCACAGCTCACCGAAGCCACCGGGGCCAATGAGCTGATGCTGGTGAGCGATGTCTACGACCCAGCCCTGCGCCTGCGCTCGCTGGATATTGCGGCACAGGCCCACGCCGAAGCGTGGGAAACCTGCCAAGCCCCTTGAGGAGGGCTGGGGAAGGGCTTAGCTCTTTTGCCCGGTGTAAACGAAAGTCTCTGCCTTGCTCGCACTCTGCCCCATGATCAAGATCGCTTGGGTGGTGTCGTTGTACAGAACAACGTGTTGAACAACCACGCCATCGCCCACGGGGCAGGAGGCCCCACTGAAGGTGAGCGGCAGATCAAACACATTCCGGCCGCTGGCGCGTGGCACCACGGTGCCGCGAACGGAGCAGCCCGGGTAGGAGGGAATCGACACCAAGCCACCGGTGGAAATGGAAAGCGATACGGAGGACTCGCGAACCTGATTGCCAATACCCGTGCCTGTATACGTACCCAGCAACTCGCTCACGACAGCAGGCTGCTCGTAGAGCACGCCATAGGTACCGGTGAACTTCACGCCCTTGGAATCCGTGACCTGCACCGAATCCCGCACCGCGTACTTGCCGCTATAGCTGACCGCCACCGTCGTCCGGCTGGCAAGGTTTGCCTCATCCACCACATTGAGATAGCGCCCGGTGCCAGAGACAACATCTGGGCCCGACGTCTGAACGGCGCCTTGCGATATGCCCACCACGGCGCCCACTGCATCGGTCAGGATGCTCCAGGATTCGCCGTTCTCCAGCACCACGCCCTGCACATTCAGAGGGTCGGTGGTCGCCCCGGTCCACAGGCCTTCCACGCCGGTGACCACGGTCGCAGGGGGCTTTGGCGCGGGTGGCGCCACATCATCCCCGCCTCCGCCGCAAGCAGATAACACCAAAGCGGCAACCAGTCCTCCCAGGGCAGTCGTCTTATTCACTTTCTTCTCCTTTGTGAGTCAAATCTGGTGGGCTGCGCCATGGCGCGTCCCCAACTGCCGCATCTTAAGCGCAGGCACCGCAAGCGGCACAGGGCAAAATAGCATGCGGTGGCGTGCCGTCTCACCCACGCCACATCTGGTTCGAGGATAACTTCACCAGAGGCAGCCACCCTTTCCAGCCATCCAGTTTCGATGGCTCCAACGCCGCGCCGGTGTTTTATCGCGCCAGGTAGCCGCCATCCACCGGGTAATACGCCCCAGTCACAAACGACGCCTTGCTGGACGCCAGCCAGGTCACCAGCTCGGCCACCTCTTCAGGTTGCCCCAGGCGGCCGATGGGGTGGGCGCCCACCAGCATCGCGTTGATGCCAGCGTCCTGCTCCAGCCCGCTGATCATGGGCGTATGGATAAAGGCAGGCCCGACGGCATTGATGCGCACGCCATGGGCGCTGTATTCAATGGCCGCCGCCTTGGTCAACCCCACCACACCATGTTTGGCAGCGGTGTAGGCCGGGGCGGTGGCAAAACCCACCGACCCCAGGATGGATGCCATGTTGATGATGGAGCCGCCGCCGTTCTTGAGCATGGCTGCGATCTGGTACTTCATGCCGTAAAACACGCCGGAGAGGTTGATGTTGATGACCTGGGCCCAGCCATCCAGGGGGTAATCGGCCGTGGCCGCCTGCGGGCCGCCGATGCCCGCGTTGTTGCAGGCGATGTCCAGCCGGCCGTAGTGGGCCACGGTGCGGTTCACCAGCGCTTCGCAGTCCTGGGGCTTGCCCACATCAGCAGCCACAAAAGTGGCATCACCCCCGGCTGCGCGTACCAGCGCCGCCGTTTCCTCGCCCGCCTGCACATTCACATCCGACACCACCACCTTGGCGCCCTCGCGCGCCCACACCAGCGCAATGGCACGCCCAATGCCCGACGATGCCCCGGTGACCAACGCAACCTTGTTCTTCAACATGAAAGACTCCTTGTTCATTCAGAACACCTGCAACCCGATGCCACAGATCGCTTTTCATTCTGCGCGCCCAATGCGTCAGCGCCTTGACCAGGGTCATCCCGCTGGCAGGGGTACTGGCCCTCAGCCATGGACCTTAGGTACCGGCTACCATCAGGGGCTGCAAGGTATTCGCCCGTATCTGTCTGTTGTGTGACCGCCTGATTTCCACGCCACCGCCTTACCGCCCGCACCCGCATGCCTGCTTTTTCCTTTGAAGCCCTGGACGCCCAGGGCCAGACCCGCAAGGGCCTCATGGAGGCCGACACCGCCAAGGCCGCGCGCAGCCTGCTGCGAGCCCAGGCCCTGGTGCCCCTGGCGGTAGAGCTGGTGCAGACCGGCCAGTCGCTGGATGGCAGCTCGGCCAGCCTGGGCCAGCGCCTGTTCACGCGGCCCGTGTTCAGCGCTACGGGCCTGTCGATCTGGACGCGGCAGATTGCCGGGCTAGTGTCTTCCGGCCTGCCGCTGGAGCGCGCCCTCACAGCACTGTCTGAAGAAGCCGACGACGAACGCCAGCGCCACCTGGTGGCCGCACTGCGCGCTGAGGTCAATGCCGGGGCCACGTTTGCGCGCGCCCTGTCGCAGCACCCGCGCGAGTTTTCCGATATCTACTGCGCCGTGATCGGCGCGGGCGAGCACAGCGGCAACCTGGGCCTGGTGCTGGAACGCCTGGCCGACGACCTGGAAGAACGCCAGGCGCTCAAGGCCAAGCTGGTGGGCGCTGCGCTGTACCCCGCCATCGTGACCATCGTCGCCATCGTGATCGTGCTCTTCCTCGTGGGCTACGTGGTGCCCCAGGTGGCCAGCGTGTTTGCGGGCACCAAGCGGGCACTGCCGTTCCTGACCGTGGCCATGCTGGGCATCAGCGCTTTTGTGCGCAGCTATGGCTGGATGATGCTGATTGCTTCTGTTTTGATAGCTTTTGGCACACGCTGGGCGCTGACCATCGGGCATGTTCGCGAAAAATTCGATGCCGCCTGGCTCACCCTGCCGCTGGTGGGCAAGCTGGCGCGCGGCTACAACGCGGCGCGTTTTGCGGGCACCTTGGCCATGCTGGCGGGTGCGGGCGTACCCATCCTCAAGGCGCTGCAGGCCGCCGCCGAAACACTGAACAACCGCGCCCTGCGCGCCGATGCACTCGAAGCGCTGGTGCTGGTGCGCGAAGGTGCGCCCCTGGCCTCGGCGCTGGCGCAGAAAAAGCGCTTCCCCGGCCTGCTGTCCATGTTTGCGCGCCTGGGCGAGCAGACGGGGCAACTGCCGGTGATGCTGCAGCGCGCCGCCAGGCAGCTTTCCACCGAGGTCCAGCGCCGCGCCATGGCGCTGGCAACCATCCTGGAGCCTTTGCTCATCGTGGGCATGGGCCTGATCGTGATGCTGATCGTGCTGGCCGTGCTGCTGCCCATCATCCAGCTCAACCAGTTCGTGAAGTGACTCTATGGCCGTGACCCTGGACGACAAGCTGGTGGTGGCGATCTCTTCGCGCGCACTGTTCAATTTTGAAGAAGAGAACCAAATCTTCGACCCGCTGGACCCACGCCCTTACATGGAGCTGCAGCAGGAACGGCTGCATGTGCCCGCAAAGCCTGGCGTAGCTTTTCCCCTGGTGAACAAGCTGCTGGCGTTCAACACGCCACAAGCGAGGCCCGTAGAGGTCGTCATCCTCTCGCGCAACGACCCTGTCAGCGCGCTGCGCATCTTCCACTCTGCCCACAATGCGGGCCTGCCCTTGGAGCGAGGCGTGTTTACCCAAGGGCGCGATCCGTTCAAATACCTGCGCCCACTGGGCGCCCACCTATTCCTGTCCGCCAACGAGAAGGATGTGAGTGAAGCGCTGGCACTCGGCTTTCCGGCTGCGCGCGTGCTCACTGACTCAGCGGCTGCAGGCTCCAACTACCCCAAAGAGTTGCGCATTGCATTTGACGGGGATGCCGTTTTGTTTTCAGACGAAGCAGAGCGTGTCTACCAAACCGAAGGCCTCGCCGCTTTCCAGACGCACGAGATCAGCAAAGCGGCGCTGCCCCTGTCGGGGGGGCCGTTTAAACCGCTGCTGGCAGCGTTGCACCAGCTACAGCAGCAGGCCGACGTGTCAGGCATGCGACTGCGCACCGCGCTCGTCACCGCCCGCAGCGCACCCGCACATGAGCGCGCCATCAATACACTGATGAAATGGAACCTGGCGGTGGATGAGGCCATGTTTCTCGGGGGGCTGGAAAAAGGCCCTTTTCTCCGCGAATTCGAACCCGATTTTTTCTTCGACGATCAGACAGGCCATGCCACTTCGGCGGCCCGCCATGTGCCTGCCGGGCATGTGAACAGCGGCATCTCCAACCCCCTGCGCCCCACCGCCGGTTAAGCGCGGCTCACGACCGGGGCCGAGCACGGGCCTGTGTTCGTTCCTTCGAAAAGTTTTGCAAACCCCGGCAACTCCCGGTGAAAGCTGCAAGCCTTGGGTTGCATTCCGCCCACGCACGCCCAACTGTGCCAACATCGTTGCAAGTCCACAGAAGGAGCCTGTTTTGCGCATCAGATTTTCCCTGGCCGCCTGCGTGATGAGCACCCTGGCGACAGCCTTGGGCACCACTGCGCTGGCCATGCCCCCTGCAACTGCGTCGGCACCGCCTGCACCCGCTGCCAGCACCCCCGCAGAATCCCAGGCAGCCCTGACCAAAGGCGAGATCAAGGCCATGCGCGAGTTCAAGATGCTGGACTTCAATGGGGACGGCAAGCTCAGCCGCACCGAGGTCAAGCTCTTTCCCCGCCTGGCCGCCGCGTTCGACGATGCGGACACGGACAAGGATGGCTATGTGTCGTACGAGGAAGTGCGGGCCTTTGCCGCCAAGTACCGCGCGGAGCGGGATCAGCAGCGGGCGGCCCAGGCAGCGGCTCCCGCTTCATCGCCCCGGCCTTGAGGCCAGAATGGGGGGGGAATTGAATGAAATAAGGCTCTAGCGCTTATCAGGAATGCGCAAGCAGCTATAATTTTAGGAGCAAATCCTCACAAACCGCCAGTGCGCTTGATCTTGGGGTCCGAGTAGGTCAGCGGCTCGTTCTTGACCTGCTGGGCCATGCGCTCCTGCAGGGTCATCTTGTTGATGTCCTGCGCCACCTCCACCGCACTGCCACTGGCCCGCCACATCGACTGGATCAGCTCCAGCAGTTGTTTGTAGATCGGCTCCTTGGGGGGCTCGGGCGGTTCTTCCACGGTGTCTTTTTTCTTGACCTCGGTCCAGTCCCGGTTTGCTACATCGGGCGCGGACGGCTTGTCGGGCTCGCGCACGATGGCGCCCTCGCCCAGCCGGTCCATGGATTCGACAGGGTTGGACGCATTGATAGGCCGCACAGGCGGCGCGCCAGAGGCGCCAGTGGAATACAAATCAGCGCCCTGAGGACGCCAACTCGGCGATCGGTCGACAGGTGGCATTTGCATGGCAGTGGCCCCAATGGTTGATGAATAGATACGCTCGAAGTGCAGAGGCTTTTTCGCCGTCTTCGTAATCTATTACGGCAAAAAGAAGGGGAAATTTAGGTCTTTTTCACCGATTGGCTCAAATTTAGGGTTTTCCCTAATCTTTGTCACCCTTTTGGGAGCGTGCGGGGGCCGGATCGGCTCACAGCCGACCGATTGCACTCATTCCCGCACCGGGTCTGGAGCTACTGGCTTGTGGGGGAGCGGGCACGGCAGGGCTTGGCACTGCCGTTGTGCCTTGCCGGTGGAGACACCGGGATGACCCCGTACAGGGTCAGATCAGAGAAAGCGTTCCAGCAGCCGGCGCGAATGCCGGTCCAGCGCCGTGGTGTCCTTGACACGGAACTGCACGCCGTCGCCCCCGGCAATCAGCAAGCGGGTACGGCCGCCCAGGCGGCGGATGTCTTCCTCGGCCTTGAGGACGAGGCTGGCGGGGCCTCGGTCCGTCTCCACCTGCCAGGTGCTGGGGGTGGAGAAGCTCGACACTGCGATGATTCTTTCGATAGTGGGCACAAACTCTCGCACTTCCAGCTCTTCCTCGATGAGCTGGCGAGCGGGGGCTGGCAGCTGGTCCAGCCGGTCGATCCACAACAGTTCGTGGCCGTCAGAGCCGATCAGCGAGAGCCCTTCGGCGGGTGCCGCGATGGGGAAGGCCCGCACAGGCGTGACGCCCTCGTGGGCCGTGCCGTCGGCCAGGGTCAGAACCAGCCGACCGTGTGGATTGCGCGCCAATGTGAACGTGGCGGAGGCGGTGGACGGCGATTGCGGGAAGGAAGGAGTGTTCATGGCGGTTTCCTGCAGTGCAGTCATCACGGGTTGCCCGCAGGGTGGGCAGGGTGCAGCAGGCTGCTGTCGATGATGACGCCCGCCGCCTGCGCATCTTCTTCAGCACGGCGCGCCTGGGCTTCGTACAGCCGCCAGTAGGCGCCCTGCTTTTCCATGAGTTCGTCGTGGGGACCCACTTCCACCACCTCGCCCCGGTCCATCACCACCAGCCGGTCGGCCTTGCGCAGGGTGGACAGGCGGTGGGCAATGGCGATGGTGGTGCGCCCCTGCACCAGGTTGTCGAGAGCCTTCTGGATTTCCTTCTCGGTCTCGGTGTCCACAGCCGAGGTGGCCTCGTCCAGGATCAGGATGCGCGGGTCGATCAGCAACGCGCGGGCAATGGAAATGCGCTGGCGCTCGCCGCCCGAGAGGCCCTGGCCGCGCTCACCCACGAGTGAGTCGTAGCCATGGGGCAAGCGCAGGATGAATTCATGGGCGTGCGCAGCACGGGCCGCCGCCACGATCTCCTCGCGCGTGGCCTCGGGCTTGCCGTAGGCGATGTTCTCGGCAATGGTGCCGAAGAACAGGAAAGGCTCCTGCAGCACTAGGCCGATGTGGCGGCGGTAGTCGGCCACAGCAAAACGGCGGATGTCGATGCCGTCGACCTGGATGGAGCCATCGCTCACGTCATAAAAACGGCTGATCAGGTTGACCAGCGTGCTCTTGCCCGAGCCGCTGTGGCCGACCAGGCCAATCATCTCGCCGGGGCGAATATCCAGATCCAACCCCTTGATGACAGCGCGGCTGCCGTAGCGAAAGCCTACGCCCTGCATGGTGATCGCGCCCTTCACCTTGTCCACCTTCACGGGTTGGGCCGGGTCGGGCACGTTGCTCACGTGGTCCAGGATGTCGAAGATGCGCTTGGCACCGGCGGCTGCCTTTTGCGTGACCGACACAATGCGGCTCATCGAATCCAGCCGCCCGTAGAACCGGCCGATGTAGGCGATAAAGGCCGTGAGCACACCCACCGTGATCTGGTTGCGCGACACCAGCCAGATGCCAAAGCCCCACACCACCAGCAAGCCAATTTCCGTGAGCAGCGACACCGTGGGCGTGAACAGGCTCCAGGTCTTGTTGAGCTTGTCGTTGACTTCCAGGTTGTGCTGGTTGGCGTCGCGAAAACGCTGGGCCTCGCGCTTTTCCTGGGCAAAGGCCTTGACCACGCGGATGCCGGGGATGGTGTCGGCCAGCACGTTGGTCACTTCGGACCACACGCGGTCGATCTTTTCAAACCCGGTGCGCAAGCGGTCGCGCACGGTGTGGATCATCCAACCGATGAACGGCAGCGGCACCAGCGTGACCAGCGCCAGCCATGGGTTGATGGAGAACAGAATGGCCGCCGTCATCATGATCATGAGCACGTCGGTCACAAAATCCAGGGCGTGGAGGGACAGGAAGACGTTGATACGGTCTGTCTCGGAGCCAATCCGCGCCATGAGGTCACCCGTGCGCTTGCCGCCAAAGTAGTCCAGTGACAAGCGCAGCAGGTGCTCGTAGGTGGTGGTGCGCAGGTCGGCGCCGATGCGCTCGGACACCAGCGCCAATATATAAGTGCGCGCCCAGGAGAGGCCCCAGGCGGCCAGCGCCGACAGCAGAAGGCCGCTCAGGTACAGCAGCACCAGGCCGGGTTCGATCTGCTTGCCGTTCTGGAACGGGATCAGGATGTCATCCATCAGCGGGATGGTCAGATACGGCGGCACCAGGGTGGCGGCGGTGGACGCCAGCGTCAGCGCAAAACCGGCGGCCAGTTGCTTGCGGTAGGGTCGGGCAAAGCGCCACAGGCGCAGCAGCACCCAGGTGGAAGTTTGGGGCGGCTGGGCGCGGGCGCAGGCCGGGCATTCTTCGGTGTCGGGCGGCAGGGGCGTGTGGCAGGTGGGACAGGCGGGTTCGTCGGCCTCATCCTCGGCGCCGTTGTCACCCCGGGCGCTTTGCTGCTCAAAACGCTGCAGCAGACGCAGGGCCTGGGCGTGGTGCGCCAGGGTAAAGCGCCACAGCGCCAAGCGCTCGCGAGGGCTGTGCAGCTCCAGCGAGCCCACACCGCCGTGGTCCTGCAGCTTGAGCGTCAGGCCATCGCCCAGGGGCCAGCTGCGCCAGGCCGTGGTGCCCGCATCACAGGCCAGCAGCCGTTCAGACGTCACCACCACCCAGCCTGCCGCAAAGCGCAGCGCCGTGCTCAGGTCAACCTGAAGCGCTGCCAGTACGTTTTCTTTGGAAGCGAGCATGGCCCGCAAATCGGCCCCCAAAGGGCCAGAAAAGACACCCGAGGCGTCCACAGAATGGTGATGTTGCATTTTTGGTTGGGTTTTCCGCCCCCGGCTGCCTGCGGTGACCGATCTCGCGAAAGCGCGAATTCTCCCCGATACTGCATGCCACGGTGCGACGGCATCCTCATTTAACGCCTCTGACGCTCATTTGGCTGACACTGCGCGCAGCCCCAGGACTGGAGCACAATCCTCGTCCACAAAAGTTTCCTTTCACAGTTTCTTCCTCTCCCGCATAGCCCATAGCCCTTACCCGGCCGGACCAACTCACCCGCTGCAATCCATGGCGAAACTCAACGACATCCAACTGCTTCGCATCAACTACCTGCGCGGCCCCAATATCTGGACCTACCGGCCTGTACTGGAAGTCTGGCTGGACCTGGGCGAGCTGGAGGACTACCCCTCCAACCTGCTGCCCGGTTTCAACGACCGACTTACCGCCTGGCTGCCCGCACTGATCGAACACCACTGCGGCGTGGGCGAACGCGGTGGTTTCCTGCAGCGCCTGCAGGAAGGCACCTGGTGTGGCCATGTGCTGGAGCACATCGTGATCGAGTTGCTCAACCTGTCGGGCATGCCCACCGGTTTTGGCCAGACCCGCAGCACCAGCCAGCGCGGCGTATACCGCATGGTGTTCCGGGCGCGCGACGAGAGCGTGGCGCGCGTGGCACTGGCCCAGGGCCACGCGCTCATCATGGCCGCCATCAACGACGAGCCGTTCGACGTGGCCGCCGCCGTGGCGCGCGTGCGCACCGAGGTGGACGACCAGTACCTTGGCCCCAGCACGGCCTGCATCGTCACCGCCGCCACCGACCGGGGCATTCCCCACATCCGCCTGAACGACGGCAACCTGGTGCAGCTGGGTTACGGCGCCAGTCAGCGCCGCATCTGGACGGCCGAGACCGAGTTCACCAGCGCCATCGCCGAAGGCATCGCCAGCGACAAGGACCTGACCAAGAGTCTGCTCAAGTCCTGCGGCGTGCCCATCCCCGAGGGCCAGGTGGTCAACAGCCCCGAGGAAGCCTGGGAAGCCGCCCAGGACATCGGCCTGCCTGTGGTGGTCAAGCCCTCTGATGGCAACCACGGTCGGGGTGTCACGCTGGATCTGCACAAGCAGGCAGACATCGAGGCCGCCTACCACGTGGCCTACCCCGAGGGCAGCGACGTCATGGTCGAGAGCTTCATCCCCGGCGACGAGCACCGCCTGCTGGTGGTGGGCGGCAAAGTGGTCGCAGCGGCACGTGGTGAGGTGGTCACCATCACCGGCAACGGCCGCTCCACCGTCAAGGAGCTGATCGACACCCAGCTCAACTCCGACCCGCGCCGTGGCTACGAAGAAGAGTACCCGCTCGAAATCATCGACCTGGCCACTGACACCAAGGTGCAACTCGAACTCAAGCGCCAGGACCTGGGCGCCGACTCGGTGCCCGCCGCAGGCCGCCAGGTGGTGGTGCAGCGCAACGGCAACGTGGCGGTGGACTGCACGGACGACGTACACCCCGAGGTGGCCTACATCGCCCAGCTCGCCGCCAAGGTGGTGGGCCTGGACATCGCCGGTATCGACATGGTGGCCAAGGACATCTCCAAGCCCCTGCACTCCCAGGGCGGCGCGATTGTCGAAGTCAACGCAGGCCCAGGCCTGCTGATGCACCTGAAGCCCGCCGTGGGTGCACCGCGCCCTGTGGGCCAGGCCATTGCAGAGCATCTGTTCCCGTCGGAAGACGATGCGGGCCAGGCAGGCCGCATTCCGCTGGTGGGCGTGGCGGGCACGCGTGGCACGTCAACCATCGCGCGGGTCGTGGCCTGGCTGCTGCACCTGAGCGGCCACCACACGGGCCTGGCCTGTCGCGAAGGGCTGTTCCTGGACCGCCGCTGCGTCGAATCGACCGATTGCGCGCACTGGGAAGCCGCCCACCGCCTGCTGATGAACAAGACCGTGCAGGCCGCCGTGATCGAAAGCGACGCGCGCACCATCCTGCGCGACGGCCTGGCCTACGACCGCTGCCAGGTGGGTGTGGTCACCGACATGGACGGCGTGGAAACGCTGGCCGAATTCGACGTGCACGAACAGGACCAGATGACCAAGGTGATGCGCACCCAGGTGGACGTGGTGCTGTCGGAAGGCGCAGCGGTGCTCAACGCCGCCATCCCGCAAGTGGCCGACCTGGCGCCGCTGTCAGATGGCGCTGTGGTGCTGTATGCCCAGGACGCCACCCTGCCCGTCATCGTGGAACACCGCGCCAAGGACAACGGCCGCGCCGTGGTTGTGAAGAACGGCCGCGTGGTGCTGGCCACGGGCAGTGCAGAACATGTGCTCGGTTCGCTGGCAGACCTGACCTTTGGCCGCAATGCCGTGGCGCCCGACACCGACGCCCTGCTGGCGGCCATCGGCACGGCCTGGGCGCTGAACATTGCCCCCGACCTCATCGGCGCCGGCATCAAGACCTTTGAGCCCGAACTGGTCCCCACCGCCGCACTGCGGTCGTGATGGCACCTCGCGCATTTGCTTTTGTTGTTTAACCTCGCATCCCACGACCTGAACAGGGCCTCAGCGCCCTGATGGACCACTGAAAGAGACTTCCATGGATGTATCCCGCACCCGGGCCCTGCGTGGCCCCAACCTCTGGAGCCGCCACATGGCCATCGAGGCCGTGGTGACCTGCGCTGAAAACGAGCGCGCCGTGGGCCAGATGGCCGGGTTCGAAGCCCGCCTGCGGGCCCTGTTTCCCGCCATCGGCGCGCTGCACCCCGAAACCGGGGGCGGCGATGTCGCGCTGGCCCATGTGCTGCAGACTGCCGCCCTCGCATTGCAGGCGCAGGCCGGCTGCCCGGTGACCTTTGCGCGCACCACCGCCACCACCGACGCGGGCGTGTACCAGGTGGTCGTGGAATACAGCGAAGAGGCCGTGGGCCGCAAAGCCTTTGAATACGCGCAACAACTCATCAAGGCAGCGCAAGGCGAAGGTAATTTTGATGCCGACACCGTGATTGCCGAGCTGCGCGAACTCGACGAAGACGAGCGCCTGGGCCCCAGCACCGGCTCCATCGTGGACGCCGCCGTGGCGCGCGGCATCCCCTACCGCCGCCTCACGCGTGGCAGCCTCGTGCAGTTTGGCTGGGGCTCCAAGCAGCGCCGTATCCAGGCGGCCGAGGTCGATTCGACCAGCGCCGTGGCCGAATCCATCGGCCAGGACAAGGACCTGACCAAACGCCTGCTGCATGCCGCTGGCGTGCCCGTGCCGCTGGGAAAACCGGTCGAGAGCGTGGACGAAGGCTGGGAAGTGGCCCTCAAGGTCGGCCTGCCCGTGGTGGTCAAGCCGCAGGATGGCAACCAGGGCAAGGGTGTGACGGTCAACATCACCGACCGCGCCCAGCTCGAAGAAGCCTACAAGAACGCCGCCGAATACGGCACCGTGATGGTCGAGCGCTTTTTGCCGGGCCATGACTTCCGCCTGCTGGTGGTCGGCGACCAACTGGTGGCCGCTGCACGCCGCGAGCCGCCCCAGGTGCTGGGCGACGGCCAGCACACGGTGCGTGAGCTGGTCCACCAGGTCAACCTCGACCCACGCCGGGGCGAGGGCCATGCCACCTCGCTCACCAAGATCCGGCTCGACGACATTGCCGTGGCCCGCCTGGCCATGCAAGACCTGACGCCCGACTCGGTGCCCGCCAAGGGCCAGCGCGTCGTCCTGCGCAACAATGCCAACCTCTCTACGGGTGGCACCGCCACCGACGTGACCGATGACGTGCACCCCGAGGTTGCCGCACGCGCTGTGGCCGCCGCCCAGATGGTGGGCCTGCACATCTGCGGCGTGGACATGGTGGCCGAGACCGTGCTGCGCCCGCTCGAAGAGCAAGGCGGCGGCTTTGTGGAAGTGAACGCCGCCCCCGGCCTGCGCATGCATCTCGCGCCCAGCTACGGCAAGCCCCGCAACGTGGGTCAGGCCATGGTGGATAAGCTCTACGCCCATGGCGACGATGGGCGCATCCCAGTGGTGGCCGTCACCGGCACCAACGGCAAGACCACCACGGCCCGCCTCATCGCCCACCTGTTCACCGCACAGGGCCTGCGCGTGGGCATGACCAACACCGACGGCGTGTACGTGAACGGCCGCCAGATCGACAGTGGCGACTGCAGCGGCCCCAAGAGCGCCCGCAACGTGCTGCTGCACCCCGAGGTGGATGCAGCCGTGTTCGAGACCGCCCGTGGCGGCATCCTGCGCGAAGGCCTGGGGTTTGACCGCTGCCAGGTGGCCGTGGTCACCAACATCGGTGCGGGAGACCACCTGGGCCTGAACTACATCACCACGGTGGAAGACCTGGCCGTGCTCAAGCGCGTGATCGTGCAGAACGTGGCCACCACAGGCTACGGCGTGCTCAACGCGGCCGACCCCATCGTGGCCGCCATGGCGCCCGCCTGCCCTGGCAAGATCATCTTCTTTGCGAGCGACCGCCACCATCCCGTGATGGCCACGCACCGCGCTCAGGGCCACCGCACGGTGTATGTGGATGGCGACTCCATCGTGGCTTCGGAAGGCTCGTGGCGCGAGACCATCCACCTGCGCGACGTACCTATCACACGCAACGGCAAGATCGGTTTTCAGGTCGAGAACGTCATGGCGGCCGTGGCCGCCGCCTGGGGCGTGGGCATGCCCTGGCAGACCATCCGCCGGGGCCTGTCAGGCTTTGTGAACGACAGCGACAACGCGCCCGGCCGCTTCAACATCATGGACTACCGGGGCGCCACCGTGATTGCCGACTACGGCCACAACCCTGATGCCATGCGCGCCCTGGTGGGTGCCGTGGACGCCCTGCCCGCCAAGCGCCGCAGCGTGGTGATCAGCGGCGCGGGCGACCGCCGCGATGAAGATATCCGCGACCAGACCGTGATCCTGGGTGCCGCATTTGACGACGTGATCCTGTACCAGGACGCCGCGCAGCGCGGCCGTGCCGATGGCGAGGTGATGGCCCTGCTGCGCGAAGGCCTGGCAGGCGCATCGCGCACCACACACGTCGAAGAGATTCGCGGTGAGTTCATCGCCATCGACGCCGCCCTGGCGCGCCTGCAGCCCGGCGACCTGTGCCTGGTGCTGGTGGACCAGGTCGAAGAAGCCCTCGCCCACCTGGCCCAGCGCTGCACCGAAGCCGGGGCCGCTGCGTGATAGCCCTCAAGCAAACGGCCACCTCGGCGCTGCTGGCCCTGGCCGCAGCCACCGCCTGGATGGGCGTGGCTGGCAGTGCGCAGGCAGCGCCCGGCGAAAAAATCGGCACGGTGGACACCGCCTTCCAGTGGATCGGCCGCGACCACGACATCCTCGTGGAAGCCTATGACGACCCCGGCGTTTTGGGCGTGACCTGCTACGTCTCGCGCGCACGCACGGGCGGCATCAAGGGCACCCTGGGCCTGGCCGAAGACCGCGCTGAAGCCTCCATCGCCTGCCGCCAGGTGGGGCCCATCAGCTTCCCCGAGCCGCTCAAGAAGCAGGAAGAGGTGTTCAGCGAACGCATGTCCATCCTGTTCAAGCGCCTGCGCATCGTGCGCATGGTCGACCCGGCCCGCAACACGCTGGTCTACCTCACCTACTCCGAAAAGCTCATCGACGGCTCGCCGCAGAACAGCGTAACCGCCGTGCCGGTGGACCGGGCCACAGCCATTCCGCTGCGCAAGTGAGCGGGCCAGGCCGTACCCGCAGGGCCGCAATTCACAGAAAGCAGAAAGGGGCCATGGCCTATTTCTGATTTTTATACGGCGGTTTAAACAACGAAGTGCACGTTGCCAAAAGGTAGGCCCAGACAAGTAAGTGAAGATGACTTGTGTGACCTGCCAGTCAACCCAAGTGCACCATGAACTACACCCATCTGAGCCAAAGCGAACGTTACCAAATCCAATGCCTTCGCGACGTGGGGCTGTCGATCACACAGACAGCCCTGCGCCTGGGGCGCCACCGCAGCACCATTGCCCGCGAGATCAGGCGCAACAGCGGCGCCAGCACGGCGTACCAAGCCCACAGCGCCCATCAACAGGCTCTTGCGCGCCAAAGTGGTCAGACCAACGCTCAGCGCTTTGACGATGCCCAGTGGGAGTTGGTGCTGTCGTATCTGCAGCTGGATCTGTCACCTCAGCAGGCCGCCGCCCGCCTGGGGCTGGAAAAGCGCCTGCGCATCAGCCACACCTGCATCTACAACCGGCTGCGCCGCATGGGACAAGCTGCACCGCGCCTGCGTTGCGGCCAGCGCCGACGCAAGGCACATTCGGGTGCGGGGCAACTGCGCGATCGCGTGGGTATCGCACAGCGCCCCGCCATTGTGGACAAGCGAGCGCGCCTGGGTGACTGGGAGGGGGACACCATCGTCTCAGGTGCGGGTGGACTGGCAGGGCTGGTGACCCTGACCGAGCGACGCTCGCGCTACACACTGGCGCAGCATGTGCAGCGGCGCCAGGCCGAGCCGGTGGGCCAGGCCATCATCGAAATGCTCAGGCACCATCCCAAGCACCGCCACACCCTCACGCTGGACAACGGCAAGGAATTCGCCGAGCACAGGTGGGTGCATAGACGCCTGAAGACGAAGGTGTACTTCGCCGATCCGCACAGCCCCTGGCAGCGGGGGCTCAACGAGAACCACAATGGGCTGCTACGCCACTACTTCCCCAAGGGCAGCGATCTGGGCACGGCCAGCGAAGAGCAGGTGCTCCAAGCCGTGTACCGGCTCAACCACCGACCCCGCAGATGCTTGGGCTGGAAGACTCCGCATGAGGTGTTCCATGGCTACAAAGTGAGCCCACTTACACTGGGTACTGGCGCACTTCGTTGTTGAAACCGCCTACCAAAACAGCCACCAGCGCTTATCCATCAAGCGCAATCAGCTATTAAAATAATAGCAACCATCAAGCCTGGTTGGCAATTTTCTGCAGCGCCTGTTCGAACACTTCCACCGGCTGCCCGCCCTGGACCCAATGGCGCTCGTTGATGAAGATGGCAGGCACCGAATGGATGCCGTTTTGCAGATAGAACCACTCGCGCTCGCGCACCTCGTCGGTGTAGCGGTTCGATGCCCGCAGCGCGTGTGCGTCATCAGCACTGCGACATCGGGCACCGAAGACGGTAGCCCCCATGCCAAAGATGAAGACAGTAGCGTCCCCAAAAGAAGCTGCCGATATCTTCATCATCGACGCAGTTTTCATGAACCACCAACCCCAAAACCCGCCGTCAAGGGCTGTTGGCGCTTGATGGCCAGACCATCAGGTGGAACGCCGACGCATGGCAACGAACACCGCAACAGCCATCAGGCATGACAACAGGATCGTGCCCCACTCGGACAAGGTGGGGATACTTGTCGGGCTACTGGCAAAGCCCAACCCGCTGGGGTCTCGAATGACGCCAGGCGCACTATTACCATCCCAGGCATCGTTGTCCGTCAGAGTGAAAGTCACACTATTCACACCTACGCTGGCCGGATAGCTCGAATACGCTGCCCCATTGACTTTGTAGAAGGTCGCTGCGCTGGGCAGATTCTGTGAGTAGGTCACCGTTACTGTCACGGTACTGGCACTGCCACTCAACGTGAAGTCGAACAGGCCGTAGGGGAACGTCGTATTCGTCGGTGCACCAGGGGCTGGTTGAACAAATGTTGCACTGTCAACGGCACTACAACCCGTAGCCGACAGCGTGGCAGTCACGCCGCTGACGAGCGTCGGAATGTTCGACCGCAAACACGTTGCCGGCGCGATGGTGTCGCTGTCGGTGGCGGAGTTGTTGCCAGGTGCTAGGTCAACAACACCCCCCGCAGTTGTCACAGTGGCTGTGTTACTCAGCGTGCCGCTGGCCGACGCACTGACCACCGCGCTCAGGGTGTACGTGACCGTGGCACCCGCAGGCAGGTTCACCGTGTCATTGATGCTGCCGCTGCCCGATGCAGTGCAGGTGCCGCCACCAGCCCCCACACAAGTCCATGTGGCACTGGTCAGCGCTGCCGGAAGGACATCGGCCACTACCGTGCCGGGCGCATCACTCGGTCCCGCGTTGCTGGCGGTGATGGTGTAGGTCACGCCCCCGCCAGGGTTCACGGTCGTGACACCGTCGGTTTTGGTAATGCTCAGGTCTGCGCGCGGCGTGATGCTGTCGCTGTCTGTGGCCGAGTTGTTGCCAGGCGTAGGGTCCACAATCCCTCCCGCAGCTGTCACCGTGGCTGTGTTGCCCAGCGTGCCGCTGGCCGACGCACTGACCACCGCGCTCAGGGTGTACGTGACCGAGGCACCCGCGGGCAGGTTCACCGTGTCGTTGATGCTGCCGCTGCCCGATGCAGTGCAGGTGCCACCACCCGCCCCCACACAAGTCCATGTAGCACTGGTCAGTGCTGCAGGAAGGGCATCGGCCACTACCGTGCCGGGCGCATCGTTGGGGCCAGCATTGCTGGCGGTGATGGTGTAGGTCACGCCCCCGCCAGGGTTCACGGTAGTGGCACCGTCGGTTTTGGTAATGCTCAGGTCCGCGCGCGGCGTGATGCTGTCGCTGTCGGTGGCGGAGTTGTTGCCGGATGTGGGGTCAACGACGCTGACATCCTCGGTAACGGTCGCCGTGTTGCTCAGCGTGCCGCTGGCCGCCGCACTGACCACCGCGCTCAGGGTGTACGTGACCGAGGCACCCGCAGGCAGGCTCACCGTGTCGTTGATGCTGCCGCTGCCCGATGCAGTGCAGGTGCCACCACCCGCTCCCACACAAGTCCATGTGGCACCGGTCAGTGCTACTGGCAAGGTGTCGGACACCACCGTGCCAGGCGCATCACTCGGTCCCGCATTGCTGGCGGTGATGGTGTAGGTCACGCCCCCGCCAGGGTTCACGGTCGTGACACCGTCGGTTTTGGTAATGCTCAGGTCTGCAACGGACACGATACCCAGGGCATAGTGAATCGTGCCGTTGAACCTTCTGTCGGGGTTGGTAGAGGCGAATGGATATTGTTTGCCGACGCCTGAGTACACGGTGAGATTGGCATCGTTTGCCAGAGCGGCATTGGTGCCGTTGGTGTAACGCACCGCACCAGAACCTGCACCGGTGTTTTCGGTTAAATAAAAGCCATACCGCGTCCCCGCAGAAAGCACAACTGCCAGTGGCATCGGGACGGGCGTAGGCAGGTTCAAACCGAGCGACGTCACACTGGCCGATGTCGCCAGCAGCGTCCAGTCACCAGGGTTGTTCTCATGCCCCGCATAACCACCAACGCGGTAGTACAGCTCGAAAGTGCCAGATCCAGAGATGTTCGCGTCTAGCCCCGTCAGCGTCACTGTATTGGCGGCATCGATATCGAACATGATCCCTCTGTTCGAATTGTTCGAGTCGTACAGCGTAGCCAAGGACGACGTCCCTGCGGCAAGGGCGGGACCCGTGGCCAGCACAGATGCGAGCAGGACACCCCAGAATCGCACCCAGACACTGCGGTACAAGTTGGCCCAAGGTGTTTTGTATGGGGCACACATCGCAGCATGCTCCAGTCTGACCACCAGCATTGGCACCAAAACAGACCAGAGGTTAAATCTTTTTATCATAAGAAGCTATCGTTCAACAGCCCTAGTGCCATTGTCAAGAAATAACGGGGCAGTCGGCTCGCGCGGCGCACATAGGCACAACAGGCAAACGGACCAAGCGGACGTTGCTCCACAGCATGAAGCCCTCTGCGCCATCGCAGCTTGGCACTTTGCTGCCATGCATCAGGGGGTGGAGCAGGCATAAATACAAAACGTGACCTGGCGGCCATAGGCGCCTGGATCGAGGCCTATCTGCTGCGCTACCCGCACACGCGCGTCGAAGTCGAATACACCTCGCGCGAGCTGAATCTGGTGCATGAGGGCTTTGACGTGGGGGTACGCGCAGGGCTGCTCCAGGAGTCGCGCCTCCTGGGGCAAATCGAAAACGGCCTGTTTGCAGCTGCCTAGTTGCGCAGCGCGAAGGGCTGCCGCAGCAACCCCAAGACCTGGCCCGCAACGTTGATCCGGTACACGGGCGGGCCCAACAAACTATGGCAAATCCACCATCCGGCGCGCGTCCTCGTCAATGCGGGCATTGGTGTTCGCGACGCCATGCTCAAGGGCCTGGGCATAGGCCAACTGCCGCTGCCCGCGGCGGCGGAACTGGTGTCGGCAGGCAGGCTCGTGCGTGTGCTGCCTGAGTGGCGACCGGCGCCGGTATCGGTCTATGCGGTGTGCCCGAGTAGTCGCTACCCCACGCCCAAGGTGCGCGCGTTTGTGAACCTATGCTTGCGGCAGTTCGAGCTTGCAAACATTGCAGGCGGCGTACTGCCCGCGCCGCCGCAGGACCTGCTCGCAGTTTTCCCCTGGGAGGCCTGCAAGGGCTAACCTCGGCGCCTCCTCGCTTTGATGTCTCATGTGAATGCAGAGCACTTCCCCCGTCCAGCCATCGAGGCAAAGTACCCTCGTGCGCTGAAGTGCTGGCCTTCGAAGTTCCTTCTTCGCTTTACGTACACCCTGACCAGATGGCTATCGCCCTTGCGCTGGATGTATCTCGCCTCCTGCCTGCGGCGGAACGCCGAGCCAGAGCCGCTTCGCTGAGTTTTGTGAGCCGCAACGGAGCCGGGGCTGCCACCAGGCAAGTGCTTGGACTAGTGAGTCAGCCCTTTATCTATCTGCGATAGACGCTACCATTTTTAGAGCCTCATCAAGCCTGCGTCGCAATTTGCCGCAGCGCCTGCTCAAACACCGCCACCGGCTGACCACCCTGAATCAGGTGGCGCTCGTTAATGATGATGGCGGGCACCGAGTGGATACCGTTTTGCAGATAGAACTGCTCGCGCTCGCGCACCTCGTCGGCGTAGCGGTCTGAGGCCAGCAGCGCACTCGCTTCGGCCACATCCAGCCCCACCTCGCCCGCCACACGCACCAGTACCTCATGGTCGCTCGGGTTCTGGCCGTCGGTGAAATACGCCTTGAACAGCGCCTTCTTCAGCGCGGGCTGCATGCCCTTTTCTTCGGCCCAGTGCAGCAGCCGGTGCGCGTCAAAGGTGTTGTAGATGCGGCTGCGCTTGTCCATACTGAAGGTAAAGCCCAGCTCCGCCCCGCGCGCCGCAATGGCATCGCGGTTCTTCTGGCTCTGCTCGGGCGTGGCGCCGTATTTTTCTTGCAGGTGCTCGCCAATGTCCTGGCCTTCGGGCGCCATCTGCGGGTTCAGCTCGAACGGCTGAAAGTGCATGTCCAGCGCCACCTCCCCTTGAAGCCGGTCCGCCGCCTGCTCCAGCGCCTTGAGGCCGATGATGCACCAGGGGCAGGAGACATCGGAGACGAAATCGATTTTGAGGGTGGTGGGCATGGGAGGAGTTCTGGCTATCAAAGATGGGGATGGTAGGCGGGGTGGTTTAACCGTGGGGGTGGCGGGTTTACTGCCATAGAAAGCAGGTGATTTCTCTCCAAAGACGCGGCCACCGCTCTAACCAAGTTTAGGCATAACAGCAGCGCCCATATAGATTTGCTCCCAAAGCCGGATGACGAAAACTGAGGATATCCCGTCTTCCGCCACCCCCATGCGAACAGCGACACCAGGACCATTGACATAAACGACTCCAAGACCAGCCATCGCTGACTCAAATTCATCCAGCGCTGCCGGGTTGAGGAACGGCATAAATTCAACTGCGTGAGAATCCTCTACGAAGCGCTGACTATGCAGATACAACATGCCACGCACTGTCTTTTCAAGCCAAGCATGTACGTTCTCTGCAAGAACAGTAACGGCGACGCGGCCACTCTTGATGCCATATTCAATCGCGGTGTGGTTTACCTCCGCAACGCCCTGCGGAATTTCGTCTCCCTGCATGAGGCCTGCAACGAAGTTTCGAGCAACTTTGTCCCTCGTGATTTTTTCAGAGGGATCTTGTGTGGCGGTAGCTCTCATGCTGCGAAAGACAGATTGCGTGACGCTCGCTGAAGCCGGGTTTCTCGGGTCAAGGCACATGGCCAGACCACGTAGTAGTTCCTGCTCAATTCGGCCAAGACGGTTATTGCACGCGAAGCAAGCGGGAGCCTGCCACTTATGTAGGTTCGCTGGTGTGGTATCGGGATACCAAGAGCGTGGGAATATATGGTCCCAAGTGCGCGGCACGTTTTCAGCCAAACAGTGCACGCACTTGCCCAAAGGAGGTCGTTTTGCCATCGCTCAAGGATAGCTTTCGACCCAGCTGAGGCGCAAATGCTGTGCCGAAGCCGCTACTGGACAATTTCGTCAAAGCTCCAGATAGGTCGGTGCACCAAGATGCCTCGCGCCAACAACAGAAACCGTAGGCGCGGAAGACTGGCAACAGCGAGTGTTAGCCGCCTCCCGCTCGCAACTCAGTCTTCAACACCTTCCCATAACTGTTCTTCGGCAGCGCCTCCACCCACCGGTATTCCTTGGGCCGTTTGAACCGCGCAATGTGTTCCAGGCACAGCGCATCCAGCTCCGCATCCGCCACCACCCCGCCCTCGCCCGCAACGAGGTAAGCCACTACCACCTCGCCCCATTCCACATCCCGCTGCCCCACCACGGCCACCTCGCGGACCTGGGGGTGGAGCAGCAGCACCTCTTCCACTTCGCGCGGGTAGATGTTGCTGCCGCCGGAGATGATCACGTCCTTGGAGCGGTCCTTGAGCGTGAGGAAACCATCGGCATCCAGCGCGCCCATGTCGCCGGTGTAGAGCCAGCCATCGCGCAGCGTCTGCGCCGTGGCTTCGGGGTTGTTCCAGTAGCCGGGCATGACGGTGTCGCCGCGCACCACCACCTCCCCGGTCTCGCCTGTGGGCATCGGCTGGCCTGCAGCATCCACCACACGCACCTGCACCAGCGACTGCGCCACGCCGACCGATACCATGCGCTCGGCCCAGCGCGGGTGGTTGCGGTCGGCCAGTTGGGCGCGCGACAGGGCCGTGATCGTCATGGGGCTTTCGCCCTGGCCGTAGATCTGCACGAAGCGGTTGCCGATCACGGCCAGGGCGTTGCGCAGGTCGTCGGCATACATGGGGCCGCCGCCGTAGACGATGGTCTTGAAGCCCGACACATCGGCACCCGTGGCACGCACATGCTCCACCAGGCGGTGCACCATGGTGGGCGCGGCAAACAGAGTGAGCTGGCCCACGCTGGCCGCAAGCTGCACCAGCTCCGCAGGCTCAAAGCCACCCGACAGCGGAACCACATGCCGCCCGCCGCGCAACACCTGGGCGTAGTTGTAGAGGCCAGCGCCGTGCGACATGGGCGCGGCGTAGACCATGGCGTCGCCGGGCAGCACATCGTCCACGTCGGTGAAGTAGCAGGCCGTCATGGCCAGCAGATTGCGGTGGGTCTGCATCACCCCCTTCGGGCGGCCAGTGGTGCCGGAGGTGTAGAACAGTGAGGCGACATCCTCGGGTGCGCGATCACAAACGTCCATGGGCGCGTGCGTGACAGCGGCGCGGTACGCTTCGGAGCCAAACACCAGCAGACCAGCATCCGCCGCCCCTGCCTCGCGCGCGGCTGGGGCCAACGCCTGCGATACCAGCACCACACGCGCGCCGGAGTCGGCCAGCACGTAGGCCAATTCTTTGGCATGCAGCTTGTAGTTGACCGGCACCGACACGGCCCCGGCCCACACGATGGCGTGCAGGGCCTCCAGGTACTCGGGCGCATTGGCGGCATAGATGGCCACTCGGTCCCCGGGGGCCACGCCGCATTGCGTGTGCAGATAGGCGGCCAAGGCGGCAGCGCGTGCGCCCAGGTCGCCGTAGGACCACAGCACGTCACCCCCTGTAGTACAGCGGGCTGGTGGGCATGCAGCAAAGCACTGCGGCGCAGCAGGTGGGCAATGTTCATAGTGTGCACTCCACAACAACGGGATTTTTCAGGGTCAGCCGCCTCCACAGCCGTGGAGGCCTGCAGGCACTGTAGGCACGCCAGGCGCTGGCGCACAGTCGCCAAAATACCCAAGGGATAACCCGGCCCGCCCCCGAAACACCCGGTTACCACGCGCGCCCAATTCCCCACGGGCTGTGGCGTTGAAACTCCGTTGCCTAGACTGCATCTGATCCCATGCGCGCGGCCAGCCCACCCAGGCAAGCGCCCCACCGTTTTTACCCAACGCCTTGCAGGCAACACCCCATGAACCTGGACCAGCAAAAATCCATTCTCACCATCGCCCTCCTGGCCGCGTTTGCGGACGGCAACAAGGACGACGCCGAGCGCGAAGAGATCCGCCGCATTGCCCAGTCGCTCGCGGGCGACGCAGGCATGGCGGACCTTCCACGCATCTACCAGGAAGTGCTGCTGCGGCGCACCAGCGTGCAGGCGGCGGTGCAGGCCCTAAGCGACCCCATGCACCGCCAGCTGGCCTACGAAATGGCCGTGTGTGTGTGCGACGTGGATGGCCGCCAGACGGCGGCAGAACGCGAGTTTCTGAACGGCCTGAAGGCGGCGCTGCAGCTGGGCGCACCGCAGACCGACGCGTTTGACCGGGAAGCCGATGCAATCGTGGATGTGGCGGAAAAGGCCGTGCCTTTATCCGTGCCTGTGTCCGCGCCCATCGCGGTCCCAGTGGCAACAGCCGCCGCAACGGCAACAGCCGCCGCAGCCCCCAGCAGTGCTTCGGATGCCGAGCTGGACAAATCCATCCTCAACTACGCGCTGCTCAACGGTGCGCTGGAGTTGCTGCCGCAGTCCTGGGCGTCAATGGCCATCATCCCCATGCAGGTGAAGATGGTGTACGGCATTGGCAAGGCGCACGGCGTGGAGCTGGACCAGGGCCACATCAAGGAGTTCATCGCCGCTGCGGGCGTGGGCATGACGTCCCAGTACCTGGAGCAGTTTGGCCGCAAGCTGCTGGGCGGCCTGCTGGGCAAGGCGGCGGGCCGGACCATCGGCGGACTGGGCAGCGCCGCCACGGGCATGGCGTTTTCGTTTGCCACCACCTACGCGCTGGGACAGGTGGCCAAGCGCTACTACGCCGGGGGCCGGGTCATGAGCACGGCCATGCTGCGCGACACCTTCCAGAACCTTCTGGGCCCCGCCAAGCAGATGCAGTCGCAGTACCTGCCGCAGATCCAGCAAAAGGCCGCCACGCTGGACGCGGGCAAGATCATGGCGATGGTGCGCGGTGCCTGACACGCCACAGCCACTACGGAAAACGCTATATTATTAATAGCTACCAGCGCTTAACAGATAAGCGCCAGAGGCCATTTTTAATCAAAATCCAGTGATGGGGCCCGCGTGGGCCAGACGAAATCAGGCCAGAGCGTTGCGCCCGCGCTGACCCGCGCGCAAACCAGGTGGCGCAAACATCGGCCCATGACAGAATCGGCCCATGCTCGACCACACGGACCCTGTCGCCTCCATCATCCCGGCCATGTCGCTCGACTCACCGTCCGACAATGCCATGACGGCGCTGTCCCGGCTGGCACTGGGGCCAGTGAACACGGCCTACTACATGGCCGTTTTCGAGCGCTTTGACAACACGGGCCGCACCACCACCACCTGGAACTGGGCGGCCTGCCTTGCCACCCTCAACTGGATGCTGTTCCGGCAGTTGTGGACCCCCGCGCTGGTCTACCTGGCGGCGGCCGAAGGGCTGGCGCTTATCGTGTATGGCATCGGCCGGACCTTCCTGCAATGGCCGCCGGGCGTGGAATTGGGCGTGCTGGGCGCTTTTGCGATGCTGGCCTTTGCGGTGCCGGGCCTGTATGGCAACGCCATCCTGTATGCCGACATCCGCAAACGGGTGGCCCGCGCGCTGGCGGCCTCACGCACGCTGCCCGAGGCCTGTGTGCTGCTGGAGAGGCAGGCCAGCTCACGCAAGCGGCTGCAGGCACTGGTGCTGGCCAACCTGGTGCTGGTGGCCGCAGCCGCGCTGGCATACCTGGTATGGGCCCCTTCAGACACCAAGCCGCTGGCCCTGGAGCCCGCCGTAACGGTGGCGCAAGCCACGGCGGCGGCGTCCCGGCCCAGCGCAGCGGCTTCTGCACCAGCCGCTGCCATTACGGCTGCGCCTTCACCAGCACCGGCACCAGCACCCGTACCTGTTCCGGTTCCTGCGCAAGAGCCCCCTATCCCCGCCCTTCCCGCCACCACCGCCTCGGCTCCTGACCCAGCGAAACCGGCAGCGGCCCCGCCCACCGCCAAGTCTGCGGCCCCGGCAATCCCAGCGCCAAAGGCCGCAGCAACAGCCAGCACGCCAGCGCGATCCTCTGAGGCCAACCGCCCCGCTCCGGCTGCGACCTCTGCAGCCTCCACGGTGTCCAAATCGCCCTCTTCAGCGCCCGCCACGGCAGCCCCCAAGCCCTCTGCAAAGACAACGCCCCCCGCCGAGCCCGCCAGCCGCGCGGCCTCTGCAGCCAAGGCAAAAACGCCCAAAGCCCCCGCTTCGGCCGCTGCGCCAGCATCCTCAGCCCCTCTCCCCACCGTGGGCACGGCGGCGGGCTACTACATCAACGTGGGCCTGTTTGCCGATGAGGCCAACGCCCGCAAGGCCCAGGCTCGCTTGCTCAACGAAGGGCTACCCGCCTTTCGCCAGGAGCTGAACAACGCCAAGGGCCGCCGCATCCGCGTGCGCGTGGGGCCCTATGAAAGCCGGGCGAAGGCAGAGGCTGCAGCCGCGTCGATCCGGGCTATGGCGCTGGAAGCTGTGGTTTTCAAGCAGTAGCCGACAGCAGCGGCGCGTCCGTCCTACTCGCTCCGTTGCCCGCCACCGACGCATCCGGCCCCTGCCCGCCGGTAGGCTGCAGCAAGGTCCTACTCTTGCTCCAGCCCATGAAACACGCCGTCAGTACCCGCCCCGCATCCTCGCGCCGCATGGTGACCCTGGTGGCCATTGCCACAGGCGCACTCTTGCTCACCGCCTGCGCGCCCTGGCGCATGTGGACCGCCGCAGACCTGGCCCGCGAGGCCCAGCCCTACACTGCGCAACCGGATCAACCCGTGCGGCGGGTTCTGGTGGTGGGCGACAGCACGGCCGTGGGCACGGGGGCCAATGCCCCGCTCGACAGCCTGCCCGGGCGCATTGGCCAGGACCACCCGAAGTGGCACATCGACAACCTGGCCGCCAACGGTGCACGCTACGCCGACGTGGCCGCCCAGCTGGAGCGGGCGTCTGCGGGCTACGACCTGGTGCTGGTGCTCGCGGGTGGCAACGACGTGATCCGGTTGACCGCGCTGGACACCCTGCGCCCCCAGATCGAGCAGGTGGTAACCCTTGCACAACAAAAGGGCCAGCACGTGGTGCTGATGCCGTGTGGCAACGTGGGGCATGCGCCGTTTTTCATCCCCCCGGTTTCGTGGGTGATGTCGCACCGCTCTGAGGACCTGCACGCCATCGTCAAAGACGTCGCAGCCACGCGCGAGGCGCGTTATGTGCGCCTGCTCAAGCACGCCATGAAGACCCGTTCGTGGCCCGTAGCAAGGCACTGAACGCCGCCGACGGGCTGCACCCCAGCAGCGCTGGCTACGAGGAGTGGTACCGCGAACTGGTGGCCCAGGGCGGGCTTGCCGGTCTGGGGGAGTGAACGCCAGTGCTGGATATGCGCCCTCTCACAGCGAGCCCTCCATCCAGGGCCGCACCTGCCCAATAACCCACTGCGCGTCATCCAGCGGCAGGTCATGTCCGGCCAACGGGTGCATCTGCAGCGGCACCCCCCACGCCCGTGCGATGGCCTGCGAACACTGGCAAGACACCAGCCTGTCGTTCTGGCTGGCCAACAGCAGGATGCGGGGGCTTTCCGAGACCGGCACCAGGGGCGCTGCAACAGGTGCCGTGTAGCGCGCTGCAGCCAGCAGCTGGCGCAGGGCGTTGGATGCCGACACCGGTCGCTGCCTGCGCAGGGCCACCCAATCGCCTACCACCGCCCCCCTGGCGTGGGCAAGGTTGCTGGTCATTCGCAGCACGGTGTTTTCGATGGTGAGCGGGCTGCTCCAGGGCGCGGCGCAGCGCAGCACCTGCAGATAACTGGCTGGCCGCAGCCGTTGGTAGAAGGGGCTGAAGGGCCGCAGGCTGGTGTTGATCAACACACAGCCCACCAGCTCCTCAGGCGCCACCCGCGCCCACTCGACCGCCACCATGGCGCCCAGCGACATGGCCAGCACCCGAAACGGTGGCCGCACACCCTGCGCGGCCAGCTCGGCGCGGCAGCTATCTACCATGCCCCGCACCGTGGCGGGCGACACGGCCCGGTGCAGCAGGCCATTGCCCGGCAGGTCTTGCGCCACAACGCGGGCACCCGGCAGGGCGTGCCTGAACGCGTCGGCAAACGCCCCCCAGTGCGCGGACTCGCGCGTGAGGCCCCTGAGCAGAATCCACGGATGGTGCATGGTGGGCACCTCTTCAGTACCACGCGGCCAGGGCATCCGCCCTGCGCTGCGCCCGCGCTTCGGGGGCTGGCACCCAGCGCTCGTGGCTACAGGCCGCGCGGGCCAGAAAATCGAGCAGTGACAGATGGCGCCGCAGCACCCGCTGCTGGCGGTGGTTGATGAGTGGGTTGAAGATGCCGTTGCGCGAGAACAGCTGGCGCGGGTTCTTCTTGATCCACAGCCACGACCCCATCTCCAGCGTGAGCGGCAGGAAGGTGTGTGTGGGCGCCTCGCGGCAGGCCTGCAGGTACAGGTGGTCCCACAGGTCGCCGTGCGCCAGGTACTGGGCGCTTTGCGGCTCGATGACGTACTGGTGGTGGCTGTGGGCCTGCAGAAAGATCTCCTGCAGCGCATGCAACTCGGCCAGGTGCGCAATGGGCTTGCGCGTGTGGGCAAACGGAAACCACAGGCGGTCACGCACGCCAAACCCCGAATGGCAGTCGATGGCCATGCTGAACGGCCGCGCCAGCAACTCTTGGGCCACCACCTCGCACAGCGCCTGGCTTTCGGCCTCCATGGCATCGCCCGCGCGCCCCCGGTACCAAGGCAGCCCCGCGCTGATGCGTTGCCCGCCGATCCAGGGCGGCACGCGGTCCGTGGCATCGACCGGTGCATTGCGCATAAGGTCCACCCCGCGCGGATTGGCGCGTGTGGCGGCCCACATGCCACCCGGGTTGACCACGGGCATGAAAACCAGGCGCATCTGCTCCAGCTGGCGGTGCAGCGTGGTGTCCCACTGCAGCCGCATGACCACGTTCTGCAAGTAGGCGATGACCACCTCGGCGCCGATGCGCTCCAGCCCATGCACGCCTCCGAAAAAGCCGATGGCAGGCACGTCCAGCGACGGGTTGCCCACGCCGATGGCATGGATCGGAAAGCTGTGGCCCGACGCCAGCTGCACCTGCCGAACCACCTGCACCTGCAGATGGGGTGCCCCCAGCTCGATGATTTTTTCGAGCGCCAGCAACTCGGGCAGAGTGTTCATGGTGGATGGCGATGGCGGCGTGGGGCCGTGCAGCAAGGCGATAGGCAGCAAGCATAGCCCCGGCCCGCACGCACCAACAGCGCCATGACGCATCTGTGTGAATTCGGCGAAACGACTCGGAACTGTCACACAAGCGCGTTAACTTGCCCGCAGACACAACCCTTCGAAGAGGCACATGATCATGCTCTGGAGATTGCTCGGACTGCAGCGGCTGCTGGATGAACTCTTCGATGCCCCGGGCTGGCCCAGCTTCGATTTGCCCAGCCCCGACGGATGGACCCACTATGAAGACGCAGCCGCAGCGCAGGACTGAGGTGCACCGCATCGCCCTGCTGTGCGGCACCCTCGGTTGTGCGCTGGCCTGGGGTCTGGTGGAGTTGCTGGCGCTGCAGCGCCAGCGCTACCACCAGTGGCGCCAACGCCACGAGACCCCTGCGCACCGCTGACGCAGCAGCACGACGGACACATGCGTGCATGCACGTATGCATGTATGCGAGCGCGTGATCACACGCAGCACACACGGCCTTCAGCAGACGCCAACTGCGCACGGCCCCTCACTCGCAGCGTCTTTCTAGAGCCCTTCTCAGAAGCCTCTAATGCTGGCGGGTCTTCGTTTTTGCACGGTATGCCGCAGTCGCACCTAAAATTGCGCACCTTCCCTTCATTGGGGGGAGGCATATTGCAACTCTGAACAAAGAAGAATCACCATCATGGCAACTGCAAAAAAGACTCCAGCGCCCGCGAAGAAGGCCGTCAAGGCGGCAGCACCTGCTGCTGCAAAGAAGGCGGCACCTGCCGCCAAGAAGGCTGCAGCCCCCGCAGCGAAGAAGGCCGCCGCACCAGTGGCCAAGCCTGTGGCTGCAGGCATCAAGCCGATCAAGACCGCCTTCAACAAGACCACGCTGATCGCCCACCTGGCCGAGCAGGCTGGTGTGGAACCCAAGGCCACCAAGGCCGTGCTGGCCGCACTCGAAGCCACCATCCTGGGTTCGGTGCACAAGAAGGGCTCCGGCGAATTCACGCTGCCCGGCCTCATGAAAATCGGCCTGCAGCAAATCCCCGCCAAGAAGAAGCGCTTCGGCAAAGACCCCTTCACCGGTGAAGAGCGCTGGTTCCCCGCCAAGCCTGCAGCCGTGAAGATCAAGACCCGCGCGCTGAAGAAGCTCAAGGACGCCACGGTCTGATCTCAGCCGCTGCGAAGGGCGTGACGGGGTGATGCCCCATCATTCCTTCTCCGCAAAAAAAAGGACCTGTTGCCCAAGGCAGCGGGTCCTTTTTTACGGGTGGACTCGAAAAACCGCAGAAGGCGCTGCCACGGCACCCCGTCAGATTGAGATCACGTTGGGGGCAGCAGGCCTGGCATGCAGCAGCTCGACCTGTGCAGCACGGCGCGAGAGCACAGCGCCCTGGTTGATGTAGCCCTTGTCGGTGATTTCTCCAGCATCGGGGTCGGGCGGCGTCGCCATCACCAGTGCACGCGCAGGGCACTGCGATGAACCCGCGCCAGCAGTGCGGCGGGCCTGCATGACACCGCGCAGGGCGTCGTCCAGCCGCGGGCGGTCCGCTGCACCGGCGGCAGAGGGAAACACCAGCATGCCCACTTCGTCCCGGTTGTGGCCCGTAAGCACGATGTCCTGCACCAGGGGTGCCAACTCGGACACCAGTTCCACCCGCAGCGTGCCCACCGACACCCAGCTCCCACTGGAGAGCTTGAAATCCTCGGCCACCCGGCCGTTGAAGACCACGCCACACTCCGGCCGCACAGGGTCCACCAGGTATCCCGCGTCACCGATGCGGTAGAAGCCATCGCTGTCAAACGCGGCGGCCGTCTCGGAGGGGGCATTGCGGTAGCCCGGAAACACCGATACACCCTTGACCCGCATTTCGAGCTTGCTGCCGTTGGGCTCCAGCTTGAGCTCAAGCCCGGGCAACGGCGCACCGATACAGCCAGCGCCCTCCATGCGCCAGTGGGCGCTGGTCACTGCGGGCGATGTCTCCGTGGAGCCCCAGGACGTGGTCAGCCACAGCGGCGACGCGGGCCGCACGCGTGCTGCCACGGCCTCCAGCCGCTGCCAGGTGGAAGGGGCCAGCGCTGCCGCGGCATAGAACGCCAGGCGCATGCGCGAGAGGATTTCAGCAGCCAGCGCGGCGTCTGCCTCCAGAAACGGCAACAGCATGTCGAAACCACGCGGAACATTGAAGAGCATCGTCGGCTTCACATCGCGCAGGTTGCGCACCGTCTTCTCGATAAGCCCTGGCACGGGCCGCCCTTCATCGATGTAGAGCGCGCCCCCATGGCACAGCACCATGTTGAGGTTGTGGTTGCCGCCAAAGGTGTGGCTCCACGGCAGCCAGTCCACCAGCACAGGCTTTTCGTTAGCCAGGAACCGCCAGGTCTGGGCCATCATCTGCTGGTTGGCGCACAGCATGCGGTGGGTGTTGATGACCACCTTGGGATGGCCCGTGGAGCCCGACGTCAGCAGGTACTTGGCAGGGTCGTCGGGCTGGATGGCCTCAAACGCCTGCGACACGGCCGGGCTTTCTAGGCCCGCCAGCAGTTGAGCAAAAGGCAAGGCGCCAGGCACGGCCTCGGCATGGCGACTGAAGACCTTGACGGCATCGGACGCGTACCCCGCCAGGGCGGGCGCGTAGACCGAGGCGTCCGATGCATAAACCAGCGAAGGCTCCAGCACCGCAAGCATGCTGTGCAGGCGGCCCGGGTCACGGGATCGTGCATAGGCGCTCGACAAAGAACAGGGCGTGATGCCCACATGCATCGCCGCCAGCATGAGCACCGCGTGGTCCACCGCGTTGTCGGAAAGAATGGCGATGGGGCGGCCCGCCGGCAGCTTCAGGTCCAGGAATGACTGCGCAACGGCGCCCACGGCCTGGCGCAGCTCGCCATAGGTCAGGGTACGCCAGTGCTCGGCCGTCTCGTCACGCTCCGCCAAGGCCAGCGCGTGGGGTGTCTCGCGCGCCCACTGCTCCACCCATTCACCGATGCAGCGCGCATACGCGCCCAGCGCCACAGGGGAACGCAATACGAACGAGCCGTCGTCCTGATGGACCAACACCGTGGCGGGCGGTGCGATTTGGTTTTCATCGCCAAGAAATTCGGGGTGCATGGTGTGGGTGATCTCTCGTGTTCTTGGGGCAGCAACAAAAATGGGCAAAACAGCGCTAACCAGCGGCGCGGCGGTGCGCAGCACCACTGCTGGAAGCGCTTGGTTGAACCCGTCGAATAAACCCATGCGGCAGGACCGCACGGTGCAATAGCGGATTCAGACCGGCGAACAAAACTCAGCGAAGCGGTTCTGGCCGGGCGCTGCGTCGCAGGCAGTACGGGTAGTACGGCAAGACGCGGCAACAACGCCAGAAGGGTTCTGTTAGCCGCTCTCAGTCCAGGACGCGGGCGTCTTGCTTGGCACGCAGAAGGTCTACCAGCAAGGCGTCGCGTGCAGCCACCAGCTCCGCACTGGTTCTCCCTCCAAGCGCCTGCGTAACGCCGTCAGCGACACGGCTTTGCAGCGCTGGCGTCATCTGCGGAGCCCCCAGGTCCTGCCACCAGTCTTCGATGGGGCCGCCGAGGTGCGCGAGCAAATGGGCGATTCCACCTTCGCCGCCGGAGAGGTGCAAGTTCATGAAAGGCCCCATCAGCGCCCAGCGCAGCCCCGGGCCATGGGCAATGGCGGTGTCGATGTCGCTCACACTGGCAACCCCCTCGTGGACCAGATGAAACGCCTCCCGCCACAGCGCCGCCTGCAGGCGGTTGGCAATGTGCCCCTTGATTTCGCGCCGAACATGGATGGGGCGCTTACCGATGGCGGTGTAGAAATCCATCGCGGTAGTGATCGCCTGGGCCGATGTCTTTTCGCCTCCTCCCACCTCCACCAGCGGGATCATGTGCGGGGGGTTGAACGGATGGCCCAGCACCACGCGCTCCGGGTGTTTGCACTGGGCCTGCATGGCCGTAACAGACAGCCCTGAAGAGCTGGAAGCCAGGATGGCATGCGACGGGGCGGCTTCGTCTATGCGGCGCAGCAGATCCACCTTGAAGTCCAGCCGCTCCGGCCCGTTTTCCTGCACGAAGTCCGCCTGCCCCACGGCGTCCTCCAGCCGAGCATGAAAGTGCAGCCTTGCCGTGCTGGCGCCCGGCGCAAGCCCTTGCCGCTGGAGCACCGGCCAGTGCTGTGCCACGGCATCGTGCAGGCGCTGCTCGGCCCCCGGAGAAGGATCGGTGGCATCCACGTTCAGCCCCCGGGCGAGAAAGTACGCAGCCCAGCTTGCACCAATGACGCCAGTGGCGACCACCGCCACCCTGTTCACGGAAGCCTCCATGTCCGTGCCCTTCAGGACTCGGCCGTGAAGCCGATCTTCTTGACCAGAGGCCCCCAGCGATCTGCCTCCGCCTGTTGCGATGCGGCCATCTCTGCGGCGGTGGAACCCTTGGCAATCAGGCCCACCACAGCCAGGCTGTCGATCACCGACTTTTCCTTGATCGCCGTGTTGATGGCTGCGTTGGCAGCTGCGACCACGCTGGCCGGGGTCTTGGCGGGTGCGTAGAAGCCAAACCACTCCTCGGTCGTCAGCTCGGGGAAGCCCTGCTCCGCAAAGGTGGGCACCTCGGGCGAAAACGGCGAACGCGCCTGGCCGGAGGTGGCGATCAACCGCAGCTTGCCCGCCTTGTGGTTGGGAATGAAGTCGCCGCTGGGCGTCACCATCGAGGCAATCTGCCCACCCACCACATCGGTCACACCGGGAATGGAGCCCCGGTAGGGCACATGCTTGAGGTCCACACCGTTGTTCAGCCCCAGCAGCGCACCGATGAAATGGGGGGTGGAGCCCGCCGCTGGCGAGCCGTAGTTGGCCTGCCCCGGGTTCGCCTTGGCCCAGGCCAGGAAGTCCTTCACGTTCTTCACCGAGGCTGGCACCAGCGGCCCCACGGCCAGCCCATGGTGCATAACGGCGGCGATCGACACCGGCACGAAGTCTTTCGTGGGGTCGTAACTGAGTTTGCTGTAGATGTGCGGATAGATGGACGTGCAGGAAAACGGCGACAGCGTGAGCACGCTGCCATCGGTGGGGGCGCCCTTGAGCGCCTCCAGCGCAATGCGCCCGCCGGCACCAGGCTTGTTCTCCACCACGGCGGCATTGCGGGTATAGGACGAAGCCGCCAGCTTCTCACCCACCCGGCGCGCCACGCTGTCACCCGCGCTGCCCGCCGGGAAGCCGTAGAAAATCTTCACCTGCTCCAGCGTCTGGGCCATCGCGCTCCAGGGAGTCAGTGCCCCCAGCGCGGTTGCATAGCCCAGGTGATTCATGAATTGGCGGCGTGTCTGCATCATCTGTCTCCTCTTTCTTGGTGGGTGAAATCGCAACAACTCAATCGATCGCAAAGGCGGGGCGAACGCCGCCTGCGCGGGGCAGACCCATGAGGGCGCGGGCCTCTGCTGGCGAGGCGGGCTCCATGTCCAGCTCCCGAATGATGCGCACGATGCGCTCCGTCAGCTGCACATTGGTGGCCAGTTCGCCCTGGCGGAAATACAGGTTGTCCTCCAGCCCCACGCGGGCATGCCCACCCAGCAGCAGCGCTGCCACATTGGCTTCGAGCTGCGAGGGGCCGATGCCACTCACGCAAAAGATGCTGTTGCGCGGCAGGGAGTCCACCATCATCTGCAGGTAGCGCGGCGAATACGGCATGGCGTTCTGGAAGCTGCGGTGCACGTTCATCACGAGGTTGATGAAATGCGGGCCCTCGTCGTGCCCCTCATCGATCAAGGTGGTGGCATCCTGCAGGATGTGTGTAGGGCTGAACACCTCCCACTCGGGCTTGATGCCGCGTGCCTTCATGCCCAGTGCCAGTTCGCGCCCTTTGCTCAGCGGGGTGTCCATGAGGATCTCGCGGCCGTCAAAGCTCAGATTGAGCGTGGTGGCATCCAGGGTGCACATCTCGGCCCCCGCATCCATGCCCTTGATGCGCTCTTCCCAGGCGATCTCCCAGCGGTCACCGGACAGCGGCCGCACCATGTCGCCATGCACACCACCGCCGGTAGAGTTGTTGATGACGATGTCGCAGCCTTTGGCCCGGATGCGGGTGTTGATGTCGCGGTAGATATCTGCGTTGCAAGTGGCGCCGTCATCCGGGCGCCGCGCATGGATGGCCACCACGCTGGCCCCTGCGTTCCAGCACCGCTGCACATCGTCGGCAATTTCACCGGGCTGGGTGGGCAGGTGCGGGTTCTGCGACTTGTGGGCCATGCCACCGGTGGGAGCGATGGTGACGATGACTTTGCGCTTTGTCATGACATGGACTGATGGAAAATGGTAATGCACCCATTATTTTTTTTAGCGTCTGCATACTCAGTCATCGCGATGACATTTGGACTCAGGGTATACGAGGACGCCTTTCTCCTTCACTCTGGAACCTCACACCATGCTGGTCAAACTGGCGCCGCTGACGGTCGCCGATCTCCTGAAAAACTCAGCCTGGTTTCCCTTGCTGGACGAGAGCGCACAGCAACGCGTTCTGGACGACCTGCGTGAAGTCGAAGTGGCCCAAGGCAGCGCCCTGTGCCGGCGCGGCGACGTCCCCCTGCACTGGTACGGTGCCGTTGAAGGACTGCTCAAGTGGACGGTGACCTCGGACAACGGGCGCTCGGTGACCCTCGGCGGTCTTTCTGCAGGCAGCTGGTTTGGAGAAGGAACCCTGCTGCGTGGCGTGCCGCGCACGGCGGACATCATTGCGCTGCGCCCCAGCCGGGTTGCGCTTTTACCCGTGGACACCTTTGAATGGCTGCACGCCACCCAGCGCAGTTTTGACCACTTTCTGCTGCGCCAGATCAACGAGCGCATGCACTGGTTTCTGGGCAATTTCACGGCCCACCATCTGCTGGACACGGACAGCCAGGTGGCGCGGGCGCTGGCAGGTCTTTTCCACCCCTGGCTGCACCCGGGCAGCGACCCCCACCTGCAGGTATCGCAGGAGGAAATCGCCAATCTGTCCGGTGTCTCGCGCCAGCGCTGCAACGCTGCACTCAAGCGCCTGGAAGCCGAGGGTGTGCTGCAGATCGAGTACGGTGGTATCACTGTGGTGAACCTGGAAGAACTGCGCCGCAGAGTGGAATAAGGGCCGGCGCGGCGTTCGATGGGCGCAGGTGCAGGCCTATCGGGTGTTCACGGATTTCGGCCTGCTGCCATCACGAACGCCAAGGTCGCAGCGATCACATCGTCGGAACGATCGCGGTGGGGTGAATGCGCGCAATCGGACAGTTCCAGCAGCTGCGTTCCGGGCACGCGGGCGGCAATGCCGTGGATCTGGGCCAGCGTGCCGTACTCGTCATTGAGCCCCTGCACAGCCAGTACGGGCACACACACGGTCTCCAGCTCTTTTTCGATGTTCCACGCGCGAAATGTCGGGTTGAGCCAGATACGGTTCCAGCCCCAGAAAGCGGAGTCCGGGTCGTCGTGGTAACGGCCCAGCTTGCGGGGCAGGTCGGTGGTCTCGTAGGCGTCCCGCGCCTGCTCGATGTTCTGGATGGTCACATCCTCCACAAAGAGGTGGGGCGCCAACACCACCAGACCGGTGACCCTCTGCGGGAACATCGATGCGTACAGCAGGGCAATGGATGCGCCATCACTGTGGCCAAAAAACCAGGGCGGCTCGTTAACGCCCACAGCCTCCAAAAAAGCAGGCAATACCTCCCGCGCCTGCCGGTGCATGAAGTCCATACCCCAGGCTTCATCGGGCGCCCGTGGGGTGGAACGCCCATACCCCGGCCGCGAGAACACCAGACCCCGAAAGCATCCCGCCTCGCACAGCTGCTGCGGGAAGTCCTTCCACATCGCCAGCGACCCCAGCCCTTCGTGCAGGAACACCACCAAAGGTGCAGACCGGCGCTCTGGCGCAATCCACTGGTATTCCACCTGCACCGGCCGACCTCGCCAGTCGATGGCGGCCCATTCGCTGCCCCCGCTGGTACCGCCGCGGATGCCCCCGTTCACGCCCGGGCCTCCAGCTCGCGCAGCCTGAAACGCTGGATCTTGCCCGTGGCGGTCTTGGGCAGCTCCGGTACGAACTCGATGAAACGCGGGTACTTGTAGGGCGCGAGTTTCTCCTTCACGAAGGCTTTGAGCTCGTCCTGCGTCGCGGCCTTGCCATCCTTGAGCACCACAAACGCCTTCGTCTTGGTAAGGCCGTCTGCATCCTGCTTGCCGATCACGGCGGCCTCCAGCACGGCGGTGTGCTGCATCAGCGTGGCCTCCACCTCGAACGGCGAGACGTAGATGCCGCTGACCTTGAGCATGTCGTCGCTGCGGCCTGCGTAGGTGTAATAGCCGTCCGCGTCGCGCACATACTTGTCGCCGCTTTTGGTCCACCCGCCCTGGAAGGTGTCGCGCGTCTTCTCGCGGTTGTTCCAGTACATCAAAGCAGCGCTGGGGCCTCGGATGTAGAGGTCGCCCACCTCGCCGTCGGGCACGCTCTGGCCGTCCTCGCCACGCAGTTGCACCTCGTAGCCCGGCACGGGCTTGCCGGTGGTGCCATAACGGATGTCGCCCGGTCGGTTGGACAAAAAGATGTGCAGCATCTCGGTGGAGCCAATGCCGTCGATGATGTCGCAGCCAAAGTGCGCCTTGAAGCGCTGCGCGATCTCTGCGGGCAGCGCCTCGCCCGCCGAGGAGCACATGCGCAACGCCACCGCAGCACGCGCTGGCAACCGGGGTGATGCGAGCATGCCCGCGAAGCCTGTGGGGGCGCCAAAAAACACCGTGGGCTGGTGGTCCACCCAGCGTTTGAAGGTGGCATCGGGCGTGGGCCGCTCGGCCATCAGCACCACGGTGGCGCCCACGGACAGCGGGAAGGTGAGTGCATTGCCCAGGCCGTAGGCGAAGTACAGCTTTGCGGCTGAGAAACAGACGTCCTGCTGGGTGAGGCCGAGCACCGGCTTGCCATACAGCTCGGCCGTCCACCACAGGTTGCCATGGGTGTGCACCGTGCCCTTGGGCTTTCCCGTAGAGCCCGACGAGTAGAGCCAGAAGCCCGGGTCGTCCGCGCCGGTGGGCGCTGGTGCAGTCAACGGAGGCGCGCTGTTCAACGCCGCCTCCAGATCGCGGGCACCTGCATGCAGCTTGCCCACCGGCAGCGATACCAGCAGCGTGCCCGCTTCATGAGGACCGCGCGCCATGGCCTCGGACAATACAGGCAGCAAGGCCCCCGATACCAGCGCCGCCTGCGCCCGGCTGTGCGCCAGCATGTAGGCATAGTCATCCGCGGTCAGCAGGGTGTTGACCGCCACCGGCACCACCCCTGCATACAGGCAGCCCAGAAAGCACACGGGCCAGTCGCTGGTGTCGTGCATCAGCAGCAGCACCCGCTCTTCGCGCCGCACCCCCGCCTCAGCCAGCACGCTGGCCAGCCGCCGGGCGCGGTCTTCCAGATCGCCATAGCTCAGGCGCCCCCGGTCGTCGATGTAGGCCGTGCGCTCGGCATGCGCCCGGTTCAGGTCGAACAGATGTTCGGCGAAATTGAATCGCTCTGGCAGGCTGGTCATGGGGATGTCTCCGTATTGTTTTGGGCAATTCACAGGCCTTGGCAGGCCTCATAGACCGAGCGATGCCAACACACCTGGGCTGGCTTGCACCGCACTGCGCTGGTGGTAAAAGTCGAGCGCACGCAAGCCGCCCAGCTCTGCACCACCACCAGCGCGCCCCGGCCCCCCGTGCTGCGACATGGGCATCACATTGCCGTGCCCTGTGTGAGCCTGCGCCACATCGGGTGTGACGACATGCACACGCCCGTGGCTCGCGGCCAGCTGCACAGCCGCAGCGGCCAGGGTGGCCTCGTCAGCACCAAACAGCGAGGTCACCAGCGATCCTTGGCCCCTGTGCGCCAGCGCCAGGGCATGGTCCAGGTCACGGTAGGGCAGCAGCGTGGCGACAGGGCCGAATACTTCCATGTCATGCACCGCAGATGCCGCATCGGCATCGCGCGCACTCAGCAGCACCGGCCCCATGCAGGCCGCTACGGCAGGGTCGGCATCCACCAGCGGGCGTGCGCGGCCATCGTGCAGCAGGTCGGTGTGGGCGCTCAAAGCGGCCACACCTTCGCGCACCGCGTGCAATTGCGCGGCGCTGACCAGGGAACCCATGCGCACGCTCTCGTTGCGCGGGTTGCCCACGCTGATGCCTGCGAGCTTGGCACCGATGGCCTCGGCCGCAGCGTCGTATACCGCAGCGGGCACCAAAATGCGGCGGATCGCCGTGCACTTCTGCCCGGACTTGACCGTCATCTCGCGCACCACTTCACGCACCAGCAGGTTGAAGGCATCGCTGCCCACGGTGGCGTCGGGCAGCAGGAGGGCGGAGTTCAGGCTGTCGGCCTCGATATTGGCCCGCACCGAGCGGTGCGCCACGGCCGGGTGCGACCGGATGACGCCCGCAGTTTCCGCCGAGCCCGTGAAGGAGACCACATCGAAAGGCTGCAGCTGGTCCATCAAACCCGCAGAGCTGCCCGCGATGACCGACAGCGCGCCCACGGGCAGCACACCCGCATCGATCACATCCTTGACCATGCGCTGTGTGAGCCAGGCCGTGGCGGTGGCGGGCTTCACGATCACCGGGACGCCAGACAGCAGTGCAGGCGCCGCCTTCTCCCACAGCCCCCAGGCCGGAAAGTTGAAGGCGTTGATGAACAGCGCCACACCCCGCGTGGGCACCTGCAGGTGCTGCGACAAAAAGACCGGCTCCTTGCCCAGCTTGACCGCATCACCATCGCGCAGGGCCCGCACATCACCGAGCGCATCGCCCCACCGCGCGTACTGACCCAGGGTGAAGATGCCGCCGTCGATGTCCACCGCCGAATCGTTCTTCACCGTGCCAGAGTTGGCCGTTGCAATGTCGTAGTAACTCTCACGGTGTGCCTGCAGTACCTTCACCACCGCCGCCAGTAGCGCGGCCCGCTCACGGTAGGTCATGGCGCGCAAGGCGGCGCCGCCGCGATCCCGTGCAAAGGCAAAGGCTTCCGGCAGATCCAGCCCCGTGCAATCGACGCGCACGAGCGCGTCGCCCAACACCGGGTCGCTGAGCACGGTGCCTGGGCCGTTTCCGGTTTGCCAGCGTCCAGCGGCAAAGTTGGCCAGGAGTTCAGTCATGCAGGTCTTTCAAAAAAAGGGATCGGTATGGCGAGAAGCGCCAGAAAGGAGGGACCGCTTTAGCGTGTGAACTGGATCTGCCCTTCCGGCAGCAGATAGAGCACCAGCGCACGCCCTTGAGCCACCGTGGGGCGGTGGGCGCTGGCCGGTGGATAGACGCACCACCCAGCGGGGTGCCTGTCGAAGGTGGCACCGGCCGTGAGCGGCATGATCAAATCGATTTCCCCCAGAGGGTGGCTGTGGTGAGGGCCCGCAATGTCCTGCATGTCCACCACATCGACGGAAAAGCGGTGCAGCGCATCGTCAGCCTTGAAGACGCGGCCGTAGCGGATGCCGCCACCTTCGCGGTCACACAGCCACCCCTCTTCCACGCCCACCAGGCAGGCCGCTTTGAGCCCTGCATAGGCAGCGCTGTCAGGCCCATGGGTCTGGTTGAGCCAGTTCTGCAGTTCGGAATCCAGAGGTCGCCCGGCGATCTGCGCGGTCAGATCCACCAGGGCTTGATGAAATGCGGCTTTGTGGGGCATGGCTTCTCGGGGGCTAGGAAAATGGGGGCCCGCACACCTTTTGATCTGTATCCTTGTGGATTTTTCAAATGTGCAGTATTTTGCTTGCACATGAACAATAGGTAATGCATGACTGAATGTCAAGCACTATAGTGCATAAATTGTTTTCTCCGAAGGGGTGGAGAAGCGCCGTGGTAAGGCGCCCCTGAGCGCGCTCGACCTGCCAATACCCACCAATACCCGCCAATGGGCTGTAAGAACCTGTTCCAAGAAAGATGGGCATGACCGAACAAGAAGACGCAGAAACCGCGCTCTCCACGCCTTCCGACAACATGCCGGGGGCTGCGGAAGAGGCCAAGAACCCCCTGCTGGTCGCGCTGGGCGAGCGCGTGCGCAACCTGCGCGCACAGCGCGGCCTCACGCGCAAGGCCGTGGCGGTGGCGGCCGACGTGTCCGAGCGGCACCTGGCCAACCTCGAATACGGCACCGGCAACGCGTCCATCCTGGTGCTTCAGCAAGTGGCAGGCGCCCTGCACTGCTCGCTGGCCGAGCTGGTGGGCGACTTCACCACACGCTCGCCGGAATGGCTGCTGATCCGGGAGCTGCTGGAGCACCGCAGCGAGCCCGAGCTGCGCCGCGCGCGGCTGGCGCTGCACGAACTGTTGAGCGGCGGTGGCAGCGACACGGCACGCCATAGGCGCATCGCACTCATTGGCTTGCGGGGCGCGGGCAAATCCACCCTGGGCCCCCTGCTGGCGCGCGACCTGGACGTGCCCTTTATTGAGCTGAGCCGCGAGATCGAAACCCTGGCGGGCTGCAGCGTGCGGGAAATCCACGACCTGTACGGCACCACGGCCTACCGCCGCTACGAACGCCGCGCACTCGAAGAAACCGTGCAGATCCACAGTGAAGTGGTGATCGCCACACCCGGTGGCATCGTCTCGGACCCCGCCACCTTCAACGAGCTGCTGGCGCACTGCACCACCGTGTGGCTGCGCGCCGCGCCAGAGGAACACATGGGCCGCGTGCTGGCCCAGGGCGACATGCGCCCCATGGCCGCCAGCAAGGAGGCCATGGACGACCTGCGCCGCATTCTGGAAGGGCGCGCGGCCTTTTATTCCAAAGCCGACCTCACCATCGACACCTCCGGGAGCAGCCTGGAAGACAGCCTGCAGCAACTGCGCACCGGAGTGCGCAAGCTGATGACCGCCCGGCCAGGCTGACCTCCTCCCCACCACCAGCCAACAGCCCCGACGCTCTCCGGGGCTGCCGCCGCGTAGTTTCAGAAAAATCCTCAGAAAACAGCGACATGCATTGACTTGCCTGTTGATATGCATGATGATGCACATCAACAATACATTTAATGCATTATTATTCCTGTTAGCAGATGGATGGAGACCCCATGACCACACCCGCCCCCACCCGCGTGGACTACCGCACCGATCCCACCCAATACCGCCACTGGACACTGGCCGTAGACGGCCCGGTGGCGCGCCTGTCGCTCGATATCGCAGAAGACGGTGGCATCCGCCCCGGCTACAAGCTCAAGCTCAACAGCTATGACCTGGGTGTGGACATCGAGCTACACGACGCACTCAACCGTATCCGCTTCGAGCACCCCACGGTGCGCACCGTCATCGTCACCAGCGCCAAGGACCGCATCTTTTGCTCGGGCGCCAACATCTTCATGCTGGGTGTCTCCAGCCACGCCTGGAAGGTGAACTTCTGCAAGTTCACGAACGAGACGCGCAACGGCATCGAGGATTCGTCCAAACACTCGGGCCTGAAGTTCGTCGCCGCCGTGAATGGCGCATGCGCGGGCGGTGGCTACGAGCTGGCCCTGGCCTGCGACGAGATCATGCTGGTGGACGACCGCTCGTCGGCCGTGTCGCTGCCTGAAGTGCCGCTGCTGGGCGTGCTGCCCGGCACTGGCGGCCTGACCCGCGTGACCGACAAGCGCCATGTGCGCCACGACCTGGCCGACATCTTCTGCACCAGCGTGGAAGGTGTGCGCGGCCAACGCGCGGTGGACTGGCGCCTGGTGGATCGCATCGCCAAGCCCGCGCAATTTGCCGCCGCCGTCGATGAAACCGCCGCACGCCTGGCCGAAGGCAGCCCCCGCCCCACCAGCGCGCAGGGCGTGGCCCTGACCCGCGTGGAGCGCGAAGAAAGTGCCGACAGCCTGCGCTACGCACACGTCAGCGTGGACATCGACCGCACCCGCCGCACCGCCACGCTCACGCTGAAGGCCCCCACCGGCACGCAACCCACGGACATCGCTGGCATCGAAGCCGCAGGCGCCGCCTGGTGGCCGCTGGCCCTGGCGCGCCAGCTGGACGACGCCATCCTGAACCTGCGCACCAACGAGCTTGATATTGGCACCTGGCTGCTCAAGACCGAAGGTGATGCCCAGGCCGTGCTGGCCAGCGATGCTACGCTGATCGCGCACCAGGACCACTGGCTCGTGCGCGAAACCATTGGCGCACTGCGCCGCACCTTTGCGCGGCTGGATGTGTCGTCGCGCAGCCTGTTTGCGCTGGTCGAATCCGGCTCGGCCTTCGCAGGCTCCTTGGCAGAACTGGCGTTTGCGGCCGACCGCACCTACATGCTCGCCCTGCCCGACGATGCCGAGCGCGCACCCAAGCTCACGCTCAACGAGTTCAACTTCGGACTGCTGCCAATGGTGAACGACCAGAGCCGCCTGCAACGCCGCTTCTACGAAGAAACCGCACCGCTGGAAGCCGCACGTGCTGTGGCCGGTAAGCCCCTGGATGCCGATGCCGCGCTTGCGCTGGGCCTGGTCACCGCCGCCCCGGATGACATCGACTGGGACGACGAGATCCGCATCGCCATCGAGGAGCGTGCGGCCATGTCGCCCGACTCGCTCACCGGGCTGGAAGCCAATCTGCGCTTTGCCAGCAAGGAGAACATGAACACCCGCATCTTCGGCCGCCTGACCGCCTGGCAAAACTGGATCTTCAACCGCCCGAACGCCGTGGGCGACAAAGGCGCGCTCAAGGTCTATGGCACGGGCCAGAAAGCCGGTTTCGACTTGAATCGCGTCTAGCCCCAACCCCGACCGTTCGGTTTTCCATCCAACGAGGAGACATCCATGAGCACCATCAACTACAGCGAGAAGATCCCCAACAACGTCAACCTCGGCGAAGACCGCACGTTGCAACGCGCGCTCGAAGGCTGGCAGCCCAACTTCATCAACTGGTGGGACGACGTGGGCCCCGAGGGCTCCACCAACCACGAGGTGTACCTGCGCACCGCCGTGAGCGTGGACCCCAACGGCTGGGCGCAGTTCGGCCACGTGAAGATGCGCGACTACCGCTGGGGCATCTTTTTAAACCCCGGTGACGCCAACCGCGAAATCCACTTTGGCGACCACAAGGGTGAAAAGGCCTGGCAAGACGTGCCCGGCGAGCACCGCGCCAACCTGCGCCGCATCATCGTGACGCAGGGCGACACCGAGCCCGCCTCGGTCGAGCAGCAGCGCCACCTGGGCCTGACGGCGCCCAGCATGTACGACCTGCGCAACCTGTTCCAGATCAATGTGGAAGAAGGCCGCCACCTGTGGGCCATGGTCTACCTGCTGCACAAGCACTTTGGCCGCGATGGCCGCGAAGAGGCCGAGGCACTGCTGCAGCGCACCTCGGGCGACGTGGACAACCCACGCATCCTGGGCGCGTTCAACGAGAAGACGCCCGACTGGCTGGCGTTCTTCATGTTCACCTACTTCACCGACCGTGACGGCAAGTTCCAGCTGGCAGCGCTGGCCGAGAGTGCCTTCGACCCGCTGGCGCGCACTACCAAGTTCATGCTGACCGAAGAGGCCCACCACATGTTTGTGGGCGAAAGCGGCATCTCGCGCGTGCTCAGCCGCACCGCGCAGGTGATGAACGACCTCAAGACCGACGACCCCGCCCGGGTGCGTGCGGCCGGCGCCATCGACCTGCCCACCATCCAGCGTTACCTCAACTTCCACTACAGCGTAACCATCGACCTGTTCGGCGCCGACCAGTCCAGCAACGCCGCCACCTTCTATAGCTCGGGCCTCAAGGGCCGCTACGAAGAGGGCAAGCGGGGTGACGACCACATCCTCAAGGGCCAGACCTACAAGGTGCTGGAAGTTGTCAACGGCCAGTTGCAGGAGAAGGAAGTGCCCATGCTCAACGCCTTGAACGAGGTGCTGCGCGACGACTTCATCAAGGACTCGATGGCGGGCGTAGGCCGCTGGAACAAGGTGCTGGAAAAAGCCGGCATTCCGACGCGCCTGGCCGTGCCACACAAGGCTTTCAACCGCCAGATCGGGGCGCTGGCGGGCATCAAGATGTCACCCGACGGCCGCGTGGTGAGCGAAGCCGAATGGACAGCCCGCAAGGCCGAGTGGCTGCCCACGCCCGAGGACTTTGCCTTCGTTGCCTCGCTGATGGGGCGCGTGGTGGAGCCCGGCAAGTTTGCGGGCTGGATCGCGCCGCCGGTCATGGGCATCAACCGCCAGCCCGTCGACTTCGAATACGTGCGGTTTGGTTGATCCCCCTGAGCCGCTGCGCGTCTTCCCCCTGAAGGGAACGCCTCCAGCGGCCCGGCAAAGCCGGTTCCGCGGTGGCACTGGCATCAGGTCGCGCCACTGCTTACCGCTGCGCGCAATGGCGCAGGGACATGGCACCGGAACAACTGTTGGAAGAAGAATATGGGCATGACCACCACCACGCTGATCGACAACGGCATCCTGAAGCAGCACCTGATCGACCCGGAGATCTGCATCCGCTGCAACACCTGCGAGGCCACCTGCCCGGTGGGTGCCATCACACACGACGACAACAACTACGTGGTGCGCGCCGATGTGTGCAACGGCTGCATGGCCTGCATCTCGCCCTGCCCCACCGGCTCCATCGACAACTGGCGCTCCATGCCGCTGGCGCGCGCCTACACCATCGAAGAACAGCTCACCTGGGAAGAACTGCCGCCCGAACTCACGCCCGATGAACTGGCCGCAGAGGGCGTGGTGACTTCAGCCGGAGATACAACGCAGCCGTCCGCAGTGGCCGCACCGACCGCGCCCATGGAGCCGGGCGTGCAGGCGTTCCGCTCGGCCCAGTACGGCGCCACGGTGCCCCCCTGGTCGGCCGCACACCCCTACACCAACCTGTTCCCCCCGAGGAACCCCACCACTGCCACCGTGGTCGGCAACTTCAACTGCACCGAGGCGGGCTTTGAGAGCGAGACGCACCACGTGGTGCTCGACTTCGGCAACATGCCGTTCCCGGTGCTGGAAGGGCAGTCCATCGGCATCATCCCGCCGGGCACCGATGCGCTGGGCAAGGCGCACCATGCACGCCAGTACTCCATCGCCAGCCCGCGCAATGGCGAGCGCCCCGGCTACAACAACCTGGCGCTCACGGTAAAGCGCGTGACCACCGACCACGACGGCAACGCCGTGCGCGGCATCGCTTCCAACTTCGTGTGCGACCTGAAAGTGGGCGACAAGGTCCAGGTGGTGGGGCCGTTTGGCAGCTCCTTCCTGATGCCCAACCACCCGCGCTCGCACATCGTGATGATCTGCACCGGCACCGGCAGCGCCCCCATGCGCGCAATGACCGAGTGGCGTCGGCGCCTGCGCAGCAGCGGCAAGTTTGAAGGCGGCAAGCTCATGCTGTTCTTCGGCGCACGCACGCAGCAGGAGCTGCCGTACTTTGGCCCGCTGCAAAACCTCCCCAAGGATTTCATCGACATCAACCTGGCGTTCTCCCGCACAGCCGGGCAACCCAAGCGCTATGTGCAAGACCTGATGCGCGAGCGCGCCGCTGACCTGGCTGCGCTGCTGCGCGACAGCAACAGCCACTTCTATGTCTGCGGCCTGAAGAGCATGGAAGAAGGCGTGGTGATGGCCCTGCGCGACATCGCCAGCGAAGCCGGACTGGAGTGGGACGCTGTGGGCGCCGCACTCCAGCGCGAAGGACGGTTGCACCTGGAAACTTATTGACCCTCACCGGGCGGTCGACCGTCCGCCCGGTCCAAACCACGCGGAAAGACGCTGCAACTGCGGCAGGGGGGTGAAGGCGGGGGCAAGGATCTGCGCCGCGCTCATTTTTTGATAGAAATTGGTGCCTAGCGCTTACCTAACAAGCGCTAGCAGCTATTATTATCATAGCAATGATATCCATGCACGGCGACGGGTGAAGTGACACGGTCTCGTCACCCCGCCAGTGCCAGGCTACCGCTTACGGCGCGCCGGCCGCGCGCCGGTGCAGGCTGCCACGCCCACCAGCCCGGCCAGCAACAGCAGCGCCCATTCGGACAGAGTCGGAACGCTTGCCGTAGGCGTTGCCAGCGTGGTCCAGGAGCCCCCCACCCCCGTCACGGCACTGCTGTTGCCATCGCTGCCGGCCACGCAGGTGTCGGGCACCAGAGAACCTGCTACGACACCAGTGCAGACATTGTTGTTGCCGACCACGCCCGCAAAACTGGTGACCGACACGACGTTGTGCCGATTGCCCGTGGCGTGCGGGCCTGCCAGGTTGTCCTGCCAGGCGCCGATGATGATGTCCGACCCCGTCACCTCGCCCAGCGCATTGGTGGTGACCTGAAACCGGCTCGGGCGCACACCCGGCGCAGCCGACTGGTAGGTGTTGACGCCGTCCGAGAACTGAAACGATGTGACTTGCGGATAGATATCAGCATTGGCCAGGTTGGCCGCCAGTGGGGCGGCGGTGGAGAACTGGCCCGTGACCCGCATCGCGGTCGTGTAATTGGCACAAACGCCCAGGCTGCACGGCGGCGTGAAATTGGCGATGCTGGGTGCCACATAGTTAGCCCCGGTGAACTGGTACGTGGCCGCGCTGGCCGGGACACTCAAGAGGCACAGCGCAGCCAGTGTGGCGGTGGTGAATGGAGAGAAGGTCATGGTGCGATAGGGGCGTGGGAGGGCACATGAAAAAATGAGGGGGCGGAGGTGTCATGCAGCACTCAGCCCACCAAAACACCGGCCTCAAAAGCCAGAGCGACCGGGCCCGCGCCGATTTCGGACGACTGCCCCCAGCCCCATCAACCCAGCCATTAGCAGCATGGCCCATTCGGACAAGGTGGGCACGGAGTTGACAGCGGCCGGCGGGGCTGCATCGTCGTTCAGGATGGTGCCGGTGCCATGGGGGTCGTTGATGCCCACGTTCACGGGGTTGGTGAGACGCACCCGGAAGGTTTCGTCGGCCTCTGCGGTGGTGTCACCGATGACTTGCACGATCAAGGTGCGGCTGCTGCCATCGCCCGCAGCCCAGTTGAGAGCGCCCGAGTCACCGAAGTAGTCCACCCCCCCTGTGGCCGTGCCGGTGATGGTGGACCAACTCACACTGGCAGGGGCTGCGGGGGCCGCGTCCAGAGTGACCGTGAAAGTAAAGTTGGTCACCCCGACGTTGCCTTCACTCGCGCTAATCGAGCTGATGGACAGCGTGGGAAGGCCACTGGACCAGCTAGCCCCAACGTTGCTGTGCTCAGCATCGCTGCGGCCACTGTTGTCGCCAAACGAGGTGCAGCCGTCGGCCACCCCGGCTGGGATGGTAGCCGCCACGGTGCCGCACACCCAGTTGTGGTAATTGTTGCTGGCACTACCCGAAAACACCTCGATTCGGTGCATGCGGTCCGGGACGGAGTGCGGTCCTGCCAACCCATCGGCCCATTGACCCACCAACGCCCAGTAACTGGTGATGTTGCCCCCGGCATCAGTGGACACCTGAAAACGTACCAATCGCGTGGCTGGGTGGCTGCTTTCAATGCTGACCAGCCCGTCCGTCAGGCCATAGGTCAACAAGTTGGGGTCGGCATGCAGGTTGTGGTTGACCAGGTTGGGAGCCAGGCTTCCGAGGTACGTGAACCAGCCTGTGGTCCGCATACCCGCGGTGTAGTCCGCACAGCTGCCGCCAGGGCAGGGGGCCACATAGTTGGTGATACCGGCCCCGTAAGTGGGACCGGTGAATTGGTAGGTGGCTGCATGCGCCGCCGACAGGCCCAGGGCACACAGCAGCCCCAGAAACAGCGAAATCAAACGTGGCATTTTGGAAGACTCCCAAGCAAGGTTTCAGTGCGGCATCCGCCGCGTGTGAGGAAGGGCGGATTCACTACAAGGTGATGCTGTTGGGCGTTTCGTCCGTCGCCGATCAGCGCACAGCGCGCACAGGACGGAGTGCGCGCCTCCCCACGCCTGCCGCCATCAGACCCGCTAGCAAGAGCAAGGCCGCTTCGGACAGGGTGGGAACAGCGGTGGTGGATAGGGCCTGTGTCCATACCAAGCCCACGGGGTAGTCGGCCACGCTGGAGGATGCATCCGAGTTGACCGACGTGCAGCGATCCCCGGCGCCCACCACAGCGCAAAGCCGGTTGTGGCTGGTTGCCGAAGAGAACGTGTCGGCCGTCACGAAATCCACACGGTTGCCGGGAACATGGGGGCCCGACAAGTTGTCTTGCCAGCGCGACACGCTGATGGCGGAGTCGGTGATCCGGCCGCTCGCATCGGTGGACACCTGGAACTGCCCCACGCGCGCGCCGGGGTCGCTATCGGCAATGGTGATGAGGCCGTTGGAGAGGCTGTAGCCACTCACCTGCCCCGAAATGTCGGCACTGACCAAATGGGGTGCCAGCGGCGTGGCGGTGGCGAACCATCCAGAGACGTTCATGCCCAGGGTGTAGCCGGCGCAAGCACCCGCCCCACACGGGGCCGTGAAGTTGAACACTGCGGAATATGCAGGACCATTGAACGGATAGGTAGCGGCCTGCGCAGAAGCAGCCAAGCTGGTCAGCAGACCAGCGGCAAGGGCATACACGGCAATACAAAGGCGCATGGTGAGGTCTCCCGAAAATCAGGTGGTGCATGACGCGGTTGGCGGCGCGACACGGCGCCGCGCCCGTGGCGCAAGCGTGTGATACCCACAGCCTGCGGCGTTCACACGATGGATCGGCAGCAAGCGATGCATGGTTTTCCGAATCAAAAGCTGGTGAGATTGTCTGAAGCGGTTCCGCGCCTGTGCATTCCCCCAAGGGGGAGGGGTGGCCTGCGCGCCACAGGTCTGTCAGCGGCTGAGGGCCCGGGCCAGGCCGTCCCAATCGCTGGTTCCGGTGGCGGTAAAAATGACGCGGAGGTGCTTTTTCAGCGCTTCTGGACTGACACCGATCTGGGACACACAATCGGCGCGCGCATGCCCCAATCCCGCCAGCAGCGCGATCTCACGCTGCAAGGGACTGAGCTGCAGCGACAGCACCCGCCGCACCACGTCAATGCGCATCGGGCGTTTCAGCGACAACGCCACCAGCAGGTTCTGAGGTGCTCCACCGCCCAGGTCCGCGCTTCCAGGGCCGGGCGCGTGCATGCCGTGCATCTGTGCCACCAGCACCCCGCCGGGCACGGGCAGGTGAAGCGGCCGGTCGGGCTGCGCCAGCAGCCGCTGAACAAAGGGCGGTGGCGTTTCAGGGGGCGCGCCCTGGTGCCACCCCATGCCCCGCTGCCCGGCATTGCGAAGCAGCTCCAGCGCAGGGTCGTTCATCAGCACGATGCGCTGCGCGGAGCCATCCAGTAGCAGGTGGCCCTCCTGGGCCCCCAGGCCCTGCCAGGCGTCGGGCGGCAGGCTGATTTCAATAGCGCGCTGGAGGTAGGGAGCCACCCTGAGCAGCACGGCCGCGTCGTCGTCGGAAAACGGGCGGTTGGCAGCGCGAAACAGCAGCACCACGGCCCGTGCCCGGCCATTCACATCCACCCGCAGGTCCAGCGAGTGGTGGTGACCGCTGGCGCGCACCAGCAGGTTGTAGGTGTTGGATTTGAAGTAGCCCGCCTCCGGCGCCAACAGGTGGCCCACGCGCTGGTCCTGGCGCTGGGCCAGGGCAAAAACGTTGATCTCGCGCTCGCCTACGAACAGCCGCTCGAACTCGTTGAGGAACAGGTCCTTCACGCTGTCGGGAGAATCCTCATGGTGAAAACCCTCAGGCAGACCGAACTCATCCAGCCAGAACAACGCGGCCGCCTCGGCACCCACCATGCGGCGCAGCAGAGCCGTCAGGTCGCAGGCAATGGGGGCCAGCCCGACGCCGATGCGGCACAGCAGGTCCAGTTCGTGCCAACAGCGGCGGAGGGGCATGGCGAAGCGTGAAAATGGGCGGTGGTTTGGATCGAAGGGCCCGGTAACCAGCGATGGCCGTCAGGTTCGCTGTGGCCGGGCTTGGCAGCGGGGCCTTGCGCCGCTATTGTTTTGAGCACCGCACCACAAAAAAAGCCAACCGCGGTTGGTATCCACCCCATGAATGCACCCCACCCCCAAGGGCTCCCCCGCAACGAAGCCGCCTGGCTGGCCCACCTGGAACTGCTGGCCGAACTGCCCTACCCTGCCCCGGTGTTGATGCCCACCGTGCTGGCGGCCTTGCGCAGCGGCTTCAACGCCGACTTTGGCGGATTTGGTCTGGTGAGCGGCGAGCACCTGCAGCCTGTGGCCTACTGGACCGAGCGCATGACGGTGTCGGCACTGCGCGCCCTGGCAGTGCACCAGGACGAAATGTTCACCGAGTTCCCGCTGCGCCAACAGCTGGAGTCCGACGGCGAGGTCGTGCGCCTGATCCAGACCATGCCCGGCTACGAAGACCATTGGCACTACCGCGACATCCTGGGGCCACTGGGGATGCGCTGGGCCATGTGCGTACCGGTATTCGACCAGCAAGGGGGCTGTGACGGGTTTCTGTATCTGTACCGCCGTGCCGAGAGCGGCCCGTTCAGCAATGCCGAGCAAGCCCGTCTGCGCGCTGCGCGCGATCGGTTGCGGTCCCTGCACCAACACCCGCCAGCGAACCTACCCCCCTGCCCGCTACGCACAGCGGGAACTGCCGTACTGAACCTGGATACATCAGGGCACATGCTGGCCAAAGGCCAGAAGGCCATCGAGCTGCTCTACCTGTGCCACGATGCCCGCATGGGCATGCTCGACTGGGCTGCAGACGATCTGACCGCGCTGCCCGCACCGGTGCGGGACATGCTGCAACCGCTGCTGGCCACCAGCACGGGGACGGACGTGGGCCTTTGCTCCGTGGACGTAGCCGCCGGGCGCTTCGACTTCCGGGCCGAACGCTTGCTGGCCACCGGCACCGACCAGCCACAAGTGGCCGTGACCATCACCCACCTGGAGCCCACCGACATTACCGTGGCACGGCAACTGATGAACTGGCCACTGTCCTCGCAGGAAAAGCGCCTGCTGATCGCCTCGGTGCGGCAACCCACCCAGCAGCAGCTGGCAGAGCACCTGGGCATCACCATCGGCACGCTCAAAAGCTATATCAACCGCCTGCAGGCCAAATTGGCGCGGCCCTCACGACAGGCCATCATCGACATGGTGCTTGAGCACACCTCGCCCGCTGGTGCTTGAGCCCCGAGACCGCCCAGGCGAGGCCAATGGCCTCACAAGCACCTCCCGGCGTCACGCATCAGCCCCCCAGATCCCGGACGACTTGCGGGGCGATCTCAGCCCACTCTGGGTCGGTGAACAAACGCGAGCGGGTGTGAAAGGCCTTGCCAGTGCTGCCTTCCAGCGAAAACGTGCCGCCGTGCCCGTCGATCACATCCAGGATGAGCTGTGTGTGTTTCCAGTATTCGTACTGCGATTTGCCGATGTAAAACGGCGCGCCGCCTACATACCCCAGCAAGACATCGCCCGCGCCAATGGTCAGATCGGTGGGCAAATAGCAGTTGGCCGCACTGTTGTCGCAGCAGCCGCCCGACTGGTGGAACATCAGGCTGCCATGCTGTGCCTGCAATTGCGCAATCAGCGCCAGGGCTGCGTGGGTGGCAATGACTCTCTCGACCATGGTGATCTCCAGGTGCGGCGACAAAGAACCGCTGCAGTGCAGAAAGTGATTTCGCAGCAGCGTCACGGTGGTTCACAGAGCGTCGATGGCTAGGCGCGTCGTCGCAGACAGTAGCAGCGCTACGGCAAGACGGCGCAACGACGCCAGCGGCGTTCTGTGGACCACAGCCCCCATCAGAAGAAGCCGAGCTTGTTTTCTGAGTAGCTCACCAGCAAGTTCTTGGTCTGCTGATAGTGGTCCAGCATCATCTTGTGCGTTTCGCGCCCGATGCCCGATTCCTTGTAGCCGCCAAACGCCGCGTGCGCCGGGTACGCGTGGTAGCAGTTGGTCCACACGCGGCCTGCCTTGATGGCGCGGCCCATGCGGTAGGCCACGTTGCCGTTGCGGCTCCACACACCTGCGCCCAGGCCATACAGCGTGTCGTTGGCAATGGCCAGCGCTTCGGCTTCGTCCTTGAAGGTGGTCACGGCCAGCACGGGGCCGAAGATTTCTTCCTGGAAGATGCGCATCTTGTTGTGGCCCTTGAACAGCGTGGGCTGCACGTAGTAGCCGCCTTCCAGGTCACCGCCCAGGTGGGCCTGACCGCCACCGGCCAGCACTTCTGCGCCTTCCTGCTTGCCCAGGTCGAGGTAGCTCAGGATCTTGGTGAGCTGCTCTTTGCTGGCCTGCGCACCCATCATGCTGTCGGTATCGAGCGGGTTCCGGTGCTTGATGGCCGCCACGCGCTTCAAGACACGTTCCATGAACTTGTCGTAGATGCTCTCCTGGATCAACGCACGCGATGGGCAGGTACACACCTCGCCCTGGTTGAACGCAAACAGCACCAGGCCCTCGACGGCCTTGTCCAGGAAGGCATCGTCCTTGTCCATGATGTCGGCAAAGAAGATGTTGGGGCTCTTGCCGCCCAGCTCCAGCGTGGCGGGGATGAGGTTGTTGGCCGCAGCCTGCGCAATCACGCGGCCCGTGCTGGTCGATCCGGTGAACGCTATTTTTGCAATGCGCTTGCTGGTGGCCAGCGGCATGCCCGCCTCACGGCCAAAGCCGTTGACGATGTTCAGCACGCCGGGCGGCAGCAGGTCGGCAATCAGCTCGGCCAGGATGAGGATGGAAATCGGCGTGCTCTCTGCGGGCTTGAGCACCACGCAGTTGCCCGCGCCCAGGGCTGGGGCCAGCTTCCACGCCGCCATCAGGATGGGGAAGTTCCACGGAATGATCTGGCCCACCACGCCCAGCGGCTCGTGGATGTGGTAGGCCATGGTGTTCTCATCAATCTCGCTGATGCCGCCTTCTTGCGCCCGCACACAGCCCGCGAAGTAGCGGAAGTGATCGACGGTGAGCGGGATGTCGGCGTTCAGCGTCTCGCGGATGGCCTTGCCGTTGTCCACGGTTTCGGCGTAGGCCAGCAGCTCCAGGTTCTGCTCGATGCGATCGGCAATCTTCAGCAAAATGTTGCCGCGCGTGGCCGCATCGGTCTTGCCCCAGGCGTCGCTTGCGGCATGCGCGGCGTCCAGCGCCAGTTCGATGTCTTCAGCGGTGGAGCGCGCGGCCTGGGTGTAGACCTTGCCGTTGACGGGCGAGATCACGTCAAAGTATTGGCCCTTGACCGGGGCTACGAACTGGCCGCCGATGAAGTTGTTGTACTGGGGCTTGTAGGCGATCTTGGCGCCAGCGGCGCCGGGGGCTGCATAAACGGTCATGGTGTCTGTCTCCGGTGGATTTGTGGACATCTGTGCGGCACACCGCGCCGCCAGATGAAGGACATGACTCAAAACCCGTGCCAACTTGCCCCATTGGCTAAGTGTTTGATTTTTATGGCTTTGTTTGTGCGTGCTCAAGAAAGCGCAGCCCACCGGGCGTTAAGGTGTCTGCTCCAGAACGCGACACCTGTCACGAAATGGAACAGTTGAAGCGGCCCCTCAGCGCTCGCTATTGCCCTGGCCTCTGGCCGCCGCCATACTGGCTTTCAAACAGGGCGCATTGCATTGATGACGCCCGGGCAGGAGACAAACACCATGCGATCCACTTCCACATCTGTGGCACTGCGGCAAGCCCGCCAGCACCTGCTGGAATCAGGCCAATGCCCCACCGGCCTCGTGGACGAGCGCCTGGCACGGTCGTGGCAGCGCAGCCTGGACAGCGGCCTGCGGCCCACCGGCCGGCTGGGCAACCCCGACAACCTGGAACACCAGGCCTTGCGGCAGTTGCGCGGCCACCACCAGGAGTTGCTGGCGCATTCGCGCCCGGTGATGGAGTACCTGTTTGAGCAGGTGCGCGACAGCCAGAGCGTGGTGGTGCTGGCCAGCCCCTGCGGCACGCTGGTGGACACCTGTGGCGACGCCTACTTTCTGGGCAAGGCCGAGCGGGTGGCCCTGACCAGCGGCGCCTCGTGGCACGAAAAGCAGCGCGGCACCAACGCCATTGGCACGGCGCTGGCCGAAATGACGCCCGTGGAAGTGCACGGCGCAGAACATTTTCTGGAGCGCAACGGCTTTCTGACCTGCGCCGCCGCACCCATCCTGTCTGCCACCGGGCAGATACTGGGCATTCTGGACATCTCCAGCGAACACAGCCGGGGCAACCCCCACACGCTGGGGCTGGTCAGCACCGCCGCCCACATGATCGAAAACCGGCTGCTGGTGTCGGGCAGCCAGCGCCATGTGCGCCTGCACCTGCACGCCCAACCCGAAGGCATTGGCACCGTGGCCGAAGGCATTGCGCTGGTGTCGGAAGACGGCTGGGTGGTGGGCGGCAACCGCAGTGCACTGTCGCTGCTGCGCATTTCGGTGGCGCAGCTGGGCAGCATCTCGCTGGACCAGATCCTGAACGTGGGACTGCAAGAGCTTCTGGCGCGCCACCACCGCCGGCCCGACGCACCGCTGTCCTTACGGAGGCACGATGGCGCCCCGCTTTTTGGGCTGCCCGTGCCGGACAAGCGCACGGTTCGGACCCTGGCCCCATCGGCGCCCACCCGCCCCCCAGAGGATGCGCTGGCCCAGCTGGACACCGGCGATGCCCGCTGGCGCGCGGCGGCCGCCAAAACGCGGCGCATTCTGGGCAAGCCGATTGCCCTGCTCATCCAGGGCGAATCCGGGGTGGGCAAGGAATGGTTTGCGCGCAGTGCACACCAAAGTGGCCCGCGCCGCGACGGCCCCTTCATCGCCATCAACTGCGCCGCCATGCCCGAGTCGCTGATTGAGTCCGAGCTGTTTGGCTACAGCCCCGGGGCGTTCACCGGCGGTCGGCGGGAGGGGCGCCTGGGCCTGCTGCGCGAGGCCCATGGTGGCACGCTGTTTCTGGATGAGATTGGCGACATGCAGCTGCCGCTGCAGACGCGGCTGCTGCGCGTGCTGCAGGAGCGGCAGGTGGTGCCGCTGGGCAGCGCGCAGCCAGTGGCCGTGGACTTTGCCCTCATCTGCGCCTCCAACCGCAAGCTGCGCGAAGAAGCGGAGCAGGGGCGGTTTCGCACCGACTTGTACTACCGGATCAACGGCCTGGCGGTGGAACTGCCTCCCTTGCGCGAGCGCACCGACTTCGAAGCGCTGAGCCAGCGCATGCTCCAGGACATTGAGCCCGCCCGCCCACTGCGCCTGGACCCTTCGTTGATGGCAGCGCTGGAAAATTACCGTTGGCCGGGCAATCTGCGCCAATGCGCCAGCGTGCTGCGCACCGCCTGCGCCATGCTGGACGCGCACGAGGAGGTGGTGGAATGGCACCACCTGTCGGATGACTTTCTGGAAGAACTGCAAAACGTGGATCGTTTTGCCACGCCAACCACCCCGGAGCGCCCTCCGCAAAACCTGGATGAACTGTCCCAATCGGCCATCCAGCAGGCGCTGGAGAGCTGCCGCGGCAACATGAGCCACGCAGCGCGCACCCTTGGCATCAGCCGCCAGACGCTGTACCGCAAGCTGGCCCTGCGCAAGGAGCGGCTCGTCAACCCTGATTTACAGCACTCCGCCCGAGGCCTGTTGTCAGGGCACTGATGGTCAGGCCAGCATCAAGCGCTGGCCCGCAGGCTGCCCCGATTCCAGTGGCTGGGCAGCGCCAGAGAGCTTGAACGTCGCGACCGTTTCCACCAATTTCCTCGACTGGGTGCTCAGGCTGGAGGCTGCTGCGGCCATCTCCTCCACCAGCGCTGCGTTTTGCTGGGTGGCCTGGTCCATCTGGTTCACCGCCACATTGACCTGGTTCACCCCTTCGCTTTGCTCGGTTCCGGCCGCGCTGATTTGCGCCACCGTCTCCGTCACCCGCTCAATGGACGAGACCACCTCTTTCATGGTCTGCCCGGCGGTGCCGACCAGCACGGTGCCAGCCTCAACCCGCTCGACACTCGTGGCAATGAGCGTTTTGATCTCCTTGGCGGCCTCCGCAGAGCGTGCCGCGAGGCTGCGCACCTCCGAGGCCACCACGGCAAAACCCCGTCCCTGCTCACCTGCCCTGGCAGCCTCCACGGCCGCATTCAGGGCCAGGATGTTGGTCTGGAACGCGATCCCGTCAATGACACCGATGATTTCGGAAATCTTCTTGGAGCTTTCGTTGATGCCGCTCATGGTGTCCACCACTTTCGACACCACATCGCCCCCCTGCTTGGCCACCGTGGATGCACTCTGGGCGAGGGCATTGGCCTGGCGTGCATTCTGCGCATTGTTTTGCACCGTGGAATTGAGTTCCTCCATGGCGGCAGCGGTCTGCTCCAGCGCACTGGCCTGGTTCTCCGTCCGGGTGGAAAGGTCGCTGTTGCCGATGGATATCTGCGCGCTGGCCGCCGCCACGGTTTCGGAACCACTGCGCACCTGGCTGACGATGCGGGTCAGCGAGTCCTGCATCACGGCCAGCGCTGCCAGCAGGGGGCTGAATTCATCCCGCGACGCATCCACCACCGCCGTGGTGAGGTCGCCATTGCGCACGCGGTCGGCCACGGCTTGTGACTCGGCAACCCGGCGCAGGAGCGTAGCGCCGATGTGCCACGAAAACAGCAGCAGCCCGATAGCCACCACCACAACGGAGCTCACCAACGCACGCAAGGTCAGCGTGACGTCCCGCCCAATCTCGGCAAGGCTGGCATCGAGCAGCTTGGACTGGTGTTCCTTCTCCTTGGCAAGAACGGCCAGCACCACATTGCGCGTAGGTATCGTGGACGCGACCAGGAAGTCAAACGCTGGCTCCTTCTTTCCCTCCTTGATCAACTGCAGGTTCTGCTCGGCAACCCGCCAGAAAGCTTCAAGTCCTTGGGTCAATTCGGCACTCAGTGCCTTTTCCGATGCCGAATCTGCTGCTTGCTGGAAGCCCGCAAGGTCTTTGTCAATCAGGCGCCTTTTCTCGCCGATATCTGCGAGCGTGGCGGCCAGGTCTTCGGGTGTGCGGACCAGGATGGCATGGCGAACCTGCAAGGAAACCCGCGTGACGTTCAGCTCCATGGCACTGGCCTGAATCTGGCGCGGCACCTCTTCCCGGGCCACCAGTTCGGTCTGGTGATTGACCTCGCCCAGATAGACCCAGGCCAGTACGGCGATCCCGGCCAGTCCTGCAATCAGCAGGAAGGAAATGACATGAAGACGTCTGGCAATGCTCATGGTGTCACCTCTGCAAGGAAGAAATCTGCGTTGCGGCGGCGCTCTAGCACTGCCCCCTGGGCTTCGCACCAATTGCGACAATTTGCAACCAACCGGGCATCTTGGCGGATTGAACGCGCTTCTCGAATGCGGGTCAATGGGGCCGCCCCTGCATGGCAGCAAGCGGGTCTTCAGGGGTCACAGGGCGAGGGGCTATGCTTTACCCATGAGCCCCCGCAAGACCTTGTTGATCGTTTACCACTCGATGACGGATGGCACGCGCCAGATGGCAGATGCAGCACGGGCAGGCGCTTGCTCCGACAAGGATGGGGCCGTTCAAGTGCGACTGCTGCATGCCGCACAGGCTGGCGCCGCAGACGTGCTGGGCGCGGATGGGTTCATTTTTGCCACCCCGGAAAACCTTGCAGCCATCAGCGGACAACTCAAGGATTTTTTTGACCGCAGCTACTACGCCGTGCTCGACCACGTCAATGGCCGCCCCTATGCATGCCTGGTCTGCGCGGGCAGCGATGGGCACAACGCGGCCCGGCAGATGGAACGCATTGCGACCGGCTGGCGCCTGCGGGCCATCGCAGAGCCCCTCATTGTCTGCACCCACGCGCAGACGCCAGAAACGATTCTGGCCAGGAAGAGCATCGGCAGGGATGAACTGGAACGCTGCCGAGCCTTGGGCGAAGCGATGGCGCAGGGTTTGGCGCTGGGCGTTTTTTAGGCGGGCCACTGCACCCAGAAACCTGGTGGGCTAGGCTCAGCGCACCACCTGAAACGCGGCACGCGCCGCCGAGTCCCGCTCCAGCTGGCGTGCAATATTGCCGCAGACCAGATCACACAAGGCATCGACCGACTCATCGGTCAGCCGGTAGTACACGCTGGTCCCGCGCCCCTCGCGGGCCACAAGGCCGTGCTTGGTCATCAACGACAGATGCCTTGAGACGTTGGCCGCCGTGTAGCCACATTGCTGCGCCAGGTCTCCCACGTTTTTCTCTCCGTCCCGCAGCAAATTGAGGATGCGCAGCCGCGTGGGTTCGGCAAGAACCTGGAAGTAGGCAGCGACCTGCTCAAGGGCTTCGGGGGGCATCTCTTTCATCGCGGGATCTCCGTGCATTGGGAACACATGATACATTATTGACTAATTAGCTGATTAGTTAAATAATCAATCTCACAAAGATTCCCTGGAGCCGCCATGAAGTCCCTGACCCTGTTGACCGCAGCGCTTTCCCTGGCCGTGTCCGGCGCCTGGGCGGCCGGCGACACCGCTGCGCAGCCGGTCGCCACCTTTACCGTCAAGCCCGCTACAGCCCAGCTGGCGAGCAGTGTGGACGCCCAGGTCGAGGCCGTGCGGGACGCCACCCTCTCCGCCCAGGTACAGGGTGCGGTGATCAGCCTCTCTGCCAAGGCGGGCGACCGCGTTACGGCGGGCCAGGAGCTGGCACGCATTGATGCGCGCGCAGCGCAACAGAGCGCCGCTGCCAGCGCGGCGCAGGTGGACGCCGCGCGCGCTGCTCAAAACGTCGCTACCAAGGAATACGAGCGCCAGAAGCAGCTGTTCCAGAAGCAATACATCAGCCAGGCAGCGTTGGACCGGGCAGAGGCCCAGTGGCGCGCCAGCCAGTCGCAGGTACAAGCCCTGCTGGCGCAGGCTGGTGCGGCCGCCACGCAATCGGGCTTCTACGTCATCAAGGCGCCATTTGCGGGCGTGGTGGGCCATGTGCCAGCCACCCTGGGCGACATGGCCATGCCGGGCAAACCCTTGATGACCGTGTACGACCCTTCGCTGATGCGCGTTACCGCCTATGTGGGGCAGCAACAGGCCGCCACGCTGCGCGATGGAGGCACTGGCGAGCTGCAGGTGGAAATTCCGGGGATATCCGCTTCGCGCATCGCGGTCCCGGCATCCAAAGTGCAGGTGCTGCCCACCGTCGATGCGCAAAGCCACACTGTGCAAGTGCGCGTGGAGCTGCCAACCAGCCTGGTGGGCGTGGCGCCCGGCATGTTCGCCCGTTTGTGGCTCGACGCAGCCAAGGGCACTGCCGCACCGGCAGCAGCTGCCGTGGGCCCGCTGCTGGTACCCGCCAGTGTGGTGGTGCGGCGCGCGGAAATGACGGGCGTCTACGTGCTGGACGGCCAGGGCCGGCCGCTGCTGCGGCAGGTGCGCCTGGGGCGGCCCGCTGGCGACATGGTGGAGGTGTTGAGCGGCGTGCGCGCAGGCGACCGCATTGCACTCCAGCCCCAAGCTGCTGCCAAGGTGCGCTGACATGAGCACCCCCCAAAATCCTTCTCCGCTCGGAATCTCCGGGCGCATCGCCGCCTTGTTTCAGGGCGCGCAAATCACGCCCTTGCTGGCCGTGGTGGCGTTTTTGCTCGGCGTTTTTGCAGTGCTGGTCACGCCCCGCGAGGAAGAGCCGCAAATCGACGTCACCATGGCCAATGTCATCGTGCCGTTCCCCGGCGCCTCCGTGGCGGACGTGGAGCAGATGATTGCAACCCCAGCCGAACAAGTGCTGTCGCAGATGCAAGGCACGGAGCACGTGACCTCGGTGTCCCGGCCCGGCGTGGCGGTGATGACCGTGCAATTCAAGGTAGGCGTGCCACGCACCGAAGCGCTGGTACGCCTGCACGACACCTTGCGCAGCAATGCCGACTGGCTGCCCAAGGGGCTTGGGGCCATGGACCCGATCATCAAGCCCAAGGGCATCGACGACGTGCCCGTGGTGACGCTCACCCTGCACAGCCGCGACGAAACCTCCGGTGCCTTTGCGCTGGAGCGCGTGGCCCACAGCCTGGAGGCCGAGATCAAGCGCGTGCCCGGCACCCGCGAGGTGCAGACCCTGGGCGGCCCAGGCCGCGCCGTGCTGGTGCGCATGGACACCAACCGCATGGCGGCCACCGGCACTACAGTGGACGACCTGCGCCGCGCCTTGCAGTCGGCCAACATGGGTCTGCCCGTGGGCGAACTGCTGGGCGGCGACCGAACCCTCCAGCTGGACAGCGGCCCCGTTCTCGCGCGCGCCGATGAGGTGGCCGACCTCATGGTGGGCGTGCGCTCAGGCAAGCCGGTGTTTCTGAAAGATGTGGCCGATGTTCAGGACGGCGCCTTGCCCGCAAGCCGCTACGTCTGGCACGGGGTTCCACGGCGCACCGCCAACGGCGGCGACGAAGCCCCGCAGAGCGCCGTGGACGAATACCCGGCCGTGACCCTTACAGTGACCAAGAAGGCGGGAGAGAACGCCATCGACGTCGCCAATGCGGTGATGCAGCGGGTCGAGCAACTGCACAACACCGTGATTCCCGACGGCGTGGAGGTGACGGAAACCCGCAACTACGGCGCCACCGCCAACGACAAGGCCCAAAAGCTCATCCAGAAGCTGCTGTTCGCCACAGCGTCGGTGGTGGCACTCGTCTTCCTGGCCCTGGGCCGCCGCGAGGCCGCCATCGTGGGCGTGGCCGTGGTGCTGACGCTCACGGTGACGTTGTTTGCGTCCTGGGCTTGGGGCTTCACCCTCAACCGGGTATCGCTGTTTGCGCTGATTTTCTCGATCGGCATCCTGGTGGACGACGCCATTGTGGTGGTGGAGAACATTCACCGCCACCAACTGCTGCACCCCGGACGCAGCCTCAAGGACATCATCCCCCACGCGGTGGACGAGGTGGGTGGCCCCACCATTTTGGCCACATTCACCGTGATTGCCGCCCTGCTGCCCATGGCGTTTGTGAGCGGCCTCATGGGCCCGTACATGAGCCCCATCCCCATCAACGCCAGCATGGGCATGCTGCTGTCGCTGGCCGTGGCGTTCGTCATCACCCCCTGGCTGGCCCGGCTGTGGATGAAGGAGCACACTGGCCATCCACCAGGGCATACCAACCCCGTGCACAGTGGGCTCAGTGCCCGCATCGCGCCCACCTTCGAGCGGGTTTTCAGCCCCTTGCTGGATGACGCCCAAGGCCGGCGCAATCGCCGCTGGCTGGGGCTGGGCGTGGCGGCACTCATTGCCTTGTCGGTCGCTTTGCCGGTGCTCGGATGGGTGCAGCTCAAGATGCTGCCGTTCGACAACAAGTCCGAGTTCCAGGTGGTGGTAGACATGCCTGCGGGCACCCCGGTAGAGCGCACGGCCGCCGTGCTACATGAGTTGGGAGCACACTTGGCCACCGTGCCCGAGGTGACCGACTACCAGGCCTACGCAGGCCTCTCCGGCCCCATCAACTTCAATGGACTGGTGCGACAGTACTACCTGCGCACCGGGGGCGAGGTCGGTGACATCCAGGTCAATCTGGTGGACAAGCAACACCGCAAGGACCAGAGCCACGCCATTGCCATGCGGGTGCGCCCCGCCCTGCAGGAGATCGGCAAGCGCCATGGCGCCAATGTGAAGGTGGTGGAAGTGCCACCCGGCCCACCTGTGCTGTCGCCCATCGTGGCCGAGGTGTATGGCCCCGAGGCCGATGGCAGGCGCGAAGTGGCGCGTGCTGTGCGCGCCGCGCTGGCCGCTACCGAAGGCATTGTGGACGCCGACGACAGCAGCATTGCCGACGCCCCTCGCAAGCTGCTCATCGTGGACCGGCGCAAGGCGTCCCTGCTGGGCATTCCCCAGCAGGCCATCGTGAGCGCGCTGCATGCGGGGCTGAGCGGCGAAGCCACCACCTGGCTGCGCGACGCCAGCAAATACCCGGCGCCCGTGCTTTTGCAATTGCCCGCAGAAAGCCACGGCGACTTGGAGTCACTGTTGCGCCTGACGGTACGGGGTTCTCAAGGCCAGTTGGTCCCCATCCGCGAGCTGGTCACGGTGAGCGACACCCTGCGCGAACAGCCCGTGTATCACAAGGACCTGTTGCCAGTGAATTTCGTGGTGGCCGACATGGCGGGCCGTGTGGACAGCCCGCTGTACGGCATGTTCCAGGCGCGCAGCGCGATTGCCCGCATCGTGGCGCCTGACGGCGGATCGGTGCAGGAATACTTCGTGCGCCAGCCTGCGGACGCGCTCAGGGGCTACGCAGTCAAGTGGGACGGCGAATGGCAGATCACGTTTGAGACCTTCCGCGACATGGGAGCGGCCTACGCGGTGGGCCTGATCCTGATCTACCTGCTGGTGGTAGCGCAGTTTGGTTCTTACCTCACGCCGCTCATCATCATGGCGCCCATTCCGCTGACCATCATCGGCGTGATGCCCGGCCATGCCTTGCTGGGCGCGCAGTACACCGCCACCAGCATGATCGGAATGATTGCGCTGGCGGGCATCATCGTGCGCAACTCCATCCTGCTGGTGGACTTCATCAACCTGCAGGTGCGCGAGGGCGTACCCCTGAAGACGGCCATCGTCCATTCGGCCATTACCCGTGCGCAGCCCATTGTGCTGACGGGGCTGGCGGCCATGATCGGCGCGTTCTTCATCCTGGACGACCCGATCTTCAATGGCCTGGCCATTTCACTGATCTTCGGCATCTTTGTTTCCACCGTGCTCACGCTGGTGGTGATCCCCACCCTGTACTACGCAGCGTACCAGGACCGCAGCGCGGACAGCGGCCCAGACGGCGCAGAGCCTGCCGGCCGCCCTGACAACAGCCCGACAGAGGCTGCCGTGCACCACGGAACGCACTGAACGCTCAGAGCCACACAAGCGGCCGGGCAACAACAACCATCCTTCAACGACAGGAGACAACATGGCACACGTAGTGATTATTGGAGCGGGTATTGGAGGCATGCCGGCTGCGTACGAAATGCGCAGCAAGCTGCCACGCGAGGATCGGATCACAGTGATCAGCGCGGTGGACTACTTCCAGTTCGTGCCCTCCAACCCCTGGATCGCCGTGGGCTGGCGAAAGCGCGATGACATCGTCCTGCAGATCCGCCCCTTGCTGGAGCGCAAGGGCATTGATTTCATCGCTCAACCGGTGAAATCCATCGATGCTCCGGGCAAAGCCGTCATGCTGGAAGACGGAAGCACCGTGGCCTATGACTACCTGGTAATCACCACCGGCCCCCGGCTGGCCTTTGAGGAAGTGCCTGGTTCTGGCCCTCTCAACGGGCACACACATTCGGTTTGCTCCGTAGACCATGCGGAGCACTTCTGGCGCGACTACCAGAAGTTTCTGGAAGCCCCCGGCCCCATCGTCATTGGCGCCATGCCAGGCGCGAGCTGTTTTGGCCCGGCCTACGAGTTCGCATTCATCGTTGCAGCGGACCTGCGCAAGCGCAAGCTGCGCCACAAGGTGCCGATCACTTTTGTCACCAGCGAGCCCTACATCGGCCACCTGGGCCTGGGCGGCGTGGGCGACAGCAAGAGCATGCTGGAGAGCGAGCTGCGCAGCCAGGACATCAAGTGGATCCACAACGCGCGCACCACACGGGTTGAAGCGGGCAAGATGTTTGTCGAGCAGCTGGACGACAAAGGCCAGGTGCACCAGCAGCACGAGCTGGGCTTCAAGCTGTCGATGATGCTGCCTGCCTTCAAAGGGGTTGATGCCGTGGCGTCCGTGCCCGGGCTGTGCAACCCGCGCGGGTTCGTGTTGATCGACGAGCACCAGCGCAGCAAGGCCTACCCCCACATCTTCTCTGCCGGGGTATGCGTTGCGATTCCTCCCGTCGAGGTAACACCCGTCCCCACCGGGGCGCCCAAGACGGGTTACATGATCGAGACCATGGTCTCGGCCATCGTGCACAACATTGCCGCTGACATCGCGGGCCAGCCCGCCAACGCCACCGCCACCTGGAACGCCATCTGCCTGGCCGACATGGGGGACACCGGCGCGGCGTTTGTAGCGCTGCCGCAAATGCCGCCGCGCAACGTCAACTGGTTCAAGAAGGGTAAATGGGTGCACCTGGGCAAGATTGCTTTCGAGAAGTACTTCCTGAACAAGATGAAGTCGGGCAATTCCGAGCCCATCTACGAGAAGTACGTGCTCAAGCTCCTGGGCATCACCCGCCTGCACGAGCAAAAGCCCCATTGACCGGCGCGTGACCACGCACCCACCCCCAATTTTTATCGTTTCTTAACAAGGAGTTCATCATGACAACCTGGCAAATCGTTCGTTTGGTCGCAGGCACCTTCATCCTGCTTTCTCTGGCGTTGGGCATTCCCGGCAGCCCTATTTTTGCCAGCCAGTGGTGGCTGGCCTTCACGGCGTTTGTGGGCGTGAACCTGCTGCAGAGCGGACTCACCAAGTGGTGCCTGATGGAGACCATCTTGCGCAAGCTGGGCGTGCGCCCAGGCTGCTAAGGAGGACCACGCCATGCGCAAACTCCTCCTGAGCGCTGCCTTGCTGGCCTGCGGCATGGGTGCAGCCCAGGCGGCAGATTTGCACGAAGCTTGGCTGGCCGCACGGCAGCAACACCCGGACATGGCAGCAGCAGCGGCCACACGCGCCGCAGGCGAGGCCCGCCGCGTGCAGGCCAGCCGCTTGTGGAACCCCTCTGTGACGGCCCAGGCTGCGGCAGGCGCGATGGGCTCACAGACCTCTGCCCAGGGGGCCGCGTTTTCCATGCCAGGGACACCACAGACCTCTGGGGTGGGTTTTGACACCTCGGTCCGCAGCGGCCCGGGCACACGCTGGGGTGTGGAGGCGCGCATGCCGCTGTACAACCCCGAGCGCAGCGCACAGGGGCGCCAGCTGCAGCTGTCCGCCGATCTGGCAGAACTGCAGGCCGCCTCGGTGCAGCAACAGCTGATGCTGCGAACGGCCCAGCAGTACTTCTCGGCCGTGCTGGCGCAGCAGCAGCGCGCGTTGCTACTGCGCCAGCAGGAAGCAACCGATCAGGCTCTCAAAGAGGCGCAGGACCGCTTTGCATTGGGAGACTCGCCGATCACGGATGTGCGCGAAGCCGAGGCGCGTGCGCAGGCCAACGCTGCACTGGTGCAAGCAGCCGATGTCGAGATGCAGATTGCGCGCCAGGCTCTGGCCCAAACCACAGGCTGGAATCCTGCGCAACTGCCCCCCCTGCACCTGCCCGCCTCGTCGGGCAACGAACCCACCACCTTGCGCGATGGCAAACCCCTCGCACCCCTGCCTCACTGGCTGGATCTCGCCGCGCAGGACAACCTTCAGGTGCGTACCCAGGCGCAGGCCCTCGCCCTGGCCGAGCAAGAGGCCACCAAGGCGGCGCGTTTTGCCAGCACCAAGGTGGACCTGGTGGCCCAGACGGGAGGCGACCACCTGTCAGGATCTGGCCGGTGGGGCTCTGCCAGCAACTCCGCACGCCAGTACATGGTGGGTGTGCAGATCCAGGTGCCGCTGTACACCGGTGGCCAACTTGATGCGCGCCATCAGGAACTGCTGCGCCTTCAGGACAAGGCCCAGGCCGACCTCGACAGCGCCCGGCTCGCCGTAGCCCAGCAGGTACGCACCAGCTGGCTGCACCTGCAGGCCGGAGCTGCCCGGACCCAGGCCCTGGAGTCGGCGCTCAGGTCGGCCCAGGTCCGGCTGCTGGCGACCCAACTGGGTCGCCAGGTGGGCGACCGCACCACACTGGATTTGCTGCAGGCACACAATGACGCGATGCAGTCGCAATCCAACCTGCTGGGGCACCAGACTCACATGGCGCAAGAACGCCTGCAGTTGATCGCGTTGGCGGGCCAACTGGATGAGGCCGCGTTGCAAGCGGCCACCGACACAGCGCACATGCTGGCTCCGCCCACACCTTGAATCGCCCCCAACCATGCCCTCATCCCACACCCCCACACCGCCAGCGCCATGAATCACCACCCCGCCTCCACGCTTCCCCTGGTCGTCGACGTCCGTTCGCCTGGCGAATTCGCAGCAGGCCATGTGGCTGGCTCCATCAACCTGCCGCTGGACAGCCTGGCCCAGCAGGCCGCTGTAGCGCTCCCACACCGCGACCAGCCGATGGTGCTTTGCTGCCTCTCGGGCGCACGCTCGGGCATGGCAGTCCAGTGGTTGCGCACGCAAGGCTACAGCCAGGTGTCCAATGGCGGCGGTGTGAGCAGTGTGGCCCTACAGCTGGGCCGCCCCATCGAACGCGACTGATGGGATCAGGCGCTTGCCACCGCCACACTCGGAGCATTGTGTCCATCGAGCCTGCAACAGGAGACCCCCGTGAAGCCCCAGATAGAAGCCTTCTTTGACGACACGACCTGGACCGTGAGCTACGTGGTGTTTGACGAGCTCGGGGGCCACTGCGCACTGGTGGATTCGGTGCTGGACTACGACGCAAAATCAGGCCGCACCCGCACGCATTCTGCGGATCGTCTGGTAGCGTTCGTCCAGAGCAAGGGTTTGACCGTGCAATGGATTCTGGAAACCCATGCCCATGCCGACCACCTGTCCGCCGCACACTACCTTCGCAGCAAGCTGGGAGGAAAAATCGCCATCGGAGCCGCCATCACCCAGGTGCAAGAGGTGTTCAAAGCCATCTTCCATCTGGAGCCAGAGTTCCACCCGGATGGCCGTCAGTTCGACCACCTGCTGCACGACGAAGAAGTGTTTTCTATTGGCCAGCTCGAAGCCAAGGCGCTGGCCGTGCCGGGCCACACCCCTGCGTGCATGGCGTACCAGATTGCAGACGCCGTGTTGGTGGGCGACACCCTGTTCATGCCCGACGTCGGCACCGCGCGCTGCGACTTCCCGGGTGGCAATGCGCACACGCTGTACCAGTCGGTGCGCAAGCTGCTCAGCCTGCCCGCACAGACCCGCCTTTTTATGTGCCACGACTACCCCCCCGCAGAGCGCGCCCCCGCCTGGCAGACCACGGTCGCCGCTCAGCGCGCCCACAACATCCATGTGCACGACGGCATGACCGAAGCGGCATTCGTCGAACTGCGCACCCGGCGCGATGCAACGCTGGACATGCCCGTTCTCATCCTGCCGTCGGTGCAGGTCAACATCAGGGCCGGGGCGATGCCCCCGGCAGAAGACAACGGCGTGACCTATCTCAAGATTCCCGTGAACGCGCTGTGACACGCTATCCACCAGCCAACCCCTCTGAAGATCCCGGAGATTTCCATGAGCAACGAACAGATCACCGTTGAGCTTGTCCAGCAAGAGGACTACCGCTTTGACATCCATTTTGGTGGCACCGTCCCCCATCTGATCGGCGACGAACCCGCCCCGTTGGGCTCGGGCAAGGGCCCATCGCCGGTGCAGTTGCTTTGCGCAGCGGTGGGCAACTGCCTGAGTGACTCCCTGCTGTTTGCGCTGCGCAAATTCAAACAGTCACCGGAGCCATTGCGCGCCACTGTGGTGGCCCAGGTTGGCCGCAACCCTGAAGGGCGCCTGCGCGTGCTGCGCATGGATGCCACCTTGCGCTTGGGCGTACCCGCCGCACAACTGGAACACCTGGACCGCGTGCTGGGCCAGTTCGAAAGCTATTGCACGGTAACCCAGAGCGTGGGGCAGGGCATTCCCATCGTGCTGAAAGTGCTGGACGCCAACAACGCCGTCCTCAAATGACAGCGCGGCATATCCATCGTCTCACTACTTGAGGAAACGTCCGATGAAAACAGCCCACGATCTCGTGGCCGCAGCGAAAGCCCAGGTCCATGAAGTCTCCATCGACCAAGCCGATGAAGCCATCCGACTAGCCGATGTTCTGATCGACGTGCGCGAGGCCGACGAGTACCAGGCAGGACACATACCCGGTGC